>NZ_JARJLM010000163.1 GCF_029335485.1 Cupriavidus basilensis
CCACTGAATGTGGAACTCAAATCGACCGAGCAGCACGTCGCACCTACGGCAGGTGCCGTCGTGAGGCTGCGGTTCGAAACCGAGAACACGGGGCGCACGGCGATCCTCCAGGCCAGGACCAGCGACGGCAAGCCCTTGCCCTTCGGCGCAGAGGTTTTCGATGTCAGCGGGCAAAGCGTTGGCACGGTGGCGCAGGCCAGCCGCATCATCGCGCGCAGATTGCACAAGGACGCTGGCGAGCTGACCGTCAAGTGGGGCGGTAGCCCCTCCGAACAGTGCGCGGTGGCCTACAACCTGCCCGAGACGGCCCCCGGCAGCACTCCCCCCTATTCCGCAACGGCATTGGTCTGCAAATGACGCACGCAATGATGGTACCTTCGCTTTCCCGAGAGCAGCGCACTGACGGCCGGCGTATCCGGCAATCCGTCATCTGTCTGAAGACCGCCATCCTGCTGTGGCTGGCAACCGTCTGCTCCTCCGCCTTCGCCCGCGTAGAGTGCAGCGTAAACTACAGCGATCTCAACTTTTCCCTGCCGACCGGGACCTATACCATTCCGCGTGGTGCGCCGACAGGCACCCGGATCACGCCCTTCACGCGCCTCCAGCAAACCTACCAGAATGTCTGGAATTGCAACGACACGGCCGACATCGCCTTTGGCCCGGCATTGCAATCGACGCTGACCTTCTCCGGCACGACGTACTGGGAGAACGGTCTCAGCTACCAGGTATTCAATACCAACCTTGACGGCGTTGGCTTGATCATGCAGAGCGTCGGTTATATGGAACGGGCGGGCTGGTCCCAGACACGGGGACTCGACACCACCAGTTGGCTGGGCATGGCAAGCGCCCGGTACTCGCCTCCGCCGGGCCCCCTCTTAAACAGCGGTGTGGGTATGGCATTCGCCTTCGTGAAGACCGGGCCCATTACACCGGGCATGGTGGTCCTCGGTGTCATTGCCCAGGCCGGCATGGCCGAATTCCCGTCCGGCACGCCGAACGGCCCGGTCAGCAGCGTGACGTATCAACTACCGGTAACAGCATTCACTGGGAATTCGATATTCATCGTGCCGGCGTGCACCACGCCGAGTATCCCGGTCGATCTACGCTCGCACCGAAGCTCCGAATTCAGCGGCCCCAATACGGTTACGTCTTCAGTCAACTTCGATCTTGCGTTGAACAATTGCCCGGCGGGAATGAAAGCCATCCAGTACCAGGTCGACGCCGTCACACCGATCATCAGCTCGGTGAACTCCGTTGTGGCGCTGGATGGCACCTCCACCGCAACCGGCGTGGGCGTGCAGTTGCTAGACGGCTCCGGCGCCGCCTTTCAACTGGGCCGTGCCCAGACCTTCAACGGATACAACAGCACCACCGGCGGCAGCTACACCATCCCCTTCAGGGCCCGCTACATCCAGACGGGATCTACGGTGGGACCTGGCAGGGCCAACAGCGTGATGACATTCACCATGACCTATCAGTAGCATCTGCGTACCGTCTTGGCCGCGCTTTGCCTGGGTTGCGGGTGCTCTATCGTTCGGGAAACAGTGGTCAGCACATCGACAGAAAGCGGGCGGACAGGCAGCGCGCCCATTGGAGGTTTAGGGATGACACAGACTCGGATCTCCGCACCGGGCCGTGCGGAACTCGACCTCGCTTTTACGTCGTTCTTTGGAATGGATGGCGGCAATCCCGATGCGGCCCTCTGGGTGTGCGATGTGGCTCCGTTGTTCAGCTGCATGCCATCGCTGAAAGCACTGCGCCCGGAGAAGCAGCCCGGCTCCTGGAACGCCGCCTTTCGTCGAGCCAATGCTCACTTCTTCCAGCAATGGCAAACGCACTACCGAATTGCGCGCGTCATCGCAGCGGCCTACGCATCGACCCTGGCGCCAGAGCATAGCCCAATCGACGCGACGGAGTATTTCTACCACTATCTCTATGCGCCGCATGGCTGGGAGTTCAAGTTGAATCTCTTTCCATTTCCAGAAAATCCACGTCCCAGCCGGCCATGGAACGAGGCGTTCGAAGAAGATTCCGTCCTGCTCTCCAAATCGGCCTACTTGCACTTGTGCCGCAATGGCGGCCGATTCCGCTTCATCTCCAAGCTGCGCCATCTGCATCAACCGCGCATCATCCTGTGCTTGGGCCAACGGCACAGGTACGATTATCTGCGTGCATTCGGCTTCGAAGGTATCGATGGAATTGAGGAAATTCTGCAGCCTGCAGATGTACCTCAATCGCTATATGTCTTTGAACATGAACGAACTGCGCTGGTGCTTAGCCCTTCACTCGGCGGCCCCAAAGGGTTGAGTTCCAATGTGCTTCTTGACGCGCTGGGAGCCTACTTGGCGCGGCGGCTGGACGCATCGGATTTCCCTCCCCATCCGGGCGCACGGCTGACCGCCCTTTCCCATTCCGCACCATAGTGAGCCTCCACCGCCTTGACCCGGACCCCGAATCAAGGCGAGCCCAAAGAAGGAATGCCGGGCCACCTGGATCCATGACTTGGAGTCGGACTGACCGGCAGACAATTCGAGAAGGCCTGAAACTCTTTGAAGCGAAACACTTCATCCGCGCCCATGTCTCGTTTGGTATCCGGCGAGACGATTCCAGCGGCACGGGCGGCGGGTTAGGTGGCCGGTCAGCACGTTGAGGCGCTGAGTTAACGGGGCGCATTGCGCTGTAAGGGGAGCAGTATGGAAAATGCCGTGTTTACTAGGTCGGAGTTGGACGGCTATTTTGCTTCGTATGTCGGGATGGAAGGGGGAAATCCGGGGGCGTCGGTGTGGTTCTGCGACGGAAGCCCACATCCGTGGTTCGAACATCTGACCGCGCCGCTGAGGCCGCGCACGGCCCCTCCGGCATGGGATGCAGCGTTTCGCACAACGTATCGCGAGAGCCTCGGAAAATGGATGGGCCACCAGCATATTGCCCGCATCATGGCGGCGGCTCGCGCCGAAGTGTTGGGCCTCCCCCTGTATGCCACGGACTGCCAGCAGTATTACGAACAGCAGCTGTATGGGCCCTGGGGCGCCGAGTTCAAGCTGAGCCTGTTTCCATTGCCATTGCATCTCGATGGCCTAACGCCTTGGTCCAAGGTGTTCCGCGGACAAAGGGAGTTGGTACCCAAGCAGCGCTATCTGGACCTTTGCCGCCATGGCGGGCGTTTCCGCTTTCTGTCCGAGATCTGCACGCGTTGGCAGCCAAAGCTCGTGGTGTGCTTGGGCCATCGGCATACGGAAGACTTTATTCGAGCCTTCGCGCTCGGCGATGTGGTCGCCGAAGAACTGCTGTTGCAGCCAGCCGATCAGGCGAAACACCTGCGCATGTTCAAACGGCGTGGGACCGGCTGGATCATCTGTCCCGCTCTGGCAGGCACATCGGGCATGAACTCAGATGCACTGCTGAATGCATTTGGCAGGTTGCTTGCCACTTACCTCAATCCGTCTGACTTTCATATCCCGAAGGACAGAGGCTGATTGACTCGGGTAATCGCACGACGAGCGACCTGGCGGAAGCCTGGCGACACGTTGTTAGCGCGCACTCTCCCGAATTTTCCTCGCCACGTGCTCGGAAATGAGCCGCCTCCAATCGTCAAGATTTACTCGCGCATAGGTTTCGTCTGTCTGCCACAACTGGTGCACGGCCATGCCGCGCACTTGATTTAGCGTGAGATTCAGAACTCGCTCTGCGTCCTTCGCGGCCAAGCCCGATGCCTGGAGCACCTGCAGCCAGCGGGCGTTTGTCGTCTGCCGATAGCGCATCATTACTGGCATGATCCGTTCCATCAACTCGGGATCGGTGCGCGCTACCATCAGTACCTCCAACGCTACTGTGAACGGCCAATCCAGATATACGCTCACGCAGTCCGCAATGAATCCCTCGATGGGATTCGCGCGTGCTTCGGGCGACTCGGCCACCCGCTGACCGCGCTCAGTCGCCACATCGTAAATCCACTCTGTGGCTGCCACCACGAGTTCCGCTTTGGTCGCGAAGTGGTGCATCAGCGCGCCATTGGAGAGCCCTGACTGGGTTGCAACCTCCTTGGTCGTCAAGCCACCGTAGCCACGCCGCATGAGCACGTCGATAGTCGCAGCGAGAAGTCGCTCACGTGCCTCCCGGCTGCGTGTCTCCTGCGACCGGCGGACTGGAACGCCGGATCCTGCGGCTGCCCCTCCAGTGGAGGACGTCCTTCGACGTATCGGAGACTTAGGTTCCGGCATGGTGCTCGACGCGGGAATCTCTCATAAAATCCATAAAAATCAGCTATTTACGTTGAATTATACCAGAACACGGGCGGGTAATCCCCTACATTTACAAACCGCTCACTCTGTTTGTTTGTGTATAGAATGAACTCGTTGAACGGACACAACAACAGCGGAGACCCCAAATGACCTATCTCAAGAATGCTTGGTATGTGGCGTGTTTGACGCATCAAGTTCGTGCTGGCGAGATGTTTCATCGCACATTGCTTGATGAGGCCGTAGTCTTCTATAGGAAGCAGGACGGATCACCGGTGGCTCTGCAAGACCGCTGCCCACACCGCTTTGTTCCCCTTCACCTCGGGACGATTCGCGGCGACCAGATCGAGTGCGGATATCACGGCTTGCGCTTCGATTGTTCAGGAGCCTGTGTAAAGAACCCTCATGGCGACGGCAAAATTCCCGCAGCCGCCAAAGTGCGCGCGTACCCGGTGGAGGAGCGCCATGGAATGCTCTGGATCTGGATGGGAGATGCCCCCGCGGATCTTGCTCTTCTTCCAGACTACAGTGTGTTGGATCCTTCCTCAGGCTACCTTGTGAGCACGGGCGGGTATATCCATATCAAGGCCAACTATGAATTGATGGCCGAGAATCTACTCGATCTCAGCCACATTACTTACCTGCACGACGGTCTCCTGGGCAGTCCAGAACAGGTCGGCGCGGATCAGGTCTTGACCGAGGACGAGGGGCACATTGTTTGCCGCCGGTGGATGCCGGGCATCAGCGTGCCCGGGGTATTCGATATGCTCTACCGGCGCGACCAGGGTCTGGTCGACATGTGGACGGAGATGCGGTGGATGCCACCCAGCTGCTTCTTGCTGGACTCTGGCGTCCACGCTGTCGGCGCCACGCGCGAGGACCACGGGTGGTATTACGGCGTCCACATTCTCACGCCGGAAACGCGATATACGACGCATTATCACTTTGCGGCAGCATTACCAGCCGGCACCCGCTTGACCGATGCGGAAGCAGCCAAATTTGCCGAGATGCGGCGCTTCGCGTTCGAGGAACAAGACAAGCCCATTCTTGACGCTCAACAGGCGGCGCTGGGCGAAACGGACTTCTGGGCAATGAAACCGGTGCTTCTCACAATCGATGCAGGTCCTGTACGCATGCGCCGCGCGATCGAGCGACTCATCGCAGCGGAGCGGCAAACGGCACAGCCCGCAAGCGTCGATTGATCAGTCATTTTCGCTACTAGCATTTTGCCAGTCGGCCGCCAAGGTCGGCTGCCAATGCTTTAGCTCCCTTCTCTGTGGTAGGAAGCCGGACATCTCCGGCACGCTGACTCTCGCTGTCATGGACACTGACAACACTACTGTACGCGTCGTTCGGAAGCAGTTCGACGCCGACGACATTTGCATATTTACCTTGCAGCCGCTCGATGGCTCTGCAGTACCGGCCTTCCAGGCCGGCGCGCATATTGATGTCCATCTGCCGAACGGAATGATTCGACAGTATTCTCTCTGCAATCCCCCTCATGTGCGTGACCACTATTTGATCGGGGTGCTCAAGGACCCTGCAACGCGTGGTGGCTCCCAATCGCTTCACGAGGAGGTTACTGAAGGCGACGTGCTGACGATCAGCCTCCCGCGGAATCTGTTTTCCCTCGCCGACCATGCGCAGCGTCACCTACTGCTCGCGGGCGGCATTGGAATAACTCCGCTGATTGCGATGGCATGGCACTTGGAGGCGCGCCGCGCAAATTATCACCTGCACTACTATACGCGTAGCCCTCAACGCACTGCGTTTCTCGAGCAAATCCGAACGTCATCGCTAGCGGGAAACGTCTCCCATTGGTTCGATTCAGCACCGAGCCAGGAAAAACCTACAGTGGCCGAGCTTCTCCGGCGCGCGCCACGCGATACGCATGTCTACGTTTGCGGACCTGCCGGGTTCATCAATCATGTCATTGATGAGTGCGGCAGAGTCGGCTGGCCGGCTGGACAGGTGCATTTCGAGAGATTCACTGCAGCGCCAAGCACAGGGGAAACCGAGTTCACGGTTGTGATTCGTAGCAGCGGGCAGCGGATCCCGATTGCAGGAGATACGTCAGTCGTGCAAGCACTTGAATGCGCCGGAATTTCGATTCCAGTCTCGTGTGAACAAGGCATCTGCGGCACGTGCCTCACGCGAATCTGCGCCGGCGTACCCGACCACCGAGATCAGTATCTGACCAAAGACGAGCGCATGGCCGCCAATATGTTCACGCCCTGCTGCTCGCGATCCCTGACACCAGAACTTGTGCTTGATCTGTAGGCGAGTCCCGCGTTAGCCGAGCTCAGCGTTTCCGAGGCCGTCCGTTAGCACTCTCTATTCCCTTACTTCATTAGATATCTGGAGGAGCCAAATCCACATTTCCGATATGAAATTGCAGGTTCGATTAGGTAAGCAAAAAATATAGAAGCGAGAGGAGACATCAAGATATGAAACCTGGACGATTGGCTGTTGGTATCCTATCCGCAACCCCTTTGCTCGCCGCCGCGCAGTCTGTCACCCTCTATGGTGTGGTCGACACAGGTGTCGAGTATGTGAACAACGTCGGAGCGGCCAAGGACGGCTTGGTACGTATGCCGACACTGACTGGCACGGTCCCTTCGCGCTGGGGCTTGCGTGGCACCGAAGACCTTGGCGGCGGGCTGAAAAGTGTCTTCGTGCTCGAATCGGGCTTCGCGCCTGACTCCGGCACGTCCAACCAAGGCGGACGTTTGTTCGGTCGCCAGGCTTTTGTCGGCCTGAGCAACAAGTGGGGCCAAATCAGCTTTGGTCGCCAGTACACAATGCTGTTCTGGGCCACGTTGGACTCCGATATCCTGGGTCCGAACGTATATGGGTCGAGCTCCCTGGATAGCTACCTGCCCAACGCCCGCGCGGACAATGCCATTGCCTACAAGGGCAAGTTTGGAGGTTTCACTATTGGCGGAACATACAGCTTCGGCCGTGACACCGTCAATGCCGGCCCAAGCCCGTCTGGTACCAACTGTGCAGGGGAGAATCCTGCGGACAGTCGGGCCTGCCGGGAGTGGTCAGCCCTACTCCAATATGAGACAAACTGGTGGGGTGTGGCCGCCGCCTATGACTCGCTACGCGGCGGACCTGGCGCTTTCGGCGCCCTGGTCAAGAGCAGCTTGAAGGACGACCGACTGTCGCTCGGCGGATACATGCTGCTGTCCAAAGCGAAGCTGGGTCTCGGCGTGATCAGCCGGAACAACGAGGCCAGTTCCACGGCGCACAGCCAAATGTATTATGGTGGCGTTTCGTACGACGTTACCCCAGCCTTTAGCCTTGCTGGACAACTCTACTATCAGAAATACAACAACAGCGCCAACAAGGTTTGGCTTGGCGCGGTACGGGCCACCTACTCGCTCTCAAAACGGACGTCCGTCTACGCGACGGCTGGTTACATTGACAACGGCGGCCAACTCGCGCTGTCGGTCAGCACCGGCGCGGCTGGCAGCAATACCAAGGCAGGTGGCAACCAATTTGGCACAATGATCGGCATCAAACACATCTTCTGATTGTCCCCGCGCCCGGTGCTCGCCTCCCGTGCGTGCCGCGTCCTTACCGGCTTCGCCGGGCGTACTGCCGAACAACTCCTTTTGCGCAACCGATTCTTGCCGCGCCTCTGGCGTCAGGCAATTCCGTGGGTTGCCACCGCAGTCGGACTCCCGCGGCGGCAGTTCATATTACAGTGTTGCCGCACGCTTGAAATCCCCCGAGCGCGATACGACTGGCCCCAGCCTTAGCCTGCTACCTTGCGCGTGCTCCCTGCCTTGTCGCCGAAGAGATCGAACACGACACCACGCAGCCACTGGTTCGCCGGTGAACGGTGGTACTTTGCGTGCCAGAAGACGTTGATCGCAACATCCGGCAGCTTCGCGGGGTGGGGGACTGTCACCAAATCGAAGGGCTCGATCAGTCGGTCGGCCAGTCGCTCGGGAATGGTAGCGATGAGGTCGGAATTGTGCAGGATATGCCCGACGCCGACGTAGTGCGGCACTGTCAGCCGGATGGTTCGCTCGACGCCACTGCGCTGAAGCAACTCGTCAACCTTGCCATGCCCCGTACCTGCGGAGACAACCACGAGGTGCTCCGCGCCGGTGAACTCGGGTAGCGAGATCCGCCTCTTGTCGAGTCGGTGCCCGCGGCGCATCACACAGACGTAGCTCTGTGTGAAGAGCCGTCGCTGAAAAAAGCCCGCCTTAAGTTGCGGCAGCAGGCCAATGGCCAGATCCACCTTGCCGGCCTCCAGTTCATCCTTGAGATTGATCGCCGTATTCCTCACGGTGCTCAGCGTCATCGCCGGCGCCTCGCGCCCCATCCGCTCAATGAGCGCGGGCAGGAAGTAAATCTCCCCGATGTCGGTCATCCCTATCGTCACAGCTTGCCTGGCGCTAGCAGGATCGAAGCTGCTGCGCTGGTTGATGCCGCTGTGGATCATCGCCAACGCATAGCTCACGGACTCGGCGAGTTGGTCTGCGTAGGGGGTCGGCTCCATCCCCTTTGCCGTGCGAAGGAACAGCTCGTCGCCAAAAAGCTTGCGCAGCTTGGCCAGCGAGTTGCTAACGGCTGGCTGCGAGATTCCCAGGTTGTCGGCGACCCTCGAGACGCGACGCTCGACCAGCAGTTGGTTGAAGACGACAAGGAGATTAAGGTCCAGATCCTGGAGTTCCATAAGTCAGATCCATCTCGGATGAGTGATAGCGGTCGAAAGAAGCGCGCGCCGGTTGGGACAAAACACACCGTACCAAGCCGGTATCGACATTCTTCTTCCACCGTAGTCTCGTTACAAGGGGAGGTGATTCATCACTGATAGTGATATAGCACATTTCCCAAATCCCATTGGCTGATTGCTCGATGGCGTCCATCATTCCAGCCATGGAACTGCTAATACAGCCCCTTCAACGCGTTATCCACGTCGAGCCCGGCGCCAACCTGCTTGAGGCGCTCCGTGCCGCCCAAGTGCCGATGTCCTACAGCTGCATGGCGGGGCGCTGCGGCACCTGCCGGTGCAAAGTGATGGAAGGAGAAGTTCTTGACGGGGGGCGCCAGCAGCAGCGCCCCCTCGAAGCCAGCGACGAATACGTGTTGGCCTGCCAGACCTTCGTGACCGAGCCGTGCACGATCGAGATCCCGGAGCCCGACGAGGTCGTCGTCCATCCGGCTCGCATCGTCAAAGCGAGCGTGCAGTCGATCGAGACGCTGACGCACGACATCAAGCGCCTGGTCCTCAAGCCTGCCAAGCCAATCGAGTTCTCTCCCGGGCAATACGTTCAGTTGCAGTTCGCGCCCGACCAGATCCGTCCGTATTCGATGGCTGGCCTGTCGACGGATGGCAATTTGGAGTTCCACGTGCGCATCGTACCCGGTGGCAGAGTTTCCGGCTATGTCGCCAATGAGTTGAAAGTCGGCGATGCGATCCGAGTCAGCGGGCCGCTGGGCTCAGCCTACCTGCGGCGCAAGCACGAAGGTCCAATGCTGTGCGTGGCCGGCGGTACGGGTCTGGCCCCCATCCTGTCCATCCTCCGTGGCGCGATCACGGACGGGATGGTCAACCCCATCCATCTATACCTCGGCGTCCGGTCGCAACGCGACGTGTACGGGCTCGACTGGCTGCGCGAGTTGGCGAACCGCCATTCCGCCCTGAAGCTGCATGTCGTCGTCACCTCGGGCGGAGACCCTCGCCATCAACGCTGTGGCCTGGTCACGGAGGCCATCGAGCAGGACATCGACAGCCTGCAGGGCTGGCGAGCTTACCTTTGCGGTTCACCGCCCATGGTCGAGGCCGCGTCGGTGCTGGCCAAGCGCAAAGGCATTGCACCTACCCACATTTACGCCGACGCGTTCTACACGCAGGGCACCTGAAGGAGACACCTCTTGCACGCAGCCAAGCTCTCGCCGGAGGCCACGCGCGAACGCGCCGCCTACTACGATCGCATCGGGTCGCAAAACATGACACCGCTGTGGGAGGTACTCGGCGCGCTGGTGCCATCTCAGCCCCGCTCCCCGGCGCACGCGGCCCTGTGGCGGTATGCCGAACTGCGCGAACAGGTGCTGGAGGCCGGGCGGCTGATCACTGCCGAGGAAGCTGAGCGTCGGGTCCTCATCCTGGAAAACCCCGCACTGCGCGGGCAATCCAGTATCACGCAGTCGCTGTACGCCGGCCTGCAGCTGATCTTGCCCGGTGAAGTGGCTCCATCGCACCGTCATACGCAGTCCGCGCTGCGCCTTGTGCTGGATGGAGAAGGCGCATACACCGCGGTAGATGGCGAGCGCACCACCATGCGCCGCGGCGACTTCATCATCACTCCGGCCTGGACTTGGCACGACCACGGAAATCTTGGCGAGCAGCCGGTTGTCTGGCTTGACGGGCTGGACATCCCGATCGTCCGCTTCCTGGATGCCGGGTTCGCCGAGAAAAGCGAGCAGTCGTGCCAGCAGCCGCAGCGACCGGAGGGCGACGCCTTGGCCCGCTACGGAGCCAATATGATGCCATTGGACTACCAGCCTAAGCCGGCCGAACCAACCCGCGTCTTCGTCTACCCCTTCGAGCGCACGCGCGCGGCGCTACAGGGCATCGCGCACGGCATGCCCGATGCGTACCACGGCTTCAAGCTGCGCTACGTGAACCCCGCCACGGGCGCTTCGCCGATGCCAACCATCGGTTCCTTTGCGCAATGGATCCCGGCAGGCTTCGAGACGCGGCCGTACCGCTGCTCCGACGGCACTGTCCACGTCTGCCTCGAGGGCAGCGCTGAAGTGAAGGTTGGCGAACAGACCTGGCGCATCCAGGAGAACGACGTTTTCGTCGTGCCCTCGTGGCACACGCTGCAGATGCGCGCCGACCGCACCGCCCTGCTCTTCAGCTTCTCCGACCGCCCAATGCAGCAAGCGCTCGGCCTCTGGCGCGAGCAGCGCCTGTGATATCCCATTCTGGAAGAATCCGATGAAACTCGCCGTCGTGCCCCCACCGCTGTATTCGCTGACCGTTGCAGGTTGTGACGAGCGCTTTCCGGTCAACCGCGTCTTCTGCGTCGGCCGCAACTATGCTGCTCACGCTCGCGAGATGGGCAAGGATCCGGACCGAGATCCCCCCTTCTTCTTCATGAAGCCCGCCGCGGCTGTCGTGGACGCCGCGCATCCGACCTGCGTGCCGTACCCGCCCATGACAAAGAACTACCACCATGAAATCGAGCTCGTCGTGGCAATCGGCAAGGGCGGACGCGCCATCGCAATCGCCGACGCGCTCGATCACATCTACGGCTACGCCGTCGGCTTGGACATGACCCGGCGCGACCTCCAGCTCGAAGCCCGTGACAAGGGTCGCCCTTGGGAGTTCGGCAAGTCTTTTGCGCGGTCGGCACCCATCGGCGCGCTGCACCGCGTGGAGGAAATCGGGCACCCGAGCTCGGCGGCCATCACACTCGCCGTCAATGGCCAGTTGCGTCAATCGTCGGATGTTTCCAAGCTGATCTGGACCGTGGCCGAGTGCATCTCCCATCTCTCGGCGTACGAGACGCTCGAACCCGGGGACATCCTCATGACGGGCACACCCGAAGGTGTTAACGCAGTCGTGGCCGGCGATACGATGCACGGCGCCATTGCCGGCCTAGGCGAGATCGCGGTCAAGGTCGAGGCGTAATTGAACACACCACGTCAAAACAAAGGAGACAACATGAGCGAGACGTCGACGGTCTTCCCGCGCGAGCCCCGCTGGGAAGGGGACGGAACCCACCGCATTCCCTTTCTCACCTATACCAGCGAGGAACTCTACAAGCGGGAACTGGAGCGGTTCTTCTACAAAGATCACTGGTGCTACGTCGGACTCGAGGCAGAAGTGCCGAATCCCGGCGACTACAAGCGAACTGTGGTCGGGGAACGCTCGGTAATCATGGTGAGAGATGCCGACGGCACGATCAGCGTCGTCGAGAACGTCTGCGCCCACCGGGGCATGCGCTTCTGCCGCGAGCGCCACGGCAACCGCAAGGACTTTGTCTGCCCATACCACCAGTGGAGCTACACGCTCAAGGGCGACTTGCAGGGTGTGCCCTTCCGTCGCGGCGTCAAGCAGGACGGCCAGGTCCATGGCGGTATGCCTGCGGACTTCAACACCGCAGACCATGGCCTGACCAAACTGAAAGTCGCCACCCGCGGTGGCGTCGTCTTTGCCTCCTTCGACCACGAGGTCGAGCCAATCGAGGACTATCTTGGGCCAACGATCTTGGGCTACTTCGACCGTCTCTTCAATGGTCGCAAGCTGAAGATCCTCGGCTACAACCGCCAGCGCATCCCGGGCAACTGGAAGCTGATGCAGGAGAACATCAAGGACCCATATCATCCGGGTCTACTGCACACCTGGTTCGTCACCTTCGGACTCTGGCGCGCCGACAATAAGTCGCAGTTGAGGATGGACGACCGCCATCGCCACGCGGCCATGATCTCGACTCGCGGCCAGGCAGGCAAGGCGGAGCACGTCACTCAGGTGTCGAGCTTCAAGGAGAGCATGCAACTCAACGATGCCAGCTTCCTGGATATTGTGCCCGAGCCCTGGTGGGGCGGCCCAACCGCGGTGATGACAACCATCTTCCCTAGCGTCATCCTGCAGCAGCAGGTCAACAGTGTCTCGACCCGCCACATCCAGCCCAACGGCCACGGCAGCTTTGACTTCGTCTGGACCCACTTCGGCTTCGACGACGACACCGAGGAGATGACGCAGCGCCGCCTGCGACAGGCCAACTTGTTCGGCCCGGCTGGCTTCGTTTCAGCTGACGACGGCGAGGTAATCGAATTCTCCCAGCAGGGCTTTGAGAGCAAGCCTTTTTACCGCACTGTCGCTGAACTGGGAGGCCGCGAGGTAGAGAACACCGAGCACATGGTGACCGAGACGCTGATCCGCGGTATGTACCACTACTGGCGCAACGTGATGGAGGCCTGAGCGATGAGTACGAACGTCAACTTCGAAGACTGGCTTGCCCTGACGCAACTCTACTCGGATTATGCGAGCGCTGTGGACTCGGGGAACTGGGATCTTTGGCCAGAGTTCTTCACCGACCAGTGCGTCTATCGCCTGCAGCCACGCGAAAACCACGAACGCGGCCTCCCTCTCGCAACCCTGTCGTTCACCAGCAAGGGCATGCTGAAAGACCGTGTCTACGGCATCAAGGAGACACTGTTTCACGATCCGTACTATCAGCGACACGTGGTCGGTAACCCGGTGATCCGCAGCGTCGAGAACGGGCGCTTTACTTGCGAGGCGAACTACGCCGTCTTCCGCACCAAGCTGTCGGATACATCCACGGTGTTCAATGTCGGCCGCTACCTCGATACGGTCGAGCGAACATCTACCGGGCTGAAGTTCGCATCGCGTGAGTGCATTTACGACAGCGAAATGATCCCTAACTCGATCATCTACCCAATCTGAGGTGACCATGAGCGCCCCCCAATGGATCGACGCCTTGTCGGCCGACGATTTGCCCTCTGATGACGTTCTCGGCGTCGAAGTCGCGGGCCGCGACATCGCAATCTACACGGTTGGCACAGCGGTTTACGCGACTGACAATCTTTGCACGCATGGCAATGCCCGCCTGTGCGACGGATTCCTCGACGGTCATGAGGTCGAATGCCCCCTTCACCAGGGCAAGTTTGACGTGCGCGACGGCAGGCCCTTGTGCGATCCGGTCACGGATGCGCTGCGCAGCTACCCCGTAAAGATCGAGGGGCGGCGCGTGTTCCTACGCTTCGACTGACGCTCAGCCGCTTAAACCCGGCGTCGTTCTCGACGGGCGCCATGGGTTCCGCCGGTACATATATAAAAGGAGACAAGAATGACGTTCAAAGCATTTCGAGCCGTCGCGCTCACCGCCACCATCGCCTGCAGCTTCGCCGCTGCACAGGCCACGACCATCGGTCTGGTGGCACCGCTCTCGGGTCCCCAAGCCCTGGTGGGCCAGGATCAGCTCGACGGTTTCATGCTGGCCATTGAGCAACTCGGAGGCAAGCTTGGCGGCGATTCCGTGAAAGTGATCAAGGAGGACGATCAGCTCAAGCCCGAGGTCGGCCAGCAGATTGTCCGCAAGCTCATCGATAGAGACAAGGTCGACGCAATCGTCGGTCTGTCGTTCTCCAACGTCCTGATGGGCAGCCTGCCACGTCTGGCCGAGTCGGGCGTGGTGGCCATTGCCACCAATGCCGGCCCTTCGCCGCTAGCTGGGGCGCAATGCAAGGCCAACGTCTTCTCGCTTGCGTGGCAGAACGACGGTGCGGCCGAGGCGATGGGCAAATTCGCGCAGGACCGCGGTATCAAGCGGATCTACCTGATGGCGCCGAACTACCAGGCCGGCAAAGACGTGCTGGCTGGATTCAAGCGCTTCTACAAGGGCCAGGTCGTCGACGAAGTCTACACGCAGGTCAATCAACCCGATTACTCGGCCGAGATCGCGCAGCTGCAGGCCGCGAAGCCTGATGCGGTCTTCGCGTTCTATCCGGGGGGCATGGGCATCAACTTTGTCAAGCAGATGAGCCAGGCCGGGCTAGTCGGTAAACTGCCGCTGTATTCCGTTTATACCGTCGACGGCACGACGCTCCCGTCGCTGCGGGATGCAGCCGCCGGGACAATCAGCGGCGCGATGTACGACGCAGCGCTGGACACACCGGAGAACCGCAGGTTCGTCGCCGCCTTCGAGGCGAAGTACAAACGCATTCCCAGTCTCTACGCGGCGATCGGCTTCGATGCAGCCAACCTGCTGGACGTCGCTTTGCGCAAAGCGGGAGGAGACACCAAGAAGCTCGCGACCGCAGTGAAAGCCGGCGGCAGTGAGTTCAAGTCGGTGCGCGGACCCTTCCGATTCGGCAAAAACAACATGCCGATCCAGAACTACTACGCGTTCGAGACAACGCGGGATGCCGGCAAGCTCGCGACCAAGTTGATCGGCACGCCGCTGGCTGCGCACACCGATCCGTACGCCCCGCAGTGTACGTTGCCTTGAGGAGAGAACGATGAGTGCAACGCTGCTGCTGGCGCAACTGCTCAATGGCCTCCAATATGGCGTGCTTCTGTTTCTGCTGGCGGCTGGGCTGACGCTGGTGTTCGGAATCATGAGCTTCGTGAACTTGGCTCACGGCTCGCTGTACATGCTTGGCGCCTACGCGGCAGCCGTCGTCTACGGAGCCACCGGCTCATTCGCGCTGGCGATCCTGGCGGCGACGGGATCGGCCCTGTTCCTCGGACTGGTGCTTGAGGTGACGATCGTCTCCCGCCTATACCGGCGCGACCACCTGGATCACGTGCTCGCGACCTTTGGTCTAGTGATGTTCTTCAACGAAACCGTGCGACTGGTCTGGGGCCCGCAGCCGCTGTTCGTGCCGGTGCCAGAGGTCCTGAGCGGAACGGTCGACATCGTCGGCTTCACCTATCCCTCATACCGTTTCGCCATCATCGTCGCTGGCCTGCTGGTAGCCCTGGGATCGTACCTGCTGATCCACAAGACGCGCGTTGGCATGTTGATCCGCGCCGGTGCGCAGAACCCACAGCTGGTGGCTGCGCTGGGCATCAACATCGGACTGCTCAACGCCATGCTCTTTGGCGTAGGCGCGATGCTGGCAGGGATTGCGGGTGCGATGGCAGGCCCGGTGCTCTCCGTCCAATCCGGCATGGGCGAGCCGGTACTCATCACTACGCTGGTGGTGATCGTCATCGGCGGCATCGGATCTATCAACGGTGCTCTGTACGCGGCACTCATCGTCGGCATCGTGGATACGCTCGGACGGGTATTCCTGCCTCTCCTGCTGCGCCAGGTCGCCGAGCGCTCGATTGCCGACGCGGCCGGCCCCGCGCTCGCCTCGATGAGTGTCTACCTGCTAATGGCACTGGTCCTCGCGCTACGTCCGCAGGGGCTGTTTCCGGCCCGTCGCGGCTGAGGAGAAGGAAATGATCTCGAAACTCATACGTCCCACGAGCGCAATTCCGCTGTTGCTGCTCGTCGGCCTCGTCGCGGTTCCATTCGTCGCGAGCGCCCTCGAACAGCCGTTCTGGATCTCATTCTTCGCGCGCATCGTCATCTACGCCATTGCCGCATCCGCGCTCAATCTGGCACTTGGCTATGGCGGGCTCGTGAGCTTTGGCCACGCGCTGTTTCTCGGCCTTGGCAGCTACGCCGTCGCGCTGCCAGCCTTCCATGGCATCGACAACGGTTGGGTCCACCTGGTTCTCTGTATTGGTGGCTGCGCCCTGGTGGCGCTGGCGGTGGGCGCGATCAGCCTGCGGACCACGGGCATGGCGTTCATCATGATCACGCTCGCCTTCGCGCAGATGAGTTACTTCCTGTTTGTCAGCCTCAAGCAGTACGGAGGAGACGATGGGCTTCCCATCTCGGCGACGAGCCGCTTTGGCGGGCTGAACCTGGGATCGCCGCTCGTGTTGTACGGCACGGCACTGGCAGTGCTTGTGCTCGTCACGTGGTGGATGGCACGGTTGCGCGTGGCCGCCTTTGGCATGGCGCTGCGGGGTGCTCGCCAGAACACCCGCCGCGTCAACGCCATCGGATTGCAAGCCCAGCGGTTGCAACTGGTGGCGTTCGTGATCTCCGGTGCCATCTGCGGGGTGTCGGGACTGCTGCTCGCCAACCTGAACGCCTTCGCCTCGCCAAGTTCCCTTGCCTGGACAGTGTCGGGCGAGCTGATCGTGATGGTCGTGCTCGGCGGCATGGGTTCGGTGTTCGGTCCTCTAATCGGTGCGCTGGTGTTTCTTGGCCTTGAGGAGATCCTCAAGGGCATTACCGAACACTGGATGGCGATCTTCGGACCACTGATCGTGATGATCGCGTTAGTTGGGCGGCGCGGCATCGTTGGGCTGCTCGACAGCCTCGAACGCGCGTTGCGCCCGAAGGAGGAGCCATTGCCGGCGAGTCCGGCCGTCGTTCGCGAAGGAGGTGCATGATGACCGGACTGCAGACGGAAGGACTCGTCAAGCGCTACGGGGCACTCTTGGTGACGGACCATGTGTCACTGGACATCCGACCCGGTGAACTACACGCGGTGATCGGGCCCAACGGGGCCGGCAAGACGACCTTGATCAACCAGCTGAGCGGCGAGTTGCAACCCAACGAGGGGTGCATTCGATTCGATGGGCGAGAGGTGACCGCCCTGCCTGTCCATCGGCGGGCTCGGGCCGGACTGCTGCGCTCGTACCAGATCACGTCGATCTTCGAGGAATTTTCCGTTCTGGAAAACGCCGTGCTGGCTGGGGTGGCGGCCAAACGGCATGCCTGGCGCTTTTGGACGCCGTTGCTCGCGGATGCCAAGGCACGCCAAGCGGCAGAGGAGGCTGTAGCGGCGGCGGGCCTCACAACGCAAGCCGATGTCCTGGCCGGCGAGTTGGCCTACGGACAGCGTCGGCAGTTGGAGCTAGCCATGACGCTCGCCGCGCAGCCCAAGTTCCTGCTTCTGGACGAGCCGATGGCCGGCATGAGCGTGCAGGAGTCCGCAGCTGTCACGGCATTACTGCGCGACCTGAAGCGCCGCTACACGATCCTTCTTGTAGAGCACGACATGGATGCCGTTTTCTCCCTGGCCGACCGGATCAGCGTTCTCGTCTATGGCAGCGTGATGTTCACCGGCACGCCAGACGAGATCCGGGAGCATCCGGAGGTGCGCGCAGTGTATCTCGGCGAAGAAGTCGTCTGAAGGAGAACTCATGAGCCAACCGTATCTTTCAGTACGTGAACTGCAAGCCAGCTACGGCCGAGCGCAGGTGCTCTTCGACGTTTCGTTCGACGTTCTGCCTGGTCAAGTGATCACGCTGCTCGGGCGAAATGGAATGGGGCGTTCCACCACCGTCAAGTGCCTGTTCGGCATGCTGGCCGCCAAGGCCGGCGAGATCGAAGTCGGTGGCCTTCGCACGACAGCCTTGCCGTCGCACCGTATCGCTCGCCAGGGTCTCGCGCTGGTGCCGGAAGGCAGGCAGATCTTTACGGAGCTTACCGTCGAGGAGAACCTGCTCGCTACGGCTCGGGATGCCCGCGCGGACAACAAGGCAAGTCCCTGGACTCTGGAGCGTGTCTACAGCTTCTTCCCGAGACTAAAGGAGCGACGCAGCAACTTGGGCTGGCAGCTCTCGGGCGGAGAACAGCAGATGCTCGCCATCGGGCGGGCGCTGATGACCAATCCGCGGCTGCTTGTCCTCGACGAGGCTACCGAGGGTCTTGCGCCGGTCATCCGCGAGGAGATCTGGCGCACGCTAGCCGATCTAAAACGCGACGGATTGGCCCAGATCGTGATCGACAAGAACGTGAGTCGATTGCTACGCCTGGCGGATCGCCACTACGTCCTCGAAAAAGGACGGATCGTGTGGGAAGGCGACTCCGAGGCCCTGAAGGCACAACCTGACATCGTCCACCAGTATCTTGGAGTCTAACGACATGAAGCTCTACAGTTTCTTCCGCAGCGGCAGCTCGCATCGCCTGCGCATTGCGCTCAACCTCAAGGGGCTCGCCTATGAGCATTTCGCCGTCGATCTCCGGCGCGACGAGCACCTGGGAGAGGCCTACAGGGCCATTAACCCACAGCAACTGGTTCCGGCGCTGGACATCGAAGACACCACCTTGATCCAATCGCCCGCCATCATCGAATGGCTGGAGGAACGCTACCCGGAACCGCCGCTGCTCCCTTCCGATACGCTAGAGCGGGCACATGTGCGTGCGCTGGCGGCGATCGTGGGATGCGATATCCATCCGATCAACAACCGAAGAATCCTGGAGGCGCTGCGCCAGCGCTTCAGCGCCGACGAAGCGGCGGTGAACCACTGGTGCGACATGTGGATCGGCGCCGGCTTCGACGCGTTCGAGGCTCTGGTTGCGTCCGGCAGCCCCGCCGGCCACTTCTCCTTCGGAGACCGCCCCACGCTGGCCGACGTCTACCTTGTCCCGCAGATCGAGAGCGCTCGCCGGTTCAAGGTCGACTTGGAGCGCTGGCCCAGACTTCTCGCGATCGACGCCGCGTGCGCAAAGGTCGAGGCGTTCCAGCGTGCTGCGCCAATGGTTCAACCGGATGCCTGCTGAGTCCAGCGCAGCACATGCTAGACCAACCCGCAAGGAGGTTCTTGGCAGCGCGTCGGCTTGATCTCCCGGTACAGTGTGGAGGCTGCCGCCGCCTCGGCGCCCGCACTCAGTGAGCGATTTGCGGGCGGCGGCAAGCGCATGCGGCGCATGGGTATAGTGCGCTCGCTGCATTGCGGGTAACTCCCAGGTAGCGGTTCCGGCACGCCTGGCTGGCAATTGCGTAATAATTAGCCACTGATGCAATTTGCGCATGCAATGCGAATGTGGACCATGAGACGGAAGATTCCCAGCACGATCGCCCTTGCCGTGTTTGAAGCGGCAGCCAGGCAAGGCAGCTTTGCGCGTGCCGCGAATGAGGTTTGCCTGACGGAGAGTGCGGTCAGCCGACAAATCGCGACGTTGGAGACGTACCTCGGCGTAAAGCTGTTCACACGCGTGCGCAAACAGGTCATCCTGAACGACGCTGGACGGCTTTACCTCAAAAACATCGCCCGCAATCTCTCCGATATCGAGGCGCATACCGCCGCCCTGATGACGCATAAAGGCGTGGGCGGTGTACTGGAACTCGCCGTCATTCCCACCTTCGCCAATCGCTGGCTACTGCCCAGACTGCGAGACTTCCGCGCACGTCATCCTGACATCATCCTCAATCTTTCGGAGCGCCCGCTGCCGTTCAGCTTTGACGAGACGAACTTCGATGCGGCACTGAATTTCGATCATCCCTCCTGGACCAACGTGGTCAAGGTGGATCTGTTCGACGAAGAGCTCGTGCCGATCGTCAGCCCGCGCTACTTCGACACCCTGCGGCTGAATGCTCCGGCAGACCTGACGCGCTTCCCGCTGCTCCATAAGTCCACTCGGCCGGAGGCCTGGAAGCACTGGTTCGAAATAACCGGCGTCTCGGACTTTACCCCTGTGCCCGGCATGCACTTCGAGCTATACGGCATGGTGATCGAAGCGGCGCGGGCCGGCTTGGGCGCCGGGCTTGTGCCCAAGGTCTATGTGCAGGACGAGGTCGAACGCAATGACCTGGTCGTCCCTTTTGACCTGCCCCTCAAGCATGAAAAGCGCTATTGCCTCGTCTATCCCGAACGCAAGAAGGATTCCGAACTGGTACAGGTCTTCCGAAACTGGGTGGTGAGCATCGAGGCCGAATTCGTGGTAGGAGTCAAGTAGGCCAGCGCCCATAAAGGGCATTATGCGCTACCTTGATAGCCAGAATTCTTGTACCCCGGGCGCACGCGTTCGATGGAGCCTCGGGATCCCATCCTCGGCCTGAACGAACCGTTTGCGCAAGACACGCTTCCTGAAACGGTCAATCCGTGGGCACCTGTTACGACGACGCGGGCAAGCTTCCGTTGCTCGGCTGTGTGGCGGAAGCCGAAGGCGCGCTGGTCGCGTCGCAGCCTGCGCGGCTATCAGCCGATAGACAGCCCAACCGCCGTTCAGGATGAAGTCCTTCCCATCATATTCGGGACAAACGCAGCCCTGTCGCCACCGCCCAAGCCCACGCAGATGCAGTACTTGCGCGAGCTTGCAGCCATCTATGTGGCGTCGATTCGGAGTGCATCTGCGTTGCAGCACTGAGCAGCCGAGATCTGCAGCACGTGGCCTATGCTCACCATCTGCGCGCTGTCGCGCAAAGATCATGAAAAAACCTCATCAACACTGGAGTTCTTCTCGTTTGCCGCTGGAAAGCGCTGTCACCAGAATGACGTTCAGGAAGCGAAATGCACGCTGACCTTGCTACCAATCTCAGGGGACAACATCCATGCAAACGCGATACCAGCTCTTTATCAACAACGAATGGGTCGACTCGAGCCAGGGCCAGTGGTTCGCATCCCTCGACCCGTTCACTGGCGAGCCGTGGGCAGAAATTCCGCGAGGCACGCGCGAAGATGTCGACCGTGCCGCGCAGGCAGCGGCCGTCGCCATGAAGGGGCCCTGGTCGAAGCTCTCCCCCACCAACCGTGGCATGCTGCTCTACAAGCTGGCGGGCCTGATCGAAGACAACATCGACCTGCTAACGGAGGTGGAAGCCCGCGACAACGGCAAACTGCGCAGCGAAGTGCGGGGCCAGGTTGGCTATGTCGCCAAGTACTTCTACTACTACGCGGGTATGGCCGACAAGATCCAAGGCGCCGTGGTGCCGATGGACAAGCCGAAGGTGTTCAACTACACCCGGATGGAACCGGTAGGCGTCGTTGGCACGATTACGCCGTGGAACTCCTCCCTGCTGCTGACCGCATGGAAGGTGGCTCCAGCCTTGTGTGCGGGCAACACCATCGTGGCAAAGCCCTCCGAACATACGTCGGTGTCGCTACTTGAGCTGGCCAAACTGTTTGTCAAGGCCGGCTTCCCTCCGGGCGTCTTCAATGTGGTGACGGGATTCGGCAAGGACGTTGGCGAGCCGCTGGTCGAGCATCCGCTGGTGCCGATGATTGCGTTCACAGGTGGGGACGAAGGTGGCCGTCGCGTCAATCTGGCTGCGGCTGCGCACTTCAAGAAGGTCACGCTGGAACTGGGCGGCAAGTCGCCGAACATCGTCTTCGACGATGCCGACCTGGCGAACGCGGCCAATGGTGTCATCACCGGCATCTTCTCCGCCGGCGGCCAGACTTGCATGGCGGGCTCACGGCTACTGTTGCAGGAGAGCATTCATGATGAATTCGTCGATCGCCTGATCTCCATCACCAGCAAAGCCAAACTGGGGGATCCGTCGCGCGCCGACGTGCAAATGGGACCGGTGGCAACACGCCCGCAATTCGAGAAGGTGGTGGACTATATCCGTATCGCCAAGGAAGACGGTGCAACCTGCGCGTTCGGTGGCAATGTCCGGAGCGGTCCCGATTTTGGTGCCGGTCAGTTCGTGGAGCCCACGATCTTTACCAATGTCACCAACGACATGCGTATCGCGCAGGAAGAGGTGTTCGGCCCAGTGCTGTCTGTGCTGAAGTTCAAGGACGAAGACGATGCTTTGCGCATCGCCAATGACATCCGGTTTGGCCTGGCTGCAGGGGTATGGACCAAGAGCCTGCACCGGACCATGTACATGTCGGATCGGTTGCAGGCAGGCACGGTCTGGATCAACAACTACCGTTCCACCAGCTTCACTACGCCGTTCGGCGGTTACAAGGACAGCGGTCTGGGCCGCGAAGGCGGGATGGAAGCGGTGAAGGAGTTCATGGAGACCAAGAGCGTATGGATCTCCACCGACCTGGAAATGCCTGACCCGTTCATCCGCAAGTACTGATACTCGACAATGAGGAGACACGTCATGAGCACTGCACACAGTGCCACCCGCTTCGACGTAGTTGTGATCGGTTGCGGCATCTCCGGCCTATCGGCCGCAGTAGCCGCGGCAAGCCAGGGGGTGAGCGTCGCCGTACTCGAACGTGCCACCCGCGAGGAATTCGGCGGCAATACCCGGTGGACAGAAGCCTACCTCCGAATGAAGAGTGACTCGGAGGTCAGCGACGACTTCGACGACATGCTCAGCGCAAACGCGGGCGACAATCTCGATCCCAATGTCATCCGCAGCATGGCGGCGCCCTACGAGAACTGGCCGTCTTATGTCAAGGCGCATGGCATGCCGGACCCAGAGCTGCTCTCTACGCTGTCGAGCCAGGCAGGGCCGACAGTGCAGTGGCTCAAGACCTTTGGTATTCGCTTCGATGCCCTGCCCACCTATTTCGTTACCGCCGCAGCACCTAGGCTGATGCCCGTAGGCGGCGGACTAGCCATGATCGAGTCCTTGCACGCGCACGCGTCGGATCTCGGGGTGAAGTTCTTCTACGAGACTACCGCTACCCGCCTAGCACGCCGCGACGCCGAGGGGGATCTCAGGCTGAGCCTTGTGGACAGCGATGGCAACGCCTTCGAATTGCGGGGCCGCAACGTAGTGGTTGCCTCGGGCGGCTTCGAAGGCAACCAGGAAATGCTGACCCAGTATCTGGGCCAGGCAGCGCGCTATGTACGCCCAGTGGCGCGAGGCGGGTACTACAACAAGGGGGAGGGTATTCGCATGGCACTGGACCTGGGCGCAGCGCCCGCGGGTGACTTCAGCTCCTTTCACGCTGAACCGCTAGATCCGCGCTCTGCCCAGGTGGAAGCCCTGGTGATGAATTTTCCCTACGGCATCCTCGTCAATAAGCTCGGACAACGATTCACCGATGAAGCCCCGGGGCCGGTCGATGTTCACTACGACCATATCTCCCGCGCGTTCAAGGATCAGCCAGATGGCATCGCGTACGTCATCTTTGACGAACGCATCCATGATGTACCGAATTGGAAGAAAGGCATACGTACCGATCAGCCGCCACTGCAGGCGGCAACGCTAGCGGAATTGGCGAAGAAATGCGGCATCTCCCAGGAAGGGCTTGAGCAGACAGTGCGTGCCTTCAATGCGGCCTGCCAGCCCGGCGAGTTCAGTCCGCTTCAGGAAGACCACCTCTGCACGGTGGGCATTCAGCCATGCAAGTCCAACTGGTCTCGCCCAATCGATACAGGCCCGTACTACGCTTACCCGATCATGCCCGGCATCTGCTTTACGTTCGGCGGCATCAAGGTCAACCGCAACGCCCAGGTGGTGGACACCGACGGCAAGACGATTCCCGGGCTCTACGCTGCGGGCGAAGCCTCAGGACTGTACTACCAGGTGTACACCGGCGCGACTTCGGTCATGCGTGGGGCAGTCTTCGGCAAGCTGGCCGGCGAGCATGCTGCTGCGCTGGTACGCGGTAGCCCAGATCACTCTTGACGCTGCAAGGAGCGCAACCAAAGCGCATCGCATAAGGCGCGATAGACAAAAACCAGGAGACGATCATGATTTTCGAAGCAAAAGCGAGGCGCCTCGTCACAGGCGTCCGGATAGGTCTACGCGTAGCTGCCACTGCTTTCGCCATCGCAGCCGCGGTTGGAGGCGCGCAGTCTGTCCATGCACAGCCGGGTTGGACACCGTCCAGACCCCTCCGACTGGTCGTGCCGTATGCACCGGGAGGTGGCACGGACGTGCTGGCAAGGCTGGTGGTGGCCGGCATCGGCAACGGCCTCGGGCAACCGATCGTGGTCGAGAACCGTCCCGGGGCCAATGGCGTGATCGGCGCGAACGTCGTCTATGGTTCACCGCCCGACGGCCTCACCCTGCTCTTTGCGGCTGCCGATTTCATCTCGGTGGCCCCCTACATCCACAAGAAGGTGGTGCAGTTTCAACCCAACGGATTCCGCCCAGTGGCGCCCGTGGCGAAGATGGGTTTTGTACTCGCCGGGCGTCCGGACGCCGATACGAAGACCGTGCAGGATATCGTCGCGAAGGCCAAAACAAATCTGCTCTCGTACGGCCACTGGGGACCCGGCAGCATGGCCCAAATGGGGATGGAGCTCCTGAAGACAAACGCCCATATCGATAATATGCTGGAAGTGCCATTCGGCGGCGCCGCGCCGGTCATGACTGCGGTAATGGGTGGGCAGATCGACTACGCGTTCATCCCGACACCCCTTGCCGTCGCCAACAGGACCAAGTTGCGCCTCTACGCGCTGGGCTCTCCCGAGCGGTTCCCGTCGATCAAGGACATTCCGACTCTGACCGAGATTGGCTACACCGTGGATGCCGATACGTGGTTCGGCGTCCTAGCGCCGCCCAATACGCCGCAAGCCATCGTCGATACCATTCAGGCGCAAGTTGTACGTGTCACCAGTCAGGCCGAGTTTCGCTCACGCATGGCAGACATGGGCTACACGCCCATCACAATCGACCCGAAGAAGTTCGGTGAATTCGTCCAGGCGGAAAACCAGCGCTGGGGGGCAGCCGTCAAAGCTGCCCGGATTCGTATCGAGGATTAGGAACCAAGGATTCCCGCGTCGCCATCTCCAGTTCCCACTGGCAAGGGGCGGGGGCTCTTGGCATCGCTCCACTATGAACAAAGCAGCACAGCTCGCGCCCGGTTCAACTCCGCTGTTGCCGTAACGCTGATTCGCCGAAACAGGTCATGCAAAGGCCACCTCTGGATAGCGCTATAGCGCGTTAGCCTTTCCGGTCGGTGCCACAACATCCTCGAGACCCAGGATGACGCAGCCCGCACCACTGGCGGCTGCATTGTCGAAACGCTCGGGCCGATCACCGGGAACGAAGGGGCAACTGTGGGGTCGTGTCGACATGGCTTCAACTCTGTGGTGCGAAACGAGCAAAGGCTTCCACTGCCACGCGGCCATCCGGTGCCACCGCGTGCAGCGCCAGCGCACCCTTCCCGGCCTCGTCGGCGCATAGGGTGAACGGCTGGCCTGCAAACAATGGCTGCATGCCCCGGAACTCGAAAGCCGCCAGGGACAGACCCGGCCGCAGCGATGCCGCGAAGCCCTGCAGCAGCGTGGCGGCAAGTGGTCCGTGCACGACGAGACCGCGGTAACCTTCCTCTACCTGTGCATAAGGGAGGTCATAGTGAATGCGGTGCCCGTTGAAAGTCAGGGCCGAGTAGCGGAACAGCAGCACGGCATCGGGGTTCACCGTACGTTTCCAAGGCGCCAGCAGGGGTGCAGGCGTAACTGCGCGCTCAGGAATGGTGCTCCCCCCGCTTGCGGGCGCGAGCGGCGTGGCCGCGCGGTACACGATATCTTGCTCCTCTTCGATACACGTGCGCCCACCGCTGGCAACGCTGTGCGCCACGGTCACGAAGCACATAGGGCCGCTCTTGCCCTCCTTCGGCGTAATGCGCAGGATGCGGCTGGAGCGCTCGGCCTCGGCGCCCACCTGCAGCGACGCCAGGTAGCGGATGCGGCTGCCCGCCCACATGCGGCGCGGCAAGTTAATGGGAGGCAGGAAGCTATTGGCGGCGCGGCGCGGATGGCCGTCATCTCCCAGCGCGCTCTGGCGCGCCACCGGGTTAAAGAACAGCCAGTGCCAGCCCGGCGGCAGCGGTTGGCCCTCGGTCGGCGCCCCCTCCAGGTCGAGCGTGGCCGCCAGCGCGGCCACCGGCGCGGCATCGATGCGCGCGCGCAGCGTTTCCTCGCGGCCGACCCAGCCGGTCCAGTCGTCCAGGCTTGTATCCATCTCAGCCTCCTACCGTCGGGTCACGCTCGGGTCCAGCTACCACGCCCGCGTCATGCAGGCGTCCGATGGCGCCGCCATCCAAGCCCAGCACCTCGTGCAGCACCTCGTCGGTGTGCGTGCCCAGCAGCGCGGCCGGGACGGTGGGTTCGCGTTCCATCTCCGGTGCGCGCACGGCGGCGCCGGCGGCGATGTGCAGGCCGATGCCCGGGGTGTCGATGCGCTCGAAGACCGGGTTGGTCGCGGCATTCACGCGCGGGTCGCCTGCCAGCAGTTCACCCACAGTGTTGTAGCCGCCCCAGGTCGCCTTGTGCGCATTGAGTTCATGCACGGCCTGCACGCGCGTGCGGGCAGCGAACCAGGGCTCGACCAGTTCCGCGATCGCGTCGCGCGCTTCGAAGCGCTGGGCCTCGTCCGACAGATCGAGGCCGACGCGCAATTCCAGCGCCTTCACGCCCTCGGCGATGCCGCAGGCGCTGACCAGGCAGTTCCATTGCCCGGCCGAGATCGCCACCACCATGAGGCGCTGCCCGTCGGCGGTGCCGAAGTCGCGGCCGAAGGCGCCGTAGAGATGGTTGCCGATGGACGGTCGCTCCTGCCGCAGCAGTTCGGCCTCGGCCAGCACCCCCAAGTGGGACAAAGTCGTGAAGGCCATATCGGAGAGCGCGAGCTTGAGCTCCGCACCCTGGCCGCTGCGGCGGCGCCGATCCAGCGCCGCGAGGATGCTGAACGCGGCCTGGTAGGCGCAGGCGATGTCCCAGGCTGGTAACACGTGGTTCACGGGATGCGCCGCAGAACCGCCGCCGGTTACCAGCGGGTAGCCGGTAGCGCAATTGACGGTGTAGTCGACCGCGGTGCTGCCGTCGCCGTTACCCTGGATCGTGCAACTGATGAGATCGGCGCGGCGCGCGGCCAGCACCGCGTGCGCCAGCCAGGGTGTGCCGATGTTGGTGAGCAGCACGCCAGCCTCCGGCCCTGGCGCGGTGGCCAGCGCCTGAATCAGCTCGCGGCCTTCGGGCCGGCGCAGGTCGATGGCGATAGAGCGCTTGCCCTTGTTGAGCGCCGTCCAGTAGAGGCTGCGGCCCTTGCCCTCGGGATGGGGCATGCGCGGCATGCGCCCGTAGTCAATGCCGCCGCCGATCATGTCCACGCGGATTACGTCGGCACCGTGTTGCGCCAGGGTCAAACCTGCCAGCGGCGCGGCGATGAAGGCCGAGCTTTCGATGACGCGCAGCCTGTCCAGGAAAGGGTAAGTCATGGCATCAGGCCCGCTCGAACACCGCCGCCAAGCCCTGGCCGCCGCCGATGCACATGGTCTCCAGCCCGTAGCGGGCGCCACGCCGCTGCATCTCGCGCAGCAGCGAGGTCATGATGCGCACGCCGGTGGCACCCACCGGATGGCCCAGAGAGATGCCCGAACCGTTCACATTGAAACGTTCCGGATCATTCCAGCCCCAGCCCTTGGCGCAGGCAAGCGCCTGGCAGGCGAAAGCCTCGTTGAGTTCCACCAGACCCATGTCGTCGAAGCCCAGGCCATTGCGGGCAAACAGCTTCTTGACCGCCGGCACTGGGCCGATACCCATGTGCGACGGCTCGCATCCGGCAGCCGCCCAGCTATGCAGGTAGCCAATGGGCGTGAGACCCAAGGCTTCCAGCTTGTCCTCGGCCACGATCAGGCAGGCGGCCGCCGCGTCGTTCTGCTGGCAGGCGTTTCCGGCCGTGACGATGCCATCCTTCGTCAGGGGCCCGAGCTTGGCCAGTTGCTCGATTGTCAGGTCGCCGCGGATGCCTTCGTCGCGGTCCACGACCACCGGGTCACCTTTGCGCTGCGGCACGTGGACCGGCACGACCTCCTCGGAAAATTTGCCCGACGCCCACGCCGCCGCCGCGCGCTGGTGGCTGCGCAGCGCAAACGCGTCGGCCTCCTCGCGACTGATGCCATAGTCGCGTGCCAGGTTCTCGGCTGTCTCGATCATGCCGCTGATGCGACCAAAGCGTGCCTCCGGCTGCGAGCGCTCGCGGCCGCGCTCCAGGCGGTCATGGAACTTCACCGTGCCGGCGCGCTTGCCCCAGCGCATGTCGGTGGTGTAATACTCGACATTGCTCATGCTCTCCACGCCACCGGCCATGACCACGTCGGCCGCGCCGGTCTGCACCATCATCGCGGCGGTGGCGATGGCCTGCAAGCCGCTGCCGCAGCGGCGGTCCAGTTGCATGCCGGCCACCTCGATGGGAAGGCCCGCCTGCAGCGCGACCCAGCGGCCTGTGCAGGGCACCTCGCCATTCGCGTACGAATGGGCGAAGACCACGTCCTCGATCAGCGCCGCGTCGAGCCCGGTCTGCGCCACAACGGCACGGGCGACGATGGCGCCCAGTTCCTCGACGGGCACGGCGCGCAGGCTGCCGCCGAAAGCGCCGATGGGGGTACGAAGTGGGGAGACGATGGCAGCGCGTTTCATGGCGTCAGTCCTTTGAATCTGTATGTAATGCGTTGGGAAAGCTCGGCGTTTCCTTGGCCAGGAAGGCGCGCACGCCCTCTTTCGATTCGGCCGAGGTAAAGACACATTCGGACAGCGGCAATGCGGCGGCAATGGCCACGTCTTCCGTGGCGTCGAAAGCCAGGTCAATGGCCCGCTTGCACAGCGCCAGCGCCAGCGGCGGGCGCTGTGCAAGCGTGGCGGCGAGGGCCAGCGCGGCATCGAGCGCCGTGCCCTGGGACACCACACGGTTGACCAAGCCCCAGGCCAGCGCGGTGACGGCGTCGATGGGCTCGCCAAGGAACATCATTTCCTTGGCATGGCCCTCGCCCACGCGGCGCGTCACCCGCACCGGGCCGCCGCTGCCAGGGAACACGCCGAGCTTGATTTCCGGCAGCGCGAAGCGGGCACGCTCGTCGGCCACGATCAGGTCGCAGCACACCGCAATCTCCAGCCCGCCGCCAAAGGCCAGCCCGTTGATCGCCGCGACCGTGGGCTTGGGGAAGTCGTCAAGTCGGGCGAACACCCGGTGCTGCAGTTCCAGCTTCTCGGGGCCGATGCGACCAGGCTGCATCAGCGGCTGGAACTCGGCGATGTCCGAGCCCGCGCAGAACGCGCGCTCGCCGGCGCCGGTGACCACCACCGCACGCACCGAGGCATTGGCCGCTAGCGCATCGAGCGCGCGGCCCAGCGCCTCGGTCAGGCCGCGGAACACGACGTTGAGCGGCGGGTTGTCCAGCGTGAGCACGGCCACGCCGCTGTACTCGCCGGCCAACACGTTGCAACGCACCGGGCCGGATGCGGTCTCACCCATAGCGGCCGCCCGTCACGTGGAGTACTTCACCCGTAATGAAACCCGCGCGCTCCGAGGCCAAGAATGCCACCGCGTCAGCAATGTCAGTCGGCTTGCCCACGCGCTTGATCGGCTGCATGGCCACGGCGCGCTCCTTGATGGTGTCGTAGGTCGCCAGCGCTTGCACCATCTCGGTTTCCATGAAGCCGGGCGCCACGCAGTTCACCGTGACGCCGTAGCGCCCTTCCTCGATCGCCAGTGCCTTGGCCATGCCGATCAGGCCGGCCTTGGCGGCCGAGTAGTTGGCCTGGGTGGGGTTACCAAAATGCGCGCGCGAACTGATGTTGATGACCCGGCCCCATCCCTGCTCGATGAACTTCGGCATCACGGCCTTGGTGGCGAGGAAGGCGCCCTTGAGCATGACCTCCATCACCAGGTCCCAGTCGTCCTCGCTCATCTTCACGAGGTACTTGTCGCGCGGGAAGCCGGCGTTGTTGACCAGGATATGGATGCCGCCGAAATGAGCCACCGTTTCATCCACCAGCCGCTGCACCTCCGCATCTTTGGTGATGTCCGCGATGATGCAATGTGCCTGCAGGCCATCGGCGCGCAGCGCGGCAGCGGTGGCTTCGGCCTGTTCGGACAGGATGTCGGTGATGACGACCCTCGCACCCTCCTCCGCCAGCCGCCGCGCGGTGGCCGCGCCCAGGCCACGGGCCGAGCCGGTGACGATGGCAACTTTGCCATTGATCTGCAAATCCATGGAAATCTCCTTCGTTGATTCGAATCAGGCGAGCTCGACGCGGCCCGCATCGAGCACGACGACACCGCGCTCCAGCGCCGTGGTGCGCAGCGACACCACGCCGCCATCGCGCCACAACGCGGTACGCAAGGTTTCGCCCGGCAGCACCGGCGCGGTGAAGCGCACCCGCATGCCGCGCACGGCGCTGGCGTCATAGGCCAGCAGCGCCTTCAGCACCGCGTGCATGGCCACACCCATGGTGGCCAGGCCGTGTAGGATGGGGCGCGGGAAACCCGCTGCCTGCGCCACGGCCGGATCGGCATGCAGCGGGTTCAGGTCGCCATTGAGGCGGTAGAGCAATGCGGCGTGCGGCAACGTGGGCAGATCGCACACCGCATCGGGCGCGCGGTCGGGCACGGCATGCGGCGCGGCCAGGGGCTGGCCATGCGATGCGCCATGGACGGCACCGAAGCCGCCATCGGCGCGCAGCATGCTGGTCTGGGTGACGGTGGCGATCAGGTCGCCACTCGCGGCATCCATCACGCGCCGCTCCTGCAGCATGAGCGCGCCCTTCTCAGCGCCCTTGTCGTGCAGGCCCACCACGCGGTTGACACCGACGATGCGGCCCTCGGCGGGCACTGGCCGGTACAGGACGATGGTCTGTTCCGCATGCACGAGCATGCGCCAGGTGATGCCGGTGTCGGGCTGGTCGGCCCAGAAGCCGGTGTAGCCCAGCACATTGGCCATCGTGGGCAGCGCCTGCAGGCCGCCGGGCGCGCGCTCGTACACGTAGCGCAGCTGGCCCGTGTCCAGCGGGTCAGCGCCGAGGCCGCAGCCCAGCGCATAACACATGCTGTCGTGCGCCGCGTAGGCCTGTTCGACCGGGGAGAAGGGACGGTCCAGCAAGTGCTGGGGGTCGATAGACATGTGGCGTTACTCCGTCAGCCTTGCGCCGCGCGCACCATATTGCGCGCGATGACGACCTGCTGGATCTGGCTCGTGCCCTCGAAGATGCGGAACAGCCGCACATCGCGGTAGAAGCGCTCGATACCGCTGTCGGCCACATAACCTGCGCCGCCAAAGATCTGCAACGCGCGGTCGGCCACGCGGCCACACATCTCGGAAGCAAACAGCTTGCAGCAGGCAGCCTCGGTGGCCACGTTTTGACCTTCGTCGCGCAGGCGCGCCGTGTCCAGCAACATGCTGCGCGCGGCGTAGAGCTCGGTCTGGCTGTCGGCGAGCATTGCCTGCACCAGTTGGAACTCGGCGATCGGCTGGCCGAACTGCCGGCGCTCCATCGCGTAGCGCAGTGCATCGGCGAGCATGCGTTCGGCCGCGCCCACGCAGACCGCAGCGATGTGGATGCGCCCTTTGTCCAGCACCTTCATCGCGGTGCGGAAGCCCTTGCCCGTGTTGGCCGCGCCGCCGATGATACGGTTGGCCGGCACACGCACCTTGTCGAAGATCACGTCGCAGGTGTGCGAACCTTTCTGACCCATCTTGCGGTCGCGCTTGCCGAAGGCAATGCCCGGCGTGCCCGCGTCAACGATGAAGGCGGTGATGCCACCCGCCCCCGGGATAGCAGCGTCGGTGCGCGCCATCACGGTGAAGATGCCGGCATAGGGCGCGTTTGTAATGTAGCGCTTGGTTCCGTCAATGACGTAGTGGTCGCCATCCCGGCGGGCGGTGGTGCGCAGCGAGGCGGCGTCGGAGCCGGCTTCGGGCTCGGTCAGTGCAAAGCTGGCCAGAATCTCGCCGGTGGCCAGGCGTGGCAGGAACTCCTGCTTCTGCGCCTCGGTGCCGTCCATCAGGATCCCCTGCGAACCAATGCCGATGGTAGTGCCGATCAGCGAGCGGAAGGCCGGTGAGGTCTGGCACAGCTCGATGGCGGCCAGCACCTCTTCTTCGGTCGTCAGGCCCAGGCCGCCGTAGTCCTCGGGGATGGTCATGCCGCACAAGCCCAGGTCCTTCATGCCCTGCACGATGTGCGTCGGGATCTCGTCGGTCTCGTCGACCTGCTTTTCGGCAGGCACCAGCACCTCGCGCACGAAGCGGCGGATGCTGCCGAGCAGCGCTTGCAGCGTATCGGTGTCGCGGATCATGCTGCATCCTCTTCAGACTGCTCGAGAAGGGGTGCAGCGGCGGCCGGCAGCAGTTCTATCACCGCGTCAGCCGCGTAAGCCCCTTGACCTGCAGGCAGGGCGAACACCGGATTCAGGTCGATGGATTGCAGGCGCTCGCCGGCCTGGTGCGCAAACACCGACAGACGCGAGAGCATCGCTGCGAGAGCCTTCACGTCCACCGGCGGCTTGCCGCGCGCGCCCAGCAGCAGCGGCGCGCCCTTGATGGAGCGAATCATCCGTTCGGCCACGTCCTCGCCGAACGGGCATTGCTGCAGCACCACGTCCTTCATCACCTCGACGAAGATGCCACCCAGGCCGAACATGGCCATCGGCCCGAACACTGGGTCCCGCTGGATGCCCAGGATGCACTCCACACCGCCGGAGAGCTGCTTGGCCACCAGTACGCCTTCGATGCGTGCGCCAGGTGCGGCATTTTGGCCGCGTTCGATCAGCGTGGCGAAGCCCGCGCGCACCGCATCCCCATCACCCAAGTTCAGCAGCACGCCGCCGATCTCGGACTTGTGCAGGATGTCCGGCGAGAGGATCTTCATCACGACGGGATAGCCCAGTTCCCGCGCCGCGGCCACCGCCGCATCGGCCGTGGCGCACGAACGCTCCGGCGCGACCGCGATCCCGGCTTCGGCGAGCACGCGCTTGGCCTCAGCCTCGCTGGGGGTTTCAGCCGGTAGCGCGACCTGCTGCACCACGGGCACGGGCTGGCCCGGCCGGCGCGCGAAGGCCTGGCCAAAGCGACCCATGGCCTCAATCGCGACCACGGCGCGTGCCGGATCTTCGAATACGGTGAAGCCGTCGGCTTCGTATTGCTGCACCCGTTCCTTCGAGGCCAGAATGGACAAAACGAACAGCCGGTCGGGGTGTTTGTCGCGCACCGCTTTCAGCTGCGCGCGCAGGCCATCGGCAATGGACGCCGCACCCACGGTGTAGGTGAAGAAACCGAGAATTGACTGGTAGCCGCCCTCCTCCACCACGGCCTCGGCAAAGCGACCTGCGATGCTGAGATCGTTCATGAACTGCGCCGTGCAGTCCACCGGATTGCGCGGCGCGGCGAAGGGGATCAATTCCTTCAAGTGATCCTGGGCGGCGGCAGGCATCTCGGGCATGGGCAAGCCGGCGGCTTCCGCGGCGTCGGAGACGATCACACCCGCGCCGCCGCTCACGGTGATCACGCCCAGCGAGTTGTTCACCGGGTAGATGCGCCGCGTGGCCAAGCGCGCCACGTCGAGCATGTGCTCGGTGGACCGCGCGCGCACCACGCCGTGGTCGGCAAGCACGGCGTCCGTGACGGCGTCGTTGCCGGCGATCGACGCCGTATGCGACTGCGCCGCCGCACAGCCCACGGCACTCGTGCCGACCTTCATCATCACCACCGGCTTGCGTGCCCGGCGCGCGGCCTCCAGCGCGGCCTGCAGGCCCGCGCCGTCGCGGATGCCTTCGGAGTAGACGGTGATCACGTCGGTGTCGCCATCGTCGACGAATGCCTGCACCAGGTCGCCCAGCGTGATGTCGCTTTCATTGCCGCTCATCACGCAGGAAGACACGCCGATGCCGAACTCGCGCGCGATACCGAGGATGTGGCTGCCGTAGGCACCGGACTGGCTGGCGATGCCCACGCGCCCAGGCTGCGGGAACCCCATTTCCACCACCGAGGTGAAGCTGCCGTAGAAGCCGATGCGCGGATTCAGTACGCCCAGCGAGTTCGGTCCGAGCAGGCGGATGCCACTGGCGCGCGCCGCCGCCACCATCTGCTGCTCCAGCCGCGCGCCCTCCTCACCCATCTCGGCAAAACCGGCGGAGAAGACGATGGCCGCCGGCGTGCCGCGCGCGCCCAGATCGGCCACCACCTGCGGGGCGAGCCGCGCGGCCACGGCGACGATGGCGACATCTGGCGTCTCGGGCAGCGCTGCTACGCTGGCGAAGGCGGGCCGGCCCTGGATCTGCTGCCGATTGGGGTTCACCGGCAGCAGCCGGCCCTGGTAGCCCTGGGCCAGCATGTAGGAGATGGGCCGCCCGCCGATACGTAGCGCGTCGTCGGACGCACCGATCACGGCGACGGAACGGGGATGCAGCAGGCGGCTGAGCGCGTCGTTCGCAGGCATGAACAAGACCTTCTTCGTGGGGTTGGATTGCGTGGTGGTTTACTCGGCTTTGGCGCCGGAGCTCTTGACCACCCTGGCCCAGCGGTCGATGTCGGAGACGATGCGCTGGCCGAACTGCTCGGGAGTGGACCATGCGGGCTCGTAGCCCTGCACGGACAGACGCTCCTTGAAGTCGGCGCTCTCGAGCTCTCGCTTGATCTCGGCGTTGAGCTTGGCGATCACATCCTTGGGTGTGGCGGCCGGGGCCATCAGTCCGTTCCATACCGCCAATTCGAAGCCCGGCAGGCCGGATTCAGCCACCGTGGGTACGTCGGGCATCGCGGGCGAGCGCTTGGTGCCGGTCTGCGCAATGGCCTTAAGCTTGCCGCCCTTCACCTGTGGGGAGGCAGAGAACATCATGTCCATCACTACCTGCGAATTGCCGGCGATCACGTCCATCATGGCCGGCGCACTACCATTGAACGGAATGTGCGTCATCTTGATGCCTGCGCGCTCGCTCAGGTACTCCGTGCCCAGGTGCGTGGACGAGCCGTTGCCGGCCGAGGCGAAGTTCAGCTCGCCCGGCTTGGCCTTGGCGCGTGCGATCAGGTCCTTGAGATTGTTGATGCCCAGCTTCGGGTTCACCATCAGCAGCGCCGGTCCACTGGTCAGCGACGTGATGGGCACAAGATCGGTTCGGATGTCGTAGCGCAGGTGCTTGTACAGCGACGGGTGGATCGTGTGCCCCATGGTCACGAGGAGCAGCGTATAGCCGTCGGCTGGTGCGCGCGCCACGAACTCTGCGCCCAGATTGCCCGAAGCACCGGCTTTGTTCTCTACGATGAAGGGCTGGCCCAGCCGGTCGCTCAGGCGCTGCGCGAGCACGCGCGCCACACTGTCGTTGGTGCCGCCCGGCGGATAGGGTACGACGATCTTGACGGTCTTGGATGGGTAGGCAGCCTGTGCCTGGGCGGCGTTCGGGATTGCTGCGACCGCCAGCAGGCCCAAGCAGGTTGTTGCCAACGCGCGGCGTAGGTTGATATTCATGCTTTGTCTCCTATTGGAATGGCTGCCCACTGAACCTCCGCCCTGTGACGCCGACCGTTTTTGAACCCCAATCGTAAGAAGATTGGTATATTCAATCCAATACTTTTGATGCACTCTCCCATATATGGGGTATATAGAATGGAGCTTAGACAACTGCGTCAATTCGTTGTGCTGGCCGAAGAACTCAGCTTCAGCGCTGCCGCGCAGCGCCTGTTCATGGCTCAGCCGGCGCTATCGGTAGCGATCCGCAAGTTGGAAGAGGAGATCGAAACGCCACTCTTTCTGCGCGGCTCCCGCGGCGTGCGGCTCACGCCAGCTGGGGAAGCCGCACTCGAAGCCACCCGGCGTTGCCTTAACTCAGCCGGAGGAATCAAGGAGGCCGCGCGCTTGGCTGCGGCCGGCGAGCTGGGCACACTGCGAATCGGCTTCAGTGGTTCGGTGACATTGCGTCTGCTGCCTGGTCTCGTTCAGACCTTCAGCCGACGGTATCCAGACGTGAAACTGGAATTGCGGGAAGGCACCAACCTCGAATTGCTCACATTGGTGGAAGCAGGAACGCTGGATCTTGGCTTTGTTCGCGTTCCTGCCAGCCGACCGCCCGACTTGCGCTTCCAGTTGGTCGAGGAAGACTGCCTGTGCCTCGCCCTGCCCCGCAGCCATGCCCTCGCCAAGAAGGCCTCCATCCCTCTGGCTGCGCTGGAAGGGCAGCCCTTCATTGGCTACGCGCCTTCCCCCGTGGGTGGCTTACACTCGGCGGTAAATTTGGTGCTGCAACGCGCGGGCGTTGCGCCACGCATCACCCAGGAAGCCGTACAGGTGCAGACCGCATTGGGACTCGTGGCCAGCGGACTGGGCGTGGCCATGGTGCCCGCCGCCAATACGCCCTACCAGCGCTCCTCAGGCGCAGTGTTTCGTCCTATCGCCGATCTACCGGCGGATGCCCGCATAGGCATCGCCCTTGCGCACCACAGCCGCAATGACAGCCCGGTCATGCAGCGGTTTCTTGAGATATCTGCCATGCGGGCCAACGTGGAACCAAGGCGCAAAACTGGAGTGGCATAGCGGTGACGCTATTTCACCGAACCGCGCGAATCAAACGCCTCCGGCCCATGCCAGAGGATGCGGGAGCCAGTCGCTACGCGGCAGCCCACGAACGGAGACTGGAGGTGGCATCGGCTTGCAGCGGTCTCATCGCGGGCGATACTTGGAGATGTCAGTCAAACAGCCGACTGAGGAGACCCCCGAGGTGACAAACACGAAGTCCTTGCAGCTTCAGGCCAACGCCCTCGCCACCACGCTGGACGGCACACCCGGTTCCCTCTTGGCACTCGCGCATGCGGGCTACCGCCAATGGACAAAGGCCCGACACCTGAATTACCCGCCCGCGCGGCGCGACGAGTTGCTGCGAGAGATCCTGCATTTCTGCGCAGATACGCATCTGCTCGAGTGCCCGCCCGAACACCAGTGCCGTCCACAGGCGATAACGGACATGCGGGACGCCCGCTATCCGCGCTACGCACGGCACAGGGTGTCGACGCACCGCATGCGATGAGTTTCCCCCCCCCTCCTTCCTGGGAGCCAATGCCGCCTCGCAGAGGCGGTAAGGTGTCGGGCAGCCTGGTTTTCAGTATATAAATACTGGCATGGACAGATTTGACCGCCTCTGGCTAACCAATCCCACTCTTGCCTATGCAGACTGGCAAGCTCGCGAGGCCGCCGGCGTGGACCGGCGCCCGTTCTCCGCACGGTCCATCGTCCAGCACGAGGCGATGTTCGAACGCTTCCGACGGCACCTGCTGGCGGCCGGAGTCACCCTGGCCACCTTCGGCTCCGACCACATCGATGCCTTCTGGCAAGCGCCGGAGGCCGAATGCTACACCGCTGCGACCCGCATGCGATACCTGAAGCTGCTCGACAGGCTGTGCCGCCACCTGGTGGCCATCGGCGTGCGCGAGGGTAATCCTGCCGAGAAATTGGTACGCGACGGCCAGTGGCCACAAGACGATCCCCTGCCGATCTTCCTCCCGGAAGACGCCGATGGCCAGCTGCAGGCCCATGTTCAGCCGCACGCCGGCGACGATCTGGCAGCGATCCGCAGCCGGGCCATCGTCGCCTTTTTTCTCGGCACCGGCGTCACGGTTGCAGAGGGCCGATCTGCCGAGGTGGCCGACCTGCAGCCCGCGGCCGCGCCGCCCTATCTGCATGTTCCCGCGCACGGCGCGCCTGATGCCCGCACCGTGCATCTGGACGCGTTCGCCGTTCCCATCCTTTCGGCCTGGCTCGTACGTCGCGCCACCCTGCCGATCGCCAGCGATCTCTTGTTCTCGCTCAAGGCCGGCGGCACGCCGATTACGGAGATGAGCCTGGGCAAGATCGTGCGCGCCGCGCTGGAAACCATCGCTTTCGAGGCGGACGACATGAGCCCCCGAATCCTGCGCAATACATTCTGCCGGCGCCAGCTGCTCGCTGGCCGCTCGAGCGAGGACGTCAGCAAGTTGATGGGCTTGGTCAGCTCAAGGACCTGCGACCGAATTGCCGCCACTCGAATAAGCGTCGGCGCATGATCGAACCTGCAGCAGTGTTGAAAACACGACGGTGGATCACAGTTTGCCTGGATTTTGCTATCCTCCACTCAGCGCCAATGCCGCCGGCACGCTGGCGCCTCACTTAATCGACAACGAGTACCCGTCCATATGGCAACCAAAACTAAACCTGTCGCGAAGAACGCCACGCCAGTGGCCAAAAAAGTAGCACCGGCCAAGAAGGCGGCACCGGCCAAGAAGACCGCAGCAGCAGTTGCACCCGTCGCCAAACCACTGGCGGAGAAGTTCAACAAGTCCAGCCTGCTCGCCCACTTGGTCGCAAAGACCGAGCTGGACGTCAAGACCGTGAAGACCGTGTTGGCTCATCTGGAAAACACAGTCCTGAGCGCCGTGCACAAGAAGGGCGCAGGCGAGTTCACCCTTCCCGGCCTGTTCAAGGTGGTGGCCACCCAAGTGCCAGCAACCAAGAAGCGTTTCGGCAAGAACCCATTCACCGGTGTCGACCAGTGGTTTGCAGCCAAGCCGGCGACTGTGAAGGTAAAGGTCCGCCCGCTGAAGAAACTGAAGGACGCGGCCCTGTAGGCGCATCAGACCTCCCGGACGAAGGCAGGCTATCTCCTCGAGGAGTTGGACATCGTCGACATAGATAGCCTGGTTTTCCAGTGTCCCGCTGATGCCGTCGGGAATCTGTGGCGAATCGAGTTCGATCTCGCCTCACCTCCGGCCTGGCGCGTGTTCGCGCAGTTCACAGCAAGGAACTACTACGACCCCGAAGTAAGTGCCCAGCCCGCGCAGTTCCACGTCCAGACGCGCGCGCTGGACGGAACCGCCCTGCAGCCTGACCTATTCGGAAGAACTGGCATGAGCTACCGCATCGAGTATGCACATCGCACCTTCAGAGCCGACGGTAGCGAGTTCGGATGAGTCTCATCGCCCGAAGGGCCGATGCAAATGCAGCTCAGGGTTGAGGCGCACGCCGAAGCCGGGCGCATCCAGTGCAGAGACCTTTATGCGCCCGTTCACCGGCACTGGTTCGTCAAGCAATTGCGGATGGAACATCGGTACGATCTCGTCCGCGCCAGGCGACATGTTCAGGAATTCAGCAAACGGACTGTTGTGCCGCGTGATGACGAAGTGATAGCTGTAGACCGACGAGCCGTGAGGGACAACCAGCTTTCCATGCGCATCGGCCAATGCCGCGATCTTTACCAGCTCAGTAATGCCGCCGCACCAGCCGACATCCGGTTGCAGGATGTCGCAGCATTCCATTTCCAGCAACATGCGAAAGCCCCAGCGCGTAGCCTCATGTTCCCCGGTGCTCACGAGCATGCCGCGCGGTACATTGCGGCGTAGCTCGGCGTAGCCCCAGTAATCGTCGGGCGGCAAGGCCTCCTCGATCCACTTCATCCCGAACTCGTTGTAGGCGGACTGAGCGAGACGGGTAGCATAGTCGACATCCAGGCTCATCCAGCAGTCGTACATCAGCCAGAAATCCGGACCGCATTTTTTACGCATGTCAGCGAGCAATTCCAGATTCTTCCTCAGGCCCTCCTTGCCTTCCGCAGGGCCGTGGTGCAACGGCATCTTGCCGCCGATGAAGCCTTGCTGTTTGGCGAAGTCGGGCCGCGCGCCAGTCATATAGAACTGAAGTTCATCACGCACCGGACCGCCAAGCAGCGCGTGAACAGGCTCCTTGCGGACCTTGGCCAACAGGTCCCACAGCGCCAAGTCCACACCCGAGATGGCGTTGAGGACGATGCCCTTGCGTCCGTAGTAAAGTGTTGCGTTGAACATCTGGTCCCAGATTTTCTCGATGTCCGTCACCTTCTGGCCCTCGATGAAGCGGGCGAGGTGGTTCTCGACAATCCAGCAGCCGAGGTCGCCGCCTGTCGTGACAGCAAAGCCCACGGTGCCATCGCTCGCTTCGAGCTCCACCACCAGCGTGCCAAGCACGTTGAGGCCGAAGCTCCGGCGGCTCTGCCGGTACTCGGGGTACTTGGACATTGGCGTGGCAATGTGATTGTCGATCCAGTGACCGTCACCTTGGTCGTGATAGTCGGCGCCAGCGCCGCGCAGGGTGAAAGCGCGAACGTGCTTGATGGTAGGCATGGACATTTGGGAACTCCTGCAAAATGCTCGGTTGTTTGGTCGGAGGTGGTCGGGGCGAGCGGCTTGGGTTCAAGCCGAGTGTGTTCCGGGATTTGCCACGGAAGTGGCAGCACTCGGGCTGCGGAGTTTCAGGAACAGCAGTGCGCCGATCGCGGTGGTGATAGCGAGAAGATTGAGCCCGGCACTCGGCGATGCGAAGGCCTGCTCCGCCCATGTCTTGACATTCGGCGCGACAAATCCGCCGAGTGCGCCGAGCGAATTGATCAGAGCGATGCCGCCAGCAGCCGCGGCCCCACCCAGGTAGTTTGTCGGGAAGGTCCAGAACAGCGGCTGCACCCCGATGAAGCCAGCGGCCGCGAAGCACAGGGCAATCAGCGCGACTGTCGGAGATGCCGCATTGACGGAGAGCGCGATGCCGGCGGCCGCCACGGCCAGCGTGGCAAGCGCGATGCGCTCATGGTGTCCGTGCCGCTCGGCCATTCGCGGAAGGAAGTAGGCCGCCGCGAGCGCACAGACCCAGGGGATCGCCGTTACCAGGCCGACTTCGAAGCCGACCTTCTTACCCAGCAGCGCTGCCACTTGCGTCGGCAGGTAGAACACCACGCCATACACACTGACCTGAATCAGGAAGTAGATGAGCGATAGGAACAGCACCCGGCCGTTGCCCAACGCGCGCAATACCGTGCTCGGTCCATGCGAGGATTTGATTTGCTCTTCGCTATCGATGGCCGAAGCGAGGACATCGCGCTCGGCGGGGGACAGCCATTTCGCATCACGTGGGGTGTTGTCGAGATACCAGTACGCCCACACGCCCACAATCGTCGCGAGCAGCCCTTCGACCATGAAAAGCCATTGCCAGCCCTTGAAGCCCAGCAGACCATCGAGCTCGAGCAGCATGCCAGAGAGGGGGCTGCCGAAGATGAATGCGAGGGGCGCGCCAAAGTAGAACATCCCCATCACGCGAGTGCGTGCACGCGCCGGGAACCACTTCGTCAAATAGTAGATGACGCCGGGAAAGAATCCCGCCTCCGCAACCCCTAGCAGGAAGCGCAGCGCATAAAAGCCGGTTTCGCTGTGGACAAACATCAGGGCAGCGGAGACCAGTCCCCACGTCACCATGATCCGCGACATCCAGATGCGGGCGCCAACGCGGTGCATGATCAGATTGCTCGGCACTTCGAGTAACGCGTAGCCGAGAAAGAACACACCGGCACCGAGTGCGAACATTGCATCGGAGATGCCGGTGTCGAGCTGGAAAGCCTTCTTTGCGAAGCCGACGTTGGCGCGGTCCAGAAAGGCAAGCACGTACATCAGCAGTAGAAATGGCACCAGGCGTACGATCGCCTTGGCGGTTACCGACTCAAGGGCCGGACGATGGGCAGTCATGATGTGCGTCTCCTGGGCGCGGCGGCCTTGCAGGCCCGCGCGCGCCTTTTATTGTTTGGTACATGGAATCCCGGCCTGACTGACGCAGGCCTGCGTCCAGGCTCAGTAGGTGGCGCGCCCGCCAGAGAGGTCGAACACGGCCCCGGTGCTGAACGCGCAATCTTCGGTTGTCAGCCAGGTGATCATCGAGGCGGCCTCGTCAACTTCAAGGAAGCGCCCCATGGGGATCTTGGACAGCATGAACTCGATGTGTTCGGCTTTCATCGAATTGAAGATCGGCGTCTTGGCAGCGGCAGGCGTAACCGCGTTAACCAGTACGCCGCTCTTAGCCAATTCCTTGCCGAGTGATTTGGTCAGCCCGATCAGGCCAGCCTTGGAAGCGCTGTAGTGTGAGGCGTTGGGGTTGCCCTCCTTGCCGGCCACAGATGCGATGTTGACAATGCGTCCGTAGGCCTGTTTGATCATCTGAGGCGCGACGGCGCGGCACGTCAGGTAGCTGCCGATCAGGTTCACCTCGATCACGCGGCGCCACACATCTGGTTCCAGTTCCCATGTCGAGCCGTTGCCGCCCGTGATCCCAGCGCTGTTGACCAGGGCATCGATGCGGCCGAGCTTGCCTAGAGTCGCCTTCGTGGCGGCATCGACAGATGCTTCGTCAGTCAGTTCAACCACTTCAGTGTTGACCTTGCCGAATTGGGCCAGGGCGTTACGAGCCGTGGTGAGCTGGACTTCGTTGATATCCCACAGTGCCACCTCGGCGCCCGACCTCAGCATGCGTTCCGCGACGGCGTATCCGATGCCCTGAGCGCCGCCAGTGACGATGGCCACGCGGCCTTTCATGTCGAGCTGGTTCATTGTGCGCCCTCCACATTGGCAGGCACAGTGCGCTGGCGCTGCTCGCCGAGCCCAGTGATGCCGAGCCGCATGACCTGGCCCGCGCCGAGATAGACTGGAACGGGCTTCTGGCCGAGGCCCACGCCCGGAGGTGTGCCGGTGGAGATCACATCGCCCGGCTGCAGGCTCATGAAATGGCTGATATAGGAGACCAGCGTCGGCACGTCGAAGATCATCGTGCTCGTGTTTCCATTCTGGTAGCACTTGCCGTCTACCTCTAGCCAGAGTGCAAGCGCCTGCGCGTCGGGGACTTCGTCCCTGGTCACCAGCCAGGGGCCCATCGGGCCAAATGTGTCGCAGCTCTTGCCCTTGTCCCACTGGCCGCCGCGTTCGAGTTGGTAGGCGCGCTCCGAAACATCGTTGACGATGCAATAGCCGGCCACGTGGTCCAGCGCATCCGCCTTCGACACATATCGCGCGGTCTTTCCGATCACCACTCCGAGTTCCACTTCCCAGTCGACCTTCTCAGCGCGGGGCGGGATTTCGACGTCGTCATTGGGGCCCACGATTGCGCTGGTGGCTTTCATGAACAGCACCGGCTCGGTCGGTATCGCCATATTGGATTCCGCCGCATGGTCGGAATAGTTCAGGCCGACGCAAACCATCTTGCCCACCGCGCCAACGCAAGGGCCAACGCGGGGCAAGCCCTCCACTAGCGGCAGGGTCGCCGGATCTATGGCCGCCAGGCGTGCCACCGATTCAGGGGAAATGGTGGCGCCCGTGACATCGGGAATGTGGGCGGAAAGATCGCGGATGCGGCCCCGTTCATCGACCATCCCTGGCCGTTCCTGGCCTGCCGCGCCATAGCGGATCAGCTTCATTGTGTCTCCTGTCTGTCGGTGTGGAATGCGTTGAACTGTATGTGGAGCCGCTATATCATTCCAATCGAAAGATACGAAGAAGCAATTCCATTTTGGAATATGAAGGAGACTGGAAATGCCGTTGACGCCCCGCTTGGTGAACCGTCTCAAACTCAAGCACTGGGCTCTCTTGAGTGCATTGAGCGACACACCCACGTTGAATCAGGCTGCGGCGCTCATCAATGTGACCCAGCCTTCCGCCACGAAGATGCTGGCGGATATCGAGCAAGCCTTTGGTTTCCCCATTTTTGAGCGTCACGCGCGCGGCATGCGGGCGACGCCGCTGGGGCAGGAGGTGGTGGCATACGCGCGGCAAACGCAGGCTAGCCTGGCTCGCTTTCTGGAGGATCTCGAAACCAAGCGGCGTGGCGGCCATGGCCATCTCGTTCTCGGCGCGATCATGGGGGCGGCCCCGGATCTCGTCGCCGCGGCGGTGGCGGATATCAAGCGCGAACGGCCACGCCTGAACGTGCGAATCCTTGGCGATACCAGTGACCAGATTGACGTTCTGCTGGAGAGGCACGAGATCGAACTCGCCGTGGGCCGATTCACCGGGCCGCTAGACCACAACAAGTTCGACTTCTCGGCGCTGTCCGACGAACCGCTACGCATCGTCGTTCGCAATGGACATCCGCTCGCGCAGTTTGAGCAACTGAATTGGGAAGAGTTGGTGCGCTGGCCATGGGTGCTACAGACACTGACCAGCCCGGCGCGCTTGATGTTGGAAGAGCAGTTCGCGCAGGCGCACGTGTCCACTCCGGAAGACGTGATCGAGTGCTCTTCGATTTTTGCAACCTTGCAACTCTTGCAGTCCGGTGACGCCGTCGCGATGTTGCCGGAATCGGTCGTGCGGGATCACGTCAGGGCAAGTTTGCTGGCAACGCTGCCGATCGTCATCGGGCTGGACTTGAAGGCATTCGGCGTGCTGACGCGCAAAGATGAGCCGCTCTCGGAAGTGGCGCAGAGATTTATCTCGCATCTTCAAGGCAGAGCAAAGTCGAAGGCGGCCGCGGGGCCATAAGCGGTCGCGACGCTCATCAAGCAAGCGGCGCGCGACCAGGAATAGTTACTGGGGGTAGAAGGGTGGGGAGAGTCCCCATACATCCACGGATGCTGGCAGATCCAATAGCCACGGCGACGACTCGCTGGACGTAGGCGGCGAGATGGGCAAGGGACGAATTCATGCCGATCCCATGGTCTGTCTGAGAAATGCCGGACGGAACGTTTTCGGCAACGACCGTGACGACCGTACCGCCCGCTGCCACCTCCAGCACCCAGGGCATCGTCATCATCCCGGCGAAAGTCGGATCGGTCGAGGTACACTCGAACATCTGGACGATGCGCTGCTGCGGCACCAGCGCGACGAAGCTCCCGACCACCACTTCCGCGTTGGCCGTTGACTTGCCAGGGGCCGAAGCGAAGGTGAATGTCATCTGGATCCGCCCGCCGATGCGCGGCTCGAAGACCTGGATCGCCATAGTCGCACCTTCAGGCGCCGACCATTTCGCCATAGCCTCGCGCACCACGAAAGCCTGGTAGATCGCCGCGGGCGACGCCTTGATGAGTCTTGACGCCGCGTCGCGGCGCACCGTCGAAGGGGTCATGGCTTTGCTCTCACAGTCAGCAGCGGTGAGCACCAAGAGAACAAAGGGGCGCATTGAAGCGCCCCAAAAACCGATCAGATGACGATCCGCCCCGCCAGCCGAGCATCGCGCGCTTAGGCGCTCAGACGCTTCCCGGCACGAGAGTGCAAGTCGCGTTCGATCGGCAACCCCAGCCGTCCGCGCACGGCCGCCAGTTCCTGCAGGCTGATCCAGCCCAGCTCAGGCATCCCCAGGCCCAGGTCGCACAAGCCGAAAGCATGGTCATGCTCGTCCGGGTCAATCTCGGTCAGCAGCCGGGTCCGGCATCCGGCGTGAACAGCTTGACCACGTGCGCGGATCGAAGTCCGGGTTCTGCAACGATTCGCGGCCATTGGCCAGCAGCACCAGACGCTGCTCATCGGTGATGAATGCGTAGCTCATGGTGAACTCCTGAAGGCCGCCGGGCGGAATTGCCCGTCTCCTCCGGGTCACGGCACAGCGCAAGCAGTCAAGGGTCGCAGACGGTCATAGGCCGCCAGCGTGAAAGGCACGCACCGCCCTTGACGGCGAGAACGCCGTGGCACGATGAAGGGAAGAGCAAGCCGCCCGTACCCTGTCCACCACACACCCTCGCCTCTCGGCAAGCGCAGCACGCAGGCTCGGATCAACAAGCCGAGCCGCAAGCGCCAAGGGATCAACGCCATCTAATCCATCAGATACTGCCAGCGCACCATCCGATCACCCAAATCGATCGTTTCCCCATCCACAATGAACTTGCCGTCACCCGCGTGATGAATCAGCCGCCGCTCCTTACGATCCTGATCCACCCATATCCTTTTGACCTCCAGGATGAACAGGCGGTAGCGATCAAGCAAGGAGGTGTCTGCAACTCGGCATTCGAGGTTAGCCAGACACTCCCCCACCAGCGGTGCGCGGACATCAGTTGCCGGAAGGGCCGTCAGGCCGAAACGCTTGAACTTGTCAGTCTCCGAGCCAGAACAGTTGCCGACATCAACGACGATCCTAGCGAGATCAACGGTCGGAATGGCCAACACGCACTCGCCAGTCCGGCGCAGCGCCTCATGGCTGTGATCCCAAGGGCCAATGATTGCACCTACCAAGGCAGGCTCGTGCTGCACCATCATGTGAAAACCCATGGTCATGAGGTTATCGCTTCCATTCGTCGCCCGCGTAGACACCATCACGATGGGGCCGGATTCCAGCAAACGATAGGCTTTTGACGCTGGCATTTCTTTGAACATAGTAGATTCTCCAAGGTGTGACGGCGCCCGTTGTCAAACACCGTCACTGGCGGATCAAACATATTCAGCATGCGCTCCGTCAAACGGTGAAATCGATGGCCTCTGCCGACCCCTTCCATGCCTCGATGTCCAGGCGTACGCCTTGCATCTTCTGCAGCGCCAGTTCATTGGCGACATGGCCAGCAAACAGATGAAGCGGCGGCTTGGCGACGTCCGCGGCCTGCATGATCAACAGGGCAAGCTTGTCGGGATCGCCGGCCTGATGTCCTGCGAAGGTTCCAAGGTGCAAGTCCAACGAGGCCTGGGCTTCGGTGTAGTCATCGATCTTGCGCTGTGCTATCACCAACGAGCCGCTGGACAGGAAGTCGGTGCGCACCGGCCCTGGATAGAGAACGGTCGCCGTGATGCCCAGTTCGGCAACTTCGGCTGCCAGGGACTCGGTCAGGCCGGCAAGGGCAAACTTGCTGGACACATAGCTGCCCCAGCCCGCATAGCCGCCCTGGAAACCAACGATGGATGCGATATTGATGATGTGCCCCGAGCGCTGGCGCCGCAGATGTGGCAGGGCATGCCGCAGCACGTTCAAGGGAGCAAAGACGTTCACCTCGAAGTTCCTGCGCAGTTCGCTGTCGGACAGCGCCTCGATCGTGCCTTGCTGGCCATAGCCCGCATTGTTGACGACGACGTCAAGACGGCCAAAGGTCGAGATCGTCCTGTCGACGGCGCTTTGAACGCTGCGATCGTCAGCCAGGTCCACTTGCAGCGGAAGCAGGCTGTCGGAAGCGGTGCCCACAGTGGATTCGAGTGACTCAACGGTTCGCGAGGTCACCGCCACGCGGTCGCCGCGTGCCAGCAGATGACGGGCCAAGGTTTGGCCGATGCCCTTCGAGGCGCCCGTGATGAACCATGTCTTGCGTGTTGCCTTCATGATGTTCCCTTGATTTCCCTTAAGGGGAATAGACAAATTGATTGGTTGACTGGTGGCCGGCAGACGGCTGCGCCGCCGTTCCGCTACTTGAGCGCGACGCTCATTCCACCGTCGGCCATGACCACCGCGCCGACGAGATAGCTGGCCTTGTCAGACGCCAGGAAGGCGATGACTTCGGCAATTTCCTCGGGTTGTGCCGCGCGCTTGATAGGCGCGTTCTTGCCGTGCTCGGCGAGGAACCCGGGACCGTCCGCATGGATCTTGTTGGTGATGTTGGTAACGACGTCGCCCGATCCCACCGCGTTGACCCGGATTCCGTCTTCGATCGCTTCGAGCGCCAGCGCGCGGGTCAACTGCGCAAGAGCACCCTTGGACGCTGCGTAGGCAGCGATGCTCGGGAACGCTTGATAGCACGCATAGGAGCCGACGTTGACGATCGCGCCTTGCTTGGCGGGGATCATGGCGCGCATGGCCTCACGGGAGAACAGGAAAGCGCCTGTCACATTGACTGCCAGGATTCCGTTCCAATCGTCGAGCGTCATCTCCACCACCGGCTTGTTGATGATGATGCCGGCGTTGTTCACGAGAATGTCGAGCCTTCCGAACTTCTCCTTCGCCAAGGCGACTGCGCGTATCGCGCTCTCTTCGTTCGCGACGTCAGCGACGAGCGGAACGATGCCGGGACGGGCCAGCGTTTCGACGTTTGAATTCCTTCCCACGGCGATGACCTTTGCGCCCTGCGCGTGAAGGAGATTCGTCGTCGCGAGTCCGATGCCGCTGGCAGCGCCTGTGACGATCGCGACCTTGTCCTGGAACGGCGTTGCGATGGATGCGTTGGATGTCATGTTCATTCCTTCGGAAAATACGTAGTCGGTCGAATCAGTGGGAGTTGGCCGTGGGGCGAACGACGATTTCGCTCACATCCACATCGGCCGGCTGCTCGATCGCGTAGGCGATCGCGCGGGCGATGGCATCCGGTGCCAGTGCGATGCGGCGGTATTCGCGCATGGCATTGCGGGCCGTCTCATCGGAGATCGTGTCGGCCAACTCGGACTCGACGACGCCGGGGCAGATCACGGTCACACGGATCTTGTCGGACTCCTGGCGCAAACCGTCGGAGATGGCGCGCACCGCGAATTTGGTTGCGCAGTACACCGCGGCCGTGGGCGATACAGCCAGCCCGCCGATGGAAGAAACATTGACCACCTGGCCATGGCCCTGCTGCTCCATGCTGGGCAACACGGCCGCGATGCCGTGCAGAACGCCGCGGATGTTCACGTCGATCATGCGATTCCACTCGTCCACCTTGAGTGAGGACAAGGGCGAGAGCGGCATGACGCCCGCGTTATTGACGATGACGTCGATCCGACCGAAGGCATCTCTCGCAAACTCGGCAAAGTCATTGACGTCCTTTGCCGACGTGACATCAAGCGCGCGATAACGCACCGATCCGCCGCTTGCCTGGATCTCCCCGGCCAAAGCCGCCAGCCGCTCCGTACGACGCGCGCCGACGACGAGATGATGTCCCTGGCTGGCAAGAAGCCGCGTGGTGGCTTCGCCGATACCGCTGCTGGCGCCGGTGACGAGGATGATTTTCGGTTTTTTGGTTGCAGACATTTTGGTGAACTCCTTTTCAGCGGGTGGTTTCGCGGCACAGCACCATGCCGGCGTGGTACAGGACGCCATCACGGAAATCGCCGCCGGCGGTAAAGCCGGTGTCGTCGCGGTAGTCGATGTGGTCGCCCTCGATGCGGTAGCTGCCTTGATAGGCGCTTTTGCGCGAACCTCGGGCTTCGTCATAGCGGCCTCCCTGCAACAGCGCGTGGCGGATGTAGCCATCGGCCGTCACCCACATGCCGACGTACTTGTTCTGGTTCATGGCGCGCGCCTCCTGGGCTCTGCTATCGCGGGTTGATGGGGTCTCGCGAGCTTGCTGGGCATGGCCGATCGAGCTGGCGGTAGCCGATAGAAGGACCAAGATCATTTTCTGGTGGGCTCGCATGACATCAGCCCTTCGCACCCACCACAGCCACTTTGGAGAACAGGCGCAGATCCATTTCGCCGTCCAGCAGCGGCGCTGCGGCTTCGGCAAATTTCAGGAGATGCGGCGTCTTGAAGTGCTGGTCCAGGTCATCGCGGGATGTCCAGTTTTCGTAGACGAACCAGAGATCCGGGTTGTCTACTGATCTGTGCAGCTCGAAGTCAATGCAGCCGGCTTCCTCGCGGGAGATCGGCGCCAACTCGGCCAGCAAGCCGCCCAATGCCGTGCCCTGTCCGGGCTTGGTGCGGATGAACGCAACGTTGGTAATGGTCATGAGATGTCCTATGCGTGAGTTGCCGGAAGAGATCGTCAACCGGTAACTCATGATAGGAACGACACCCCTCTACGCGAATACCTGCACCTATGTGGTTCTTGCCCATTCCTATTTCGAGAGAAATGTCGAGCCGCTGTCGGCTACCGCATCCGCGAAGACGGTCAGGGCACTGCGTGATGCTGTTCGCGCTCAGCCATCACCTCCTTCGCAGCCAAAGCCCCATTGATCGCTGCGGGGAAGCCAGCGTAGACAGCCGTGTGCGTGATGATCTCTATCAGTTGATCCTTCGTTCCGCCCACGTTCAAGAAACCGTGCATATGAACCTTTAGCTGAGCGAAAGCCGTCCCGAGCGCGGTGAGCGCCGCCACGGTCACCAATTCCCTCGACGGCAGGTCCATGGACGAGCGGCTGTACACGTCGCCAAAAGCAAACTCGATGATGTACCGGCCAAGATCCGGCGAAATGTCCTGCAACGCAGAAATCACGCGCTCGCCGGCATTGCCATCGATGTCCTTCAGACCCTCCCAGCCTTGCTCATATCGCGTCTGATCCGGGTTCCGAGGTGTCATGCCCGCGTCGCACACCAGCGCGATGCCTCTCTCTTCGAACAATTCCTTCAGAACCATCGCCGTATTGATCGCTGCAGGGAATCCGGCATAGACGGTCATGTGGATTGCAAGCTCGACGAGTTCCTCAGGCGTGCAGCCTACGTTGAGCGCTCCCCCGAGATGGAACTTCAGTTGCGGCCGGGCATGTCCCAGCGCAGCCAACGCACCCGCAGTGGCGAGTTGCCGTTGCCGCAGGTCGAGGTGGCGACGCGGATAGACCTCGCCGTAGGCGAACTCGATCGCCAGCCTCGCCAAGTCAGGCGCGATGTCTTTGAGATTGGCTTCCAGCGAAGGGGGGCGTTGGCCCTCGATCATCGCGAGATAGTCCAAACCAGTCTGGTATCTTGCAGAGGCGTCATTCATTTTCCGTCCTTCGGTGATGTGTGATTCGAGGCGTAGGCTTCCAAGCCTCATTTGACCGATCCTCTCGGTGTGATGCGCGGTAGCTACTGCTAGCCAATTTGGTGGACTCCATGTGGAAAGGCCCAGTGCCCGAACCGATGCATCCGGGCGCACATGGACAGTGGAACTGCGGCCTCTACCCTTCCTCAAGTTTCATTTCACCGTGAGAAGAATGCGCGAGCTGGAGCCAATCAAGTTCGCGCTGAAGCGTCTGAAATACGTCGCCCTCGATCTCTCCACGCGGCCTCATCGCATTCAAGGCAGAACGCTGTTGGGTCACACATTCCATTCGGAGAGCTTCGCCACGCGCCGGAGTTCTGGGAGGTGCTGCAGCATTGGTCTTCTGAAGATCTTGAAGCTCAGCCCGAAGTCGCCCGGCGGCATCCCCGGACAGTCCCCGAATTTGCATGTCTGCGGCCTCGATCATCGTAGAGGCTGCGAATGCGGGCGGCGTTGTCTTGGTCGGAGCTCATGGAATGTCCTTTTTGCAGGTAGTCGGCAGAGACAGTCCACCGGTGACTCATGGTAGGAATGCCTCCCTGCGGCGCGAATACCCACATCTATGCGCTCCTTGCCTATTCCTATCGTTCTGCGCTACCCTGGAGCAGGCAATCCCGGAACTTCGAGGAGAACCTCACCGACGCAATCTGCCCTGACCGGTGACCTATGACGATGATCGATGAGCCTATTTCCCAGCGCATGTCGGCACTCCTGGCGCAACTGGCGCCAAACGAGGGCTATACGTTATCGACGCTCGACAGCGTCCGTTTCATGCGCTCGGATCGTCCCTTGGGACGCACGCCGGTGCTGTATGAACCCAGCATCGTGATCGTTTGCCAGGGCCGCAAGCGCGGCTTCCTTGGCAGCGATGTCTATGTCTACGACGCTCAGCACTACTTGGTGTTGTCGGTTCCCTTGCCCTTTTCCACCGAGACCGAGGCCAGCGAGACTGAACCCATGTTGGCCGTTTCCATACGCCTGAGCCTGACCGATGTGGCCGATTTGATGTTGGCGATCGATCGCTCAGACCAACACACGAGTGATTTGCCACGAGGCATGGTTTCGACCCCGCTGGGAGGTCCGTTGGCCAATGCAACGCTGCGCTTGCTCGAAGCCCTGGCATCTCCGCTCGAAGCCCAGATACTTGGGCCGGCCATCGTGCGGGAGATATGTTTTCGGGTGCTGGTGGGGCAGCAAGGCGGCGCCATGCGCGCGGCGTTGGCGCATCAAGGGCAATTCGGCAAGGTCGCCAAGGCGCTGAGGCGCATCCATGTCGACTTTGCGCAGAGCCTGGACGTCACGCATCTCGCAGGCGAGGCGGGTATGAGCATTCCGGCCTTTCACGCCCACTTCAAGACGGTCACGCACACCTCGCCGATTCAATACATCAAATCGACCAGGCTGCACCAGGCACGGCTATTGATGATTCGTGACGGCTTGACCGCAGCGTCCGCCTCGGCACGAGTCGGCTATGAAAGCCCATCGCAATTCAGTCGCGAATTCAAGCGCTTCTTCGGCCGAAGTCCTATCGAGGAAGTACGCGACATGAGAGCCTCATTCGCGCTGTCACCAGCGGCACAAATCTCGTAGCTTGCTGTAGCCCACTGAATTTGCTTGCTTGCACGGTATCAGCGCAAAACCTGGACCTTTGACCGAGCCTTGGTCCAAGTCCTCCGACATGTTCCAGAAATGTCGAACGTCAAAAAAAAAAAAGGGGGTGGAAACTCGGGTCCCGGTGTTGACGCGCGCTTCAGCACACTCGGCCGCGGGCGCGGAGTTGCTCGCCGAGCCGAGCAATTTCCTGTTCGCCGCGCTGCGGTGCGGCGGGGCTGGTATGGACGGAGTAGTGCCCGAGCACCAGTGGATGGGGATGCTTGACCGCGGTGCCGACGATGAACTCCGTCGCGCCTTCAGCGACTACGTCGATCCCGGCACTACTCTCGTTCAGCACAGCGAGTTCGTTCGCGATACGCGCGCCGGCCAAGTGCAACGCACCTTGGGAGACATGGAGCCAGCCAACGTTGTGGCCCGGCTCCGTTGTCAGCTGCCAGCGTTCGCCGTCACGCAGCCGGACATGCAGCACCAGCAGATCTTCGGGTGCGGCCACCTGGCTGTGCGCGCCTGTATGGCGGCCGAGGATTACGCGAGCCGGGCCTGATTGCGGCACGGCTTTGGGCGGCAGGTACTGGCTCTGCACTGGCGCATGCTCCAGTGCCGCTGGCAAGGCAACCCACAACTGGTAGCCGCGAAAGCGCCCCATGCTGGCCGGAGAGGCGTCGTGCCAGACGCCGTGGCCCGCCCGCATCCATTCGACATTGCCGGCCTCCAGCACGCTCGAGGCCCCTGTCGTATCTTCGTAGCGCATGGAGCCGGATAGCACTACGGTCGTCATGGCAATGCCCGAGTGCGGATGCATTGGGAACATCGCGCTGCCTGTGGCCTGGAAGTCGAAGTAGTCCAGGAATACGAAGGGCTTGACCTGGTTGCCAATGTCTCCGGGACTGAATACCCGGGTCACGGGGCCGTGGCGCCGGCCGGAGGCTTGCTGGACGACGTGGCGTTGGGCACCCTGGGATTCGGCTATTGGCCTAACAGGTTGCAACGATAGAGTGAAGGTGGACATCGGGTAGTTCCGTCTGATGGGTTGAACGGAACTTTAGAAACTGGACATCCAGCTGAGAAGCCTATATGTTTCGATGGATTTCATCCTAAGGAGCGATGGATGCTCGATGGCGTGTCCTTGGACCAGTTGCGGACCTTCATCGCGGCAGCGGAGGAAGGCAGTTTTTCGGCGGCGGGGCGCAAGCTGCGCCGGGCGCAATCCGTGGTCAGCCAGACCCTGGCCAATCTCGAGGCGCAGCTTCGCGTATCGCTGTTCGACCGTAGCGCACGCTACCCAGTACTGACCGACGAGGGCAAGGCACTACTGGGCGAAGCCAAGACCGTGGTGAATGGCATGGATGCACTCAAGGCGCGGGCACGCACTTTGTCTGAGGGCCTAGAGCCCGAATTGTCGGTGGCTGTCGATGTGATGTACCCGATGGCTGCGCTCACCGACGCCGTCGGCGCCTTTCGCCTGGCCTTTCCGACGACGCCACTGCGCATGTATGTCGAGGCGCTCGGCGCGGTAGTCCGACCGGTGCTGGATGGTGTCTGCCGCATCGGTGTGATTGGCTCGATGCCAGTGGTGCCCGAAGGGCTGGACGCAGAGAAACTACCGGAAGTGCCTATGGTCACCGTCGTAGCTCCAGCCCATCCGCTGGCTCAATGCCAAGGCATCCTGCACAGCGAAGATCTCGAACGGCATGTGCAATTGGTGCTGACCGACCGCACCACGCTGACTGCAGGCAGCCACTTCGGCGTGTTCTCGCCGTTGATCTGGCGCCTTGCCGATCTGGGTGCGAAGCATGCCTTCCTCAAGGCTGGTTTTGGCTGGGGACATATGCCGCTGGCGATGGTGGAGCCAGACCTGGAGGCAGGGCGACTGGTCCGCATCCGCCTGGAAATCCATCAGCCGGCAACACCGGGTATCGCCATGTACGCCGTCTACCGCAAGGACGCGCCGCCCGGACCGGCAGGGCGCTGGTTCATCGACCGGCTGCAACAATTCACCGCCAACGCGCCTGCCTGATCCATAGTTCTGGCGGATGGATTCCATCGAAATAAACAGGCTTCCGCTATAGGTGAATGGCTCCTAATCTTCGGTACGTGCAACTCGCCAAGTTGTCCACTCCGGGAGCCTCTCATGACCAAGGTACTCGTTCTCTACTACTCCTCATACGGCCACATCGAGAAAGTGGCCGAGGCCATCGCTGAAGGCGCCCGCAGCACCGGCGCCCAGGTCGACATCAAGCGCGTGCCTGAAACCGTGTCGGTGGAAATCGCGAAGAACGCGCACTTCAAACTTGACCAGGCGGCTCCGGTCGCGACAGTGGCCGAACTGGAACACTACGACGCCATCATCGTCGGCACCGGCACGCGCTTCGGCCGCATGTCGTCCCAGATGGCGGCTTTCCTCGACCAGGCCGGTGGCCTCTGGATGCGTGGCACGCTCAATGGCAAGGTCGGGCCCGCATTTAGTTCTTCGGCCACCCAGCACGGCGGCCAGGAAACCACGCTGTTCTCGATCATCACCAATCTGCTGCACTTTGGCATGACCATCGTTGGCCTGCCGTACAGCCACCAAGGCCAGATGAGCATGGACGAGATCGTGGGCGGCGCACCTTACGGTGCGACCACCGTGGCGGGCGGTGACGGTTCGCGCCAACCCTCGGAAATGGATCTGGCCGGCGCACGCCACCAGGGCGAACTGGTCGCCAAGACCGCCGCCAAGCTGTTCGGCTAAGGCCTATCCGGCCGCGGCTAGGCCGGGCCGCCCGCATCCACCAAGGGCTTTCATCGCAGGCTCCGGCGTCGGCGGGGCTCACTCGTCCCTTCTCTGGAGAACACCATGAGCATCAAGGATTTCACTGACAAGGTCGTGCTGGTCACGGGGGCTGGCTCCGGCATCGGCCGCGAAGCCGCACGAGTCTTTGCCGATCGGGGCGCCTTGGTCTACTTGGCAGACGTCGGCACGCATGGCTTGGCCGAAACCAAGGATCTGATTGTCGAACTCGGTGGCAGGGCGCAGGCGGCACGGGTCGATGTGTCGGTCGAAAGCGAGATGGCCGCACTGATCGTGCGCATCGCCAAGGAGGCTGGGCGCCTGGATGTGGCATTCAACAACGCCGGCATCTCCGGCCAGACCCACCGGATCGAGGACTACCCGACAGCCGATTTCGACCGCGTGATCGCGGTCAACCTGCGCAGTGTGTTTCTGGGCATGAAGCATGAGCTGCCTCTGCTCAAGCGCAGCGGGGGCGGCGCCATCGTCAACACCGCCTCGGTCGCAGCCCTGACTGGACCTGGCGGTATGAGCGCCTATGCGGCATCCAAGCACGGCGTGCACGGTCTGACCCGGGTGGCTGCGATGGAGAACGCGGCCCACAGCGTGCGCGTCAATGCGTTGGCCCCCGGCTGGACCGAGACGCCCATGGTCGTCGCGGCCAGCGCCCAGAACCCGGGCTTTGCCCAACTGGCAACCACCGCCATTCCCGCCAAGCGTGGCGCCCGTCCCAGCGAGATCGCTGCGGCAGCCGTCTGGCTGGCCTCCGATGCCGCCAGCTATGTGATGGGCCAGATGCTGGTCGTCGATGGCGGCATGACGATCGGCGGCTTCGAACTCTGAACTTCTTCAGCCACTGTCCAAGGAGAAACCCATGACCCAAGTCAATGTCAGCGAAGCCGCCAAGGCCGTGATTCGCCGCAACACCGATGAAGTGCAAGGCAGCGGCAACTGGGCCCTGTTCGACGAATTGTTCGCCGACGATTTCCTCGACCACACGCCGCAGCCTGACTGCACGCCGGACAAGGCCGGCGCCTTAGGCCTATACCGCAAGCTGCGCGAGGCCTTCCCGGATTTCCACGCCGTCATCCACTGGCAGCGCGCCGACGGCGACGTGGTGACCACCTACAAGACTTACCACGGCACGCATCGGGGCAACTTCCTGGGCCTGGCGCCCACAGGCCGGGCCATCCATTTCGAAACGGTGGATGCGATGCGTGTGCAAAACGGCAAGATCACCGAACACTGGGGCGTGGCCAATCTGTACTCAGTGCTGCAGCAACTGGGCGCATTGCCGCAGTAAGGAGCAGGCCATGAACACCAGCATCCTGCTGATGGCCAGCATGGGCGGCATTTCAGGCGCCGGCATGACGGTGGCCTACTCCACCAGCAAGGGCGGCGTGGTACTGATGGCCAAGGCCATGGCCGACGCGCTGGGCCCTGACGGCATCCGTGTCAATGCAGTGGCGCCCGGCACCATCGACACCCACCTGCTGCGCACCAGCCCCGGCATCGCCGAGGCGGCCGAGGGCTTTCGCCAGCGCACGCCGCTGCGCCACCTGGGCCGCCCCGACGAGATTGGCGACGCCGTGGCCTGGCTGGGCTCCGACCTGTCCAGCTATGTGACCGGCATTGCCTTGCTGGTCGACGGCGGCCTGCTGTCCGTCATCTCGAACCCAACCCTCTTCCAAGGCTCCTCATCATGAACACCACCATCCGCTTCCATCAGTACGGCGCCCCCTCGGTCCTCCAGGTCGAGGACGACCCGATTGGCACGCCCGGCGCCGGCGAGGTGCGCCTGCGCCATGAGGCCATCGGCGTGAACTTCATCGACACGCTGTTTCGGCAAGGCATGTATCCGGTGCCGCTACCGTCGGTACCGGGCGTCGAGGGCGTGGGCATCGTAGAGGCGCTGGGCGCCGGTGTGGCTGGCATCAAGGTAGGCCAGCGCTTGGCCTACTACCTGGCGCCAGGCAGTTACACCCAGCAGCGCCTGATTGCTGCCGAGCATTTGGTGCCGGTGCCGGACGATCTGTCCGCCGAACTGGTGGCTGCCGTGCTGACCAAGGGCCTGACCGCTTGGGCGGGCCTGAACGGCTACCACCAGCTCCAGGCCGGACAGACCGTGCTGGTCCAGGGCGCCTCCAGCAGCGTGGGCAATCTGCTGGCGCGCTGGGCCAAGGCGCGCGGCGCCGCTGTGATCGGCACGGCGGGATCGCCGGAGAAGCGTGCGGCGCTGGCCTCGGCGATCGATCATGTATTGCCTTCGGACGCGGCGGATCTGGCGGCCCAATTGAAGCGCTTGGCGCCGCAGGGCGTCGATGTGGTCTACGAGTTCGTCGGCAAGGCGACTTTCGCAGCCACGCTGGCTGCAGTGCGTGACGGCGGGACCATCGTCTCGATCGGCTCTGCCTCCGGCGCCCCGGAGTTCGACAAGGCCGAGGTTGCCCGTCGCCAGATCCGCATGGTCGGCGGCCCGATGGCTAGCCATTTGCAGGGGCGCGTCGACGAGGCCACGGCAGCAGTGTTCGATGCCTACCGAGGCGGCTTGTTCGGTGCGGTCACTGCTACCCGCTACACGCTCAAGGACGCGGCACAGGCCCACGCCGACATCGCCGGACGGCAAAAGGCAGGATCGCTGGTGCTCATTCCGTGATGCGGTTCGTGTGGATGAGGCGGGTATTCGAGCCAAGCTTCAATCCACATTTCCTCTTGAGCAGATCTCCATCGATCTGGATGCGTTTTTTCCAGGCGACGGAAGTGAAGCCCGACCCCAGTTCCGGGAGGAAGGATTCCATTTCGCGGATGATCGACGCCTCCAGGTCGACTTTCGCGAAGTCATTAGGATTCCTCTGCCGGAAGGCGGCACCGTCACGATCCACTATCCGCGCGGCATCACTGCGGCCAGCATCGGCATGGTCGAGGAAATGTTGGCCACCCACTCCCTTCGCCACCTGGTGGCCGAGGAGAACGCAGCCTCGCAAGCGACCGACAGCACGGAGAACCGCGCATGATCCGCGGTGATACACCACCTTCGGCATGCGCTCTGGCCTGGGCGGCGCCAAGGGTTTCAAGATGTCCGCATTCCGCGTCGGCATGTCAATCCTTGCCGCGATCTCCGCCGCGTCCCTTACCGCCGTCGCTGCCCCGGTTCCCCCCACGGCTATCGCCTCGGTCACTCCCGCGTTCGCCGCCGCGATTCCAGCCCTGCTTTTCTCCCCGGTCACCACCGCGATTCCACCCACGCTTGTCGCCGCGATTCTCCCCTTGATCTCCGCCTCGGCTCCAACTGCGGTTTTCTCCTTGGTTCCAGCCACGGCTCCAGTTGCGGTTATCACCCCGATCCCAGTCGCGATCCCAATTGCGACGCCCGCCGGAGTAGCCACCACCATCCCAATCAAAGTAGCCGCCGCCGTAGTACGGGCGCGCGTATCCGCCGCCGTAGTAGCCGTCGTCGTATGGAACAGCGACACAGCCACTAAGAAGTGCCGCCGTGCCCAAGGCGAGCACAGAAAGGAGTTTCATGGCGAGCTTCGCTTACAGGTGGGTGAATTGCCGCAAGGATACAGACGACCACCTCCTCCAGTTGTAAGAAATCGTGTCACAGAGCGCGAGGTGACAGCATGATCCTTCGCAAATACAGGACGTTCCGGTCGAGTGGTGCCAGGCGGCTATGACGCTGTAGCCTATCCGAAGGGCGGCACAGCGGCAGACGGCTGGGCGATGGTCCATCGCGTAGGCAAGAAGGCTGCAGGTCGCCTGCTCGACGGCGTCCTGCATGATGGCTTTCCTGCGGCTCACCTCCGCAATCACGGCTCTATCGGCAGCTCGCGCAACGTCCCGGGATCAACCTCGGGAACATTGATGGCCGGATCCCGATAAGCGTCGCCAGCGAGATACACAGATCCACGAAGCGCAAAATCCGCTGGGGACAGCAGACAATGAAGCGGCTTGGCATGATTGAGCGCGTGGAAGGCGAACACGGCCTTTGGCGACTGAGCGCGAACGCACGGCAGAAGCCGCACAATGCCGCTATCGGGGTCAGGCTGGTTGCCTTCGGCACGGACTTGGGAGTCGCAGTATGGGCCCGCTCCGGCGAGGTGTTTCCAAGGCTGGGCGAACCGATCGCGCTCTGCGTAACGTCGCCACCCTACCCTCTCCGCCAGGCTCGCGCCTATGGCAACCCTAACGAAGCTCAATTCGTCGACTTCCTCTGCGAGGCGTTGGAACCAATCGTCCGCGAGCTGGTACCGGGCGGCAGCATCGTGATTGATACTGGGAACGACGTCCATCTGGCAAGAAGTCCTGCGCGGTCCCTCTACGCCGAACGGTTGCTGCTGGCGCTGCATCATCGGCTCGGCCTCTCTCTCATGGACCGCATTCCATGGGTCACCTACAGCAGGCCACCTGGCCGAACCTCATGAGCTTGCGTCAATCGCGTCCAGCGAAGCAGCATGCACGCGCTGGTCTATTGGCTCACGAATAACCCGCCCGCGTACGCTCAGACAACCGTCGCGTGCTACAGACACATACCGAACGGCATAGGAAGCTGATCGCCGCCGGCGGCGAGGCACGGACAGCAATCTATGGCGATGGCGCGTGCCGTCTGGGGCCTGGCTCCTTTGCCAGCGACACCGCGGGCCGGTTGCCGCGCAACGTCATCGAGCGTGGCCACGCCTGCGCGGATACCCTATATCGGCAGCGCGCGAAGGAACTCGGCCTCCCAATCCATGGGGCGGTGCAACCGACGGACATCCCGGATTTCTTCGTGCGCTTCCTCACCGAGCCGGACGAGCTGGTCGTGGATCCGTTTGGCGGCCCGGTCCCGACCGGGCTGGCGGCAGAGAGGCTGGGGCGTCGGTGGCTGGTGACCGAATGGATGCTGGAGTACCTGCGCGGGGCCGCCGAACTCTTCTGCGAATCTCCAGGCTTCGACTTGCACCCAGCTCTTGCCACATCGAATCGATCCATATCCTAGACTATCCGGAATGAAGGCCGCCTGCTGCACGACGTCGCGGCACAGCAGGACCTTCATACCTGGCACACAACAAACGTCAGAGGAGCGCCGCCATGGACAGTCGCCAACCGCTACAACTAACCGACGCGATTCTCATGCTCGAGCAAATCCGCGTCATTTCTCGCCACGATAGCATCCTTGCCATTGCCTACGACCCGGGATACGCGGTGGCTGGTGGGCGCCCCTTTAAACCGGTCGTTGCCATCCATCCTGGTTTCGACTGGGATGCCGGCCGCGTCTTCCTCGATGTTGGCCCGAAGCTGATGGCACCGAACGAGGATCTGCAGAGGCTGAAAGCCCTGGTCCGAGACTATGCGGAGACCATCGGCTATGTATCGCTCGCGCTGCGCGATACACAGTTGGGAGCTGAAGCAAAGCTACAGGCCATTGATCGCACCATCGCCAGTCTTGTACAGCCAACGGCTGTCTCTTCGCCGCAGATATAAGCAGATCGACGCGTATATGCACCGCGTTCGCCTCGCGAACGCTGGTGCGCGCCTGTTCTTGTGGGGATTTCCAATTTGAGTTGCAGCGACAAAACGGTTGAGTCCGCACAGTTCGGCGACCGAAGTATTCGCGGAATTCTCATATCGGCTCAACTCAGCCTTTCACTCGAAAACGGTCGTTCACCATCGCGCATGACGGGGGTGCCACCAGATGAAGGGGCTCGCTACAGAGCGCCAAGCGAAGGAAGCCATGCAACCATCCTGTATACGGCAGGATGGCCAACTTCGATGCCGACTGACGCCGAAGCAATCCTGATCACCTGAGTGCGCAAGCGCGTCTCCAGCCTGGTTAGCTTCGACGCCCTCCCCCTGCATGCGGATGCGCGGTATGAAAAAAGCAGGCGATCCACCACTGAGAGGTGGTGGATCGCCTGTCTATCAACCGCGGGAGATCAATGCCGCTGAATGACTATCAGGCGACCATACCGAAATGAATACCCCTCCCTGGCAGGATTAAATTAATAATAAGCGTATATTGTTTAATTTGTGCGCTTTTAAGATAAAAAATTAATCCAACTCCAGAATCTCAGTACATATCCTGAGACCGCCGCGCAACGGCGCGAAAGCTAGATGAAGGGTTGCCAAGCCTACGATGCGATGGCTTCTCTTTCAGTCGGATAGTCGATAGACGTTTCCGACCGAGAGACAGCCAATAATCATCGATAAAACAAGAGCGCAACGAGGAGAGCATCTTGAAAACAAAATACACAGCCATCGCGCTGGCAATCTGCGCGGCCTGTGCCAATCAGGCCAACGCTCAATCGAATGTAAAGCTATACGGCCTCATTGACACCACCATCAGCACCATCAGTAACGCCGACGCAAGCGGTCATCGCCTGACCGGCTACCACCAGCCGGCCTGGTTCAGTGGCAATCGCTGGGGCCTGACCGGCGCGGAAGACATTGGCTTCGGCACCAAAGTGATTTTCAAGCTGGAAAGCGAATTCACGAGCTACGACGGGAAGATGGATACGCCCGGCGTGCTGTTCAACCGTGACGCCTGGGTTGGCATCAACAACGATGTCTTAGGCAAGCTGACCTTCGGCCGCCAAAATGCGCTGGGACGCGATCCTATCGCCACTGGCATCTACGCCGATCCCTACGGCCCGGCGGCGATTACCACCGAGGAAGGTGGCTACACCAACAACAACAACTTCAAGCAATTGGTGTTCTATGCCGGCAGCGCCTCCGGTACCCGCATGAACAACGGCGTAGTCTGGAAGAAGCTATTCGACAATGGCTTGACCGCCGGCGCGGGCTATCAGTTCGGCGAGGTACCGGGCTCACCTTCGCGCAACACCACGGAATCCGTCACGCTGGGCTACAACGGCGGCAATTTCCACGTGTCGAGCTTGTTCACCCAGGCAAACGTGAATGGCCAGCGCAACCGCACCTATTCGGTCGGCGGCAATTATGTATGGGGCATCTTCCGCGCTAACGCGGGCTATTTCCACTACACTGCCGAACAAGGTGCACTGGGCCAGCGCAAGGACGATGCCTACACCGTATCGCTCAAGGTCGATCCTGCCGGCCCCTTCGACTACGAGATCGGCTATCAAATGATGAAGGCCGGCAATGCCGCGCTCAATGCCGACGGCTTTACCATCAACGCGTACGGCAACACCGCCAACTCCACGGCGACCGACAGCGGTCGCAAGAACACGTTGTACGCCTCGATCTTCTACCACTTCTCGAAGCGTACCGAGCTCTATCTGGCCGCGGACTACATGTTCCTGCAGCATGGCTATCACGCTGCGCAGTCCAACGGCTTTGCGCACCAGAGTGAGTTCGCAGTGGGTATGCGCACGCGCTTCTGATCCTGAGTTTGGCGCGCTGCCGATGTGATGCAGTAATGAACTTTCCTTGTCCCGGCCACAAGCCGGGTTTTTTTGTCCTGGACAGCATCCCGGCCAGCAAGCGGGCTTCGTGCTGCTCGGCCAGTTCAAGACCGGGTCATTGCCGGCCGCGCTCAATAGCTGGCAACCGGCATGTCGGCGCGCCGAATCACCGACGAGCGCACGCGGAAAACCGGCCTAGTCGACATTGATGTGTGGCACGTAACGTCGGATGAGGTTGTAGCAAGGTGCGCCGAGCTGTTGGCTCAGCGCCGTCAGACCGGCAACGCAACGGTTGGCGCCCTCCGACGCGCACACCGGGTCTCTTCTCATAGGTGGGCCCATCGGAGTACCAGACCGCCTCAATTCACGGGTACGAGGTATCTGCACCTGCACCATGGGGGAGCCGCGGCACCAAAATATCTAAATAACGCACATATTATTCGATTGACGCACAAATTCTCGTTGACCCTTCCAGGGCATTGCACCCCGGCCCCGATGGTCCTCTCACGATGCGATCCTGATCGTTCGTACGGCAAGGGGATCCAGGCCGCCTAAAGAGCCTATCGACGCCATGCGTATCCTGCTTATTGAGGACAACACAAGGCTTGCCAATGCCCTGGTCGAAGCCTTGACGCAGGCCGGGTTCACCGTCGACTGTGTGCATGACGGCCGCTCCGCTGACTACTTGCTATCGACCCAGGACTATGCGCTTGCCATCCTGGATCTCGGCTTGCCTCAGCTCAACGGACTTGAAGTACTACGCCGCCTGCGGCACCGCCGTAACCCAATGCCGGTAATGATCCTAACCGCGCGAGGCTCGGTCGAGGATCGCGTCAACGGCCTCAACCGGGGCGCTGACGACTATCTCACTAAGCCATTTGAGCTTTCGGAGCTGAAAGCGCGCGCCCGCGCCTTGATCCGGCGCAGCCTTGGCCACGGCAGCCCGGGGCTTCGCTGCGGCCCGCTCTGCTACGACGGCCTCAGCCGTATTTTCGCTCTCAATGATGCGCCGTTGGCGCTGACTAGGCGCGAACGCGATGTGCTCGAAGTGCTACTCCTGCAGGGCGGCCGCGCGGTCAACAAGGAAGCGTTGTCCGAGAAGATCTTCGGCATCGACGAGATGGTGAACCCCGACGCCATCGAGATCTACGTGCACCGCCTGCGCAAGAAGTTGGAGGGGAGCGGCGTGGCCATCGTCACGTTGCGCGGCCTGGGATACCTGCTCGAAGCATCCGTCCAGGCCAGTCCCTCGCCCCGATGAATATCCTGGAGATGGACAACAAGACTAGCGGGGGCTAAGGCGGCGTGTCTGCGACGGCAGCTCGCCGAACGCATCGCGATACACCTTGGCGAACATGCCAAGGTGCTTGAACCCCCAGTGCATCGCGACTTCAGCAACCGACGCGTCATCGCTGTGCAGAAGTTCATTGCGCACGCCCTCAAGCCTAACTCGCTTCAAGTACGCCATTGGCGTGGTGTTCTTGAAGGTGGCGAATCCCACCTGCAGGGCGCGCACGCTAACGCCAGCGGCCTTGGCGATATCCTCGACAAAGATGCTGTCCCGCGCATGGGCATGGATGAACTCGATCGCGGATCTTACGTGCCGTGGTGACGGTCCTGGCGTCTTGACTACCAGCCTGTCGGCGTAATTGTGCGGCAAGCCCTCCAGGAAGGCCCCCACGGCAACGTCACGTATGCTGGCCGCCGTGGCCATCGCCGTCACCCTGGATCTGTCATCGCCAAAGCACAATTGCATCATCTGCATCACGGCGCGGCCCAGTCTCACCCCATCCGATTCTGGGGAGACCTCGGTCTGGAATGTCACCGGGCGCGTCACCGGTGCTTCCAGCAGCGTCGATAGTCGCTGCGTGATATCGGTTGCGCCGACCAGCAGTATGTCGTAGCTGCCGGCCTGCCATTGCCATTGTCTGACCTGCGTCGCTTCCAGAACTGCGCAAGCGCCTGCCGACCAAGTGCGCTCCTGTTGACCAATCCGGGCCCGCAGCTCGCCCTCGTGGAGCAGCACCAGCGCGTAGCCATCGAACGGAGTGTCGAACCGGAATCGAACACCCGTTTTCGTCTGAATTTGATGCGTCACCGCTCCGCCAGCGAGGCTCGACGCCAGCCGCACGTCAAGATGGTCTCCCCTCCCCGATTCGATCGCGACGTTGCCCCGGATCGGTCGCAAGCGCGCCGAAAGTTCGTCGGCGTCGCTTGCGATAACCGTCTCGGCATGGATCTCTGGTCTTTCAATCATCTCTGCCCGCTAATCGCCTGCATTGCTCGGGCGAGTCGCTGAGAAAGCGCTGCGCCAGCAAGGCCCAGTACGCCCCGCCGATGGGCAAATTGTGGTCGTTGAAGTCGTAGCCGGGGTTGTGCACCATGCAGGCGCCATGGCCGACGTTGGCACCGTCCCCCGTACCATCTCCATTGCCGATCAGCAAGTAGCTGCCCGGTACCTGCTCCAGCATGAAGGCGAAGTCCTCGCTACCGGTGAGCGCACGGGTCTGCGGCTCGACGCGGTTCGCGCCCATCAGCTCCACCGCCACCTGACGGGCAAAGTCGGTCTCGGCAGGCGTGTTGATCAGCACCGGATAGTTACGCTGGTAGTCGACGTGCGCACGCACACCATAGCTCTGCGCCTGGGCCTGCGCCAGTTCAACGATACGGCGCTCCAACGTGTCCCGCACCCCGCAATCGAGCGAGCGCACACTGAGCTTGAGAGTGGCGGTCTGGGGAATCACATTGTTGGCCGTGCCGGCGCTGAATGCGCCGACCGTGATTACAGCCATGTGCAGGGGGTCGATGTTGCGCGCCACGATGCACTGTAGGCCCATGACAATGGCGGCCCCCGCCACCACCGGGTCGGCAGCGCAGTGCGGCATGGCACCGTGGCCGCCGGTACCTTCGAGGGTAATGGTCACGTTATCGGATGAAGCCATGGCTGCGCCGTCTCGCAGTAGCAGCTGGCCTTGCGGGTGGCCGGGCATGTTGTGCATGGCGAAGATGGCGTCGCACGGGTATTTGGTGAACAGGCCGTCTTCCATCATCTTCTTCGCACCACCCTGGCCTTCCTCGGCCGGTTGGAAGATCAGGTTGAGCGTGCCGTTGAATTGCCCTTGCGTGGCCAAGTGATGCGCCGCCGCGAGCAGCATGGCCGTGTGGCCGTCGTGGCCGCAGGCGTGCATGACGCCATGGTGGCAACTGGCATGCGCCAGGCCCGTGGCCTCGACGATGGGCAGTGCGTCCATGTCGGCGCGCAGCCCCAAACGCTTGCCACCTGTGCCGCGCTTGAGTTGGCCCACCACGCCGGTGCCCCCGAGGCCGCGCTCCACGGCGTAGCCCCATTGGGTCAACCGGTCGGCCACTAGCTCGCTGGTGCGGAATTCCTCGAAACCGAGCTCGGGATGGCGGTGGATGTCACGTCGCACAGCGATGAATTCGTCGGCATGGGCCTGCAGGGCTTCCAGTACGGCATTCATGGACTCGCCCCTTATTGCGGTTGCAGGTTGATGGTCTTCGCAATCGCGCGGAAACGCGCGGTCTCGGCCTCATAGGCCTTGCTGGCTTCGGCGGGGGGCATCGGCTGTGCCACCAGGGTGTTCTGCGCTTCGAGCCGGGTGAGCACAGCGGGGTCAGCCAGCACCGCGCCCAGTGCCTTGCTCAGTCGCTGAACAATCGCCTCCGGCGTGTCTTTCCTGACGAAATAGCCGGTCCAGGTAGAGAAGTTGAAGCCCTTGAGCAACTTGCCTTCATTGACCGTGGGAATGTTCTTGAGGGCGGCCAGATCGGTGCGGGTAGCGTTGATGCTGGCAATGATCTTCAGACGGCCCTGATCGGCCAGCGCGAATTGCTGCTGCGACACCGGCAGGATGGCGAAGTCCAACTGGCCGCCACTGAGGTCCTGCATCAGCGGTGCACCCCCTTTGTAGGGTATATGAAGCATGCTGGTGCCAGCGGTGTGTGCCATATGCTCGCCCAGTACATGGTAGAACGAGCCAACACCCACACTGCCATAGGTCAGCGGCTTGGTCTTCGCGGCACTGCGCGCCAGCGTGACCAGTTCATCGGCAGTGTTCGCGGGCAAATCCCTGCGGGCCAGGATCATCATCGGCGCAATGCCGATCATCTGTACCAGCCGGAAGTCCTCGCTCTTGAACTTGATGGCGGCATTGGCCAGCGGCGCCAAAATGAGCTCATTGGGGGAACCCTGGAACAGGTAGTAGCCATCGGCAGGCGCGTTCAGCACTTTTTGTGCCGCGATCGCACCGCTCACACCACTCAGGTTCTCCACCAGAACCGGCTGCCCCAACTGCTTGGCCAGCGGATGGTTCACCACGCGCGCGATCGTGTCAGACAGGCCGCCGGCTGGGTAGGGCACCACTATCATGACCGACTTGGACGGAAAAGGATCGGCAGCCACGGCGGCACCGGCCAGCAGCAGGCCAACCGCCAGCGTTCCGAGTCTCTTGAGCAAGGCAAGGGGGGCGTTCATGGGGTGTCTCGTGGGCGTGAAAGCAAGGAAAAGTCGGACCGACACGAATCCTAGAAATACGCCTAATATTTGTCCAATGCATAGTTTTTCTGATTCCTAAAAAAATAACTCATAGATACGGGGAACCCATGAACCTGAAGCAACTGGAGCACCTCTTGGCAGTAGCCGAAACCGGCTCCTTCAGCCGTGCCGCAGAACAATTGCATCTGACGCAGCCAGCCCTGAGCCGCAGTATCCAGATGCTGGAAGACGACCTGGGCGTACGCCTGATCGACCGGATGGGCAAGCGAAACGAACTCACGCCGCTCGGCGAAGCCGTCGCGACACGCGCGCGCCATCTGGTGTTTGGCGCCGAGGAAATGCGTCGCAGCATTGATTTGCTCAAAGCGGGCAACGCTGGAGTGATCCGAGTTGGTTTGGGTTCGGGGCCCGGAGCCATGCTGATGACACCGCTCCTCATCGAAGTGGCGCAACGGCACCCAGACGTGCGCGTCAGCATCACGCGAGGCGCCATTGAGCTACAACTACGTCAATTGCGCCAACGCACACTCGATGCTCTGGTGATCGAAATTCGCAGTGTGACGCCAGCGCCCGACCTGTCCCTCGAAGTTGTGGCTGAGATGCGGGTCGGATTCATCTGCCGGTGTGGCCACCCGCTGCTCTCCGTTACTGCGGAGGGCGTTGCATTCGACGAGCTGTTACGCTTCCCTTTGGCCTGCACACCATTGGCAGATGAGCCGGCACGTATACTGGTCCGGCATTTCGGTCCGCGCGCGGATCCGCAACAGGCCGTGCGCTTGCGTTGCGAGGAAATTGCGAGCCTGATCGAGACCGTGCGGGCGTCGGATGCAATTTTCCTGGGTATCGTAGCTGCCGCACGGAGCGGTATCGAGTCTGGTGAGCTAGTCGAACTGGTGACTTCGCCCCCCTTGATCGCCAGCGCGCGCTTTGCATTGGTGACACTCGTGGGCCGTACCGAAAGCCCTTCAATGCAACTATTTCGCCGCTTCGTGGCTGATCGGTTGCGGGATTAAATTATCTGAATGACCTCCCCGTGCGCGACACACCATCTCGCATGTAGTTTCATGCCCGCACCAATGCCGACGCAAATTCGCGGCGAAGATCGCGATGCGACGTTGGCGCTCCAAAGCTCGGTGATCCGCCCGCCGCACGCTACGGCTTAGCAAAGCATCCCTTTCCAATTGCGGCTTCAGCGGTGTACGCTCTTGTCGTCGGACCTATGTGCATCACGATTGATCTGGCCACGACGCTCCTACTTCACGACACCTGGGCGCCTTTGCCGAAATCGCAGTTGCCCCGCATCCAGGCAGGACAGCGCTGGCGAGCGCCGTCAATGCTGAAGGCATCGCTCGCACACGCCCCGCACCGCTACCTCCGCCTGCAAACCTCGGCTCCCTTTGGCCGCCCAGGCATCAAGGGCAACTTGCATCGCGTCGCAAAGCTCCGGCAGCTCCATCAAGCGGAACTGCCTATGACAGCTTCGGCACTCAAAACGCGGTGACAGGTTCAGCGTCGATGCAGAACTTCCTGGACAAGCGACCCAGCCGTAGCGGGCAACTCTCTCTTGGTCGACGACTCGCTCAAGCAGCCCAGCAGCGACGAACCTGTCCAGAAGGCGATACAGGATCACCCTGTTGATGTCGAACCGCTGCTCGCGCAAACGGTTGTAGATTTGCGGGTGCGTCAGTAATTCCTGGCCTGCCTGCTCGAACAGAACAAGTAACTGCCGCGACGCGGCCGTACAGCGAATCCCCATCGATGCAAGCTTCGTATTGCGGTTTCCGGCGGACGTCCTCGACCTCGGGCAAAAAGCGGGCGAAGTCCCGGTTGGCACGGCAACACTCAGGGCACGCAGGCCTCGACTTGGCCGCGCCAATCCGCATGGTAGCGACATGGCAGCGTCGGAGCCCGCCATTCCGGCAGCGAGCGCCGCACGCGCAATCCCTATGGCTCCCAGTTAGGTGCTATTGCACGCAGCCGTCGCCCACTGGAGATCTGGAAGACCTCCCATTCGGCCTGGCGTCGTATGCACGATAGGCTCGCTTTCGGGGCGCGCTGTTCGCTCTGATCGCCTCGATCTCGAGCACCGTTCGGTAGCCGGCCTCGGAGGTAGTTCCTGGCGTTATCACGAACTTCACACCGCGATTAGCGGCGTCGGTAGCATCCAGCACCGCAGGAGCACTGTCCGGGCCCAGCAGGAACGATAACTGCTGCGCAGCAAGATGCTTTAGTGCCGAGAAGCGTTGCCTGACAACCAGGCATCGGCGTCATCGTGGATCCCGTTGGCACGTCGCTCCCTGTTACAGGCCGTAACGCCTGTATAAGTTCACAAATATGCTCCCCAAAATTGGCCGCATAAAATACCAATGGAACCATCGGGAGCATCGTCATGCGGAGAGTCCTGGCAATTTGCGCACTGGCTGCGGGCGCTGCTGTTACCCCAGGTATCGTTGAGGCACGCGTGGATGTGGGTATTGGGATTGGCATTCCCGGGCCTGTGTTCGTGGCTCCACCGCCTCCCGTTTACTATGAACCTCCCCCGGTTTACTACGAGCCGGTCCCCGTTTATGTCGAACCGCAGCCGGTTATTGTTGCGCCCGGCTATTACGGCGATTGGCGGGCGCGAGCCTGGCAAGAGCGGCAGTGGCGAGAAAGGCGCTGGCACGAGCGCGAGTGGCGCATCCACCACCGGGGGTGGCGTCGCGGGCATGACGATGAAGATGATTGAGCTAGGCGAATACGCGCGCTCCGATAACGCGAGTTAGCAAGTAACCGCCATCCGAAAGACAGGGTGCGTCCGTAGAACGACGGCGGCCACGAAAAGCCGGGAGAAAGCCAAGAATGAAGCACCGCGCAATCGGCAGGGTCCTCGTAGGCACACTATTCTGCATCGCCTCGTCGGCCTTTGCCGCAACGAATGTCAATACTCGCGCTGGCGCTTCTGGCGTCGCTCACGCGGAACCCACCCCTGTCTATGTTGCGCCTCGGCCTGTCTATATTGCCGTCCCAAGCTCACGCTACTCGCCATATAGGAGTGAGAGCGAACAACAGGAGGATTACTGGCATGAACGGACATGGCGCAAACAGGAGGAGCATAGCGACCAAGGCCATCGCAGTCGAGAGGAACGCAGCCTACACGGGCACGAAGGCTGACACGGACCTCTAATCGAAAAGCTCTCGATGTGTTGTGGAAAAATCCAACCACGGAGGCAACGACCGAGCCTGACAACGCGCTCTGAGACCGGCTTTACCGACAGCGGCCGTCGCACGCGCCCCCTATGACTCCCAGTTGGGTGCTATTGCACACAGCCGTCGCCATCAGGAAATCTGGAAACCGTCCCGTTCAGCCTGGCCTTGTATGCGCTTCACCATCGGCCGGCCATTTGCCGGCTTCATCTGCCTGATCTTGCACCTCACGCTGATCGGCTGGATTCTTGCAACGATCTGTGCCGTGCACTCACTCGGCCAGACCAGAAAATTCAGAGGGCATTGCGCCAGAGAAGTATTTGCGCTTCCCCACGAATGGAAGGCCCGCTTCGGCGGCCCTTTTCTTTGGCGCTTCAAGGATTTCGCTGTCCAAAGCGAAATATTGGCATCTCTTTTGCGCTGTACATATACAGATAGCGCAGTATATTAATCCCCCCGCAAGCGGGAATAGAGGTCTCATCAAATCCTCTATGCTAGATTCGTCGCCTGCCTCCCGGCTCGGTCGACGTGCGTGTTAAGTCGCCGATCCCAGGACGGCGACTTTTTTTCGTTAGTCATCCCGGCTTCAGCTCAAGCACCAGCGGGTTGGAACAACGGTCTACAGTCGTCTCCGAGGTCTCGTCGCGTCTCATGAGCTGGCAGCCCTCATTGCAGATGGTGCCGGTCGCTGGTGGGCTCACAGCGAGGCTGGTCTGAACCGCGTCCTCACGATCTCATACTTCGACGCACTTGGCTTCCCCGGATTCATTTGACCTCAACTCCTCGATCCGCCTGGTGCGGACCTGCGTGCGAGGTGGTGTGGCAGGGGCGCGGCTACCCGCCGCCGCCCATCCCGATCAATAACGGCGTTTCGCTCATACGTACTCAGGATTTTCGATGGCAAACGGAGAAAGGGGCGGAAACCCAACGAATCTGGTCAAGCGGGTGGTGGCGCTGTGCACCGTGATTGCCGTTGGCATGTTTGCGATCCTGTTGCTTCGGCCTGACCTGGCCGGGAAGCTAGCGGCGATCGCATTGCTGTTGGTTGGGCTCCTGGCTGCGCTGCTCCTCGAGTTCCACGAGGGGAGGATCGAGGCGCGCCGCTGCAGCGATCGCACCGATCCGCCCATCGAGCCCTGAGACAACGATATACCTTGGAATGCGTGTGTAATCACAATAGACTACGCCGCCATCGCCGAGCAGTGCGGGTCAATCAGACCCTCACGGTTTCGGAGTTCTCGCTTCCCCCCGCCGGTGGAACAGCAACGTTCAAGGCAACACTACTCGCGAACGCGACGGACCCGAACAAGATGCTTCCCGCCAGCGTCGCGGTGATCATCCCCGACGCGCCGCGAGCGGCCAAGACCACATACCCCGCCGATCTGGTTGGCACGAACAATTGGCAGCCGGTGAACAAAATCTGGAGCTTCACGACTCAGTGAGCGACGGTTCTGCGTTTTAGAAGGCCCGTTTCGACGGGCCTTTTCAATTCGCCGCCGAGCCTGAAAAGAACACGGCCCGCCGAAGCGGGCCGTGGTGCTGCCAGAAAATACAGGCGGCGTCGGGACCACTAGCGGGAGGCTTCTGGCTACCGACTCCACCCCTACGCCACGATGGGCGTAGAAGGTGCCGCGTGGCACGGCGGCACTTTTAGATTAGGCCACTATTCCTGCTCGCAGTGCCGGTCATTGTGACGATGATGTAAAAGGCTGCGCTGTTGCGATATCCGGTGCGTGTACTAGATGATCGGAGCTCATACGAGCGAGTCCCTGCACTCTACCTCGTTCGAAGGAGGCCCCGCGACAATCTGCAGAGCTTCTTATTTTGGGGAGCAAGCTGAGTTGACGGTCTGTGATACGTCCCGTGGACGCATGGGTTATCGCATTCGCGCACGCCATTCACATGACTGTCACGGAGAGTGAGGATACGGAGCAAAAGACCGCCTAAGCTATGGATGCCGCACGGCTTTCGCGGCGGGCTTAGCGTCCTTCGTGGCGCCTTGATTGCGTTGCGTACTACAACCGGGCGGTTGGTTACTCGCGACGCAGTGAAGCCCTTCGTCATGTAGGTTCCAGGCCCGCTTCGGCGGGCCTTTTCTCTAGGCGCCACCGCACCCACTCCATTTCAATAACCAGCAATAATGGGTATCTTTATGCGCCTAACACCCTCGTATCCCGCATTCCTGCTGATTTCGGTAATCGCACTCTCAGCATGTGATCAGAAGGCTGTCAGCAGGAGCCCATTTGATGAGCCGCTGCAAGCGTTTGTCGCAAAGCACACTCAACTTTGCGTCGTTGCTGGCCCAAGTAGCTATAGCTACGATACGTGGCCCAACCAGGTTGATGTTCGGTATTTCACCGACAAGCATTGGGACGAGTGGAATAACGCGGGCGACCGTCTGAACGCGCTAGCCGCCGCGGGTCTGATCGAGTATGTAAACGGTCCTAATCAGGGCTTTCGCACGTACTCTCTGACCGACTTGGGGAGGCAGAAACTCCGCAAGAACGACGCGCCCAGACCGGGCTCGGAGGCAAAGGGAGATGAAGGAAGACTGTGCTTTGGGACACAGAAATACCGAGGTGTCGTGGGTTCAGAAGAGGCCCCGGACTTCTTCGGCTACGAGGCCAAGATGGTTAAGTACAAGGTGGATGTGACTATCGAGACATGGGCACGGCGCCAGGACGTCCAAGCGGCCTTTGAGCAAATCAAGGAATATGGCGCTGGAGGTATCCGCGAAAAATCGCGCCAATTGTTGCGAAGAGAGGACGGTTGGATAATTCCGGCGCCGTAGATCGCACCTGGGACAGGTGCGATTGCGCTGTCCAACGCGAACGATTGGAATCTCTTTTGCGCTAGCCATATACAGATAGCGCAATATATTAACCCCTCCGCAAGTGGGAATAGAGACCTCATCAAATCGTCTATGCTAGATTCGTCGCCAGGCCCCCCGTCTCGGTCGACACTCCATTAAGTCGCCGATCCTAGGACGGCGACTTTTTTTCGCGAGTCATCCCAGCTTCAAATGCAACATGTCGCACTCGGTCCCCAGAATTGGCTGCTCAATGTCGCACGCAAGGAGCGAAGGCGGGTCAAGGTGTATGTGGTCTCCGGCGTCGGGTTAGCTGGCTCAATCAATTCGTTCGACAACTTTGTTGTGCTGCTGAACACAACTCGCGGCTTGCAGGCAATCTACAAGCACGCCATCGCTTCCGTCCAGTTGGATGACCTTGGCTGTCTGGCGAGCTCGGAGAGCGATCCCAAGGCACCGGCCGTGGCCGTGCGAAAATGCCGTCCGATACGAGACTGAGGACGGCCTGTCCGCAGCAAAGAATCTCGATTGCGCAGAGCTTGTTGAATTTGCGCACCATTAAGGCTACCGCGCTTGCATGGCCATGCATTGCGGACAATAGTTTCCTTTCGCCCCAAGCAAAATCGACATGCAGCCAGATTGCCAGCCGGTTCGAATTTCGCTCGATGAATTGAGATCGCTCGCCGCCACCCTAACCGACGGCTCCTTGCTCAAGCACGCGACCTTGCGCGTCATCGCCGAGCAGGAGGATCGTCAGCACCGGCAGGAGGCGAAAGCGCTAGGGCTGCTCATGCAGCCCGACTAAGCGGGCAAGACGCGCCGCGAGGATCTCCTCTCGCAAGCGATACGTTCCCGGCCTTTCATTACTCATAATTTGTGTCAGGCGGAGCCGTTATGCTATTGGTAGCTGCTGCAGAATACGCCGTCGCATTTCTCGTCTCGTGACGTCGCGTATCCCGATCCTCATGTATCACCAGATTGACGTGCCACCGGCCCGGGGCGCGCCGCTGCGCGGCCTGGTGGTGGCGCCGCGCGATTTTGCCTGGCAAATGCGCATGCTCAAGCTGATGGGCTTCCACGGACTCTGCATACGCGAGCTAGTGCCTTATCTGCATGGCGAGAAGGTTGGCAAGGTTGTCGGCATCACGCTGGATGACGGCTATCGCAACAACATCGAGCATGCCTTGCCAGTGTTGCAGCGCTTCGGCTTTACCGCCACCTGCTATGCCGTCAGCAGCCTGGTCGGCAAGACGAACGCGTGGGATACATCGATCGGCGTGCCGGCCAAGCCGCTGATGGCGCAGGGCGAGCTGCGCGAGTGGGGCCGGGCAGGGATGGAGGTCGGCGCGCATACGCGGACGCACATGGACTTGACCAAAGCGGACGCTGCAACCGCCCGCGACGAGATCGAAGGTTGCCGCCAGGAACTGGAGGATATGCTTGGCGAGCCGGTCCGTCATTTCTGCTACCCCTTCGGCGAGTACGACAAGGCGATTGTGGACCAGGTGCGCGAAGCGGGCTTCCACACCGCCGTCACCACCAACCGCGGTCGCGCTAGCGCAGGGCACGACTTGTTCCGCCTGCCTAGAGTGCCGGTTTCGCGCACCACGCATCCAGGCCAGTTCCTGCAGAAGTTAATCACCGCCTATGAGGATCAGCGCGGTACGGACGCGGCCAGCCATGATGCACGGTAACCAACGCGCGGTGACGCCCGCCTCCCAGTTGCGTGTGCTGATCCTTAACTCTCTCCTCGACGGTGGCGGCATCGATTCCCATACGCTTTCACTTTGCCGGGCCTTGCAGTTGCAGGGCTGCGAGGTAACCCTGGCGGCGCCCCACGGTGCGCGGTGGATAGCCGCCGCGCGCGAGATGCAGGGGATCTGCTTGCTGGAGCTGAACGCCAAGCGCATCGCGTGGCCGGAGATACTGGCACGGCATCTCCGGGAACGGCAAATGCATGTCATTCACGCGCATCATGGCCGCGACTACTGGGTGGCGATCCTGGCATGGATACTTTCTGGCCGGAAGGCGGCGGTCGTCGTGACGCGCCACCTGATGACAAGCCTCAAGGAGCGGACGCGCCGATACCTAGCCGCGTCTTCCAGCGTGATTGCGGTTTCCGACGCGGTACAGAATGCATTGCGTCTTGTGGATCCAGACCGCACCTTGAAGCTCAGGCGGATCTACTGCGGCATCGATACCGAGCGCTTCCGCGCCTGCACCGCGGAACGCCATCGGGTCCGCAGAGCCCTCGGGGTGCCTCATGAGGCATGGATTTATGCACTTATCGGCGGGGCACAAAAGCCAGACGGGAAAGGACAGTCTTACTTCGTCAAGGCCGCAGCGCAGGTATTCGAACGACATCCTCAGTCGCATTTTCTGTGTGTCGGTGATGGAGACCTCACCCCGCAATTACGCCGTGAGGCGAATTCCCTAGGGCTAGACAGGAATTTCCACTTTCGCCCCTTTGAGCACGATGTGGCATCGCTGATGCAGGCGATCGACGTGCTGGTGCATCCGCCCGTGGGCAGCGAAGCGCTGGGCCTGGTCATCCTCGAAGCATTAAGTTGCGGCAAGCCGGTAGTTGCCACTTCGCTGGACGGCATTCCAGAGACCTTCATCGACGGCGACCACGGCGTACTGGTGCCGCCGCGCGACGCCAATGCCCTGGCCGTGGCGATGAGCCGGCTGGCAGCGGACCCGAGGCGCGCGGCGCGCATGGGAAGCCGGGGACGTCTATGGGTGGAGGCGAATTTTTCGCTCGCGTCTCTGGGCCGCGAAACGGTGCAGTTGTATCAGGACTGTCTGTCGGGTGCACGCCATCGACAACACCGCGCTAGCTAAACCGCGTCAAGCCGTGAGCGGACATCGATCCCCTCTCGCGACCAATAGTTTCCCAGCCAATCGTTCCTTAGAATTTGTATCAAGCGGAGTCCAGTATGCAAATCGCAGCTGCTGCAGGATACGTCGCCGTTCTCCTCGCCGCCCTCGTTACTGCGGTCCGGTGGGTCGCTAAGAATGATCCTGGTCATCGCGACGACTGAGCGACTGCGCGATAGGCGATAGCTATAGCTGGATACACGAGGCGGTATCTCGCGCCTCCCCTCTTCCCTTATTTAACGGATTCGTGCCGTGCGCAAGCTCTTCTCCGTCGTGGCGGCCAATCTGGTTGTGCTACTCCTGGCCGGCTACCTCGTTCCCGAGAAACTCACGGTGTCGGTCTTGGTCAAGCGGGACGGCACCTATACCTATAGATACGAAGGCACCGCGATGTCGGTGCCGGCTACGATCCGGCTCAAGGAAGGTTCCAGACTCTCGCCCAGCGATCTGCAGGTGCTTAAGCAGGATGCCGCACGGATGGCAGACAGACCCGGGGTCCGCAAAGCGATCTATGTTGGCGAAGGGCGCTATGAACTCTCCATAGAGCAGGATCTGCAACCTGGCCAGCCATCGGACGCTTTGAATTTCGTAATGGTTAAACGGGACAAAGAAGGCGTGTTCACTATTGCGCCGGCGCCCATCAGCAAGAAGGACCTGGATGCGCTGCGGCAGTTCGGCTTCAAGGTCGACGGCACGCTGGAGGTCCGCCTGCCGGCCTATGCCGAAGTGGTAGACCACAACGCTCACGACGAGCCAGGTTTCTTTAGCAAGGCCTATCGCTGGAAAATTGGCGCGATGGATGCCGCGCCGACCATCCGCTACAAGCTTCATTGAGTTGGTGGAGCGATATCGGCTCGCCCGACAAACGGCGGGAGACGCGGATGGCGAGTTTTGCGCCGGTTGCGAACGCATGGGACGGGCAGACAATTTCGCTAAGTCGCTATTCCAACGAAGGAAATTCTCCAGTGCACTCTGACGATCTATCGAAGCTGTTCCAGCGCGTTGGCGGCACCTCCCAAGACTATCGCCAAATCGTGCGTGAGGACTCGGTCCTGCAGGCGCGCGGCCGCTGGCCGCTGTTGGCCTCAGGACGAGCTGCCACCGATTCTGCGCGGCGGCGCCGGTGTACCGCATACGCCCGCCCTCCTGCAGCCCCGAAGATTGCTCCACCGGCGGCACCGGTACCGCCGCCTCCCACCGAGTTGGCGACCGTCTTTGCCCGCCTGGGCGGATCTGGCACGCCTGCGGCTTGTTCTCCATGACCCCATCGCGACACAGCGCCACCATCACGACGGTGGACGCAATGTAGTAGAGGGGATCGGCCGCCTCCCGCTTGAACGCCAGTGCCTTGATCAGCTCGTTGGCGATGTCCGAATTGATCATGTCCTCGGTCAGGATCAGCACGAAGCGGTTGGCCTCCGTCTCGACCAGGCAGATGAAATGGCAGGATGACGCCTGCAGGTTGACTTCTTCATAGAGCTTCTTGTTGAACGCCGGCAGGTCGTCAATGTGGTCGATCGGCTTGGGTGCGGTCCGGTAGCCGCCAGCGGCGCGCTGGGCCGTTGGCGGGTGACGCACAGCACAGAAGGCCTCTGGGCCTTCCGGCTGCTTCTTCAACCCCGCCCCCCTCGAGGCTTTCCTCTTTTGATCGCCTTTCCGAGGCAGGAGAACACAATGCGCTTGAACCTCAATGAGGTCGACTAGGTAAGAGTCCTGACACCTGCCCAGCTCGACGTGAAATGCCTGTCGAAGCGTCAAGGCCCCTGCCCGCTCTGTGGGGGCAAGACCCGCTTCCGCTTCGACAACAGGAATGATGCCGGCACCTATTTTTGCAACCACTGCGGCGCCGGCAATGGATACACGCTCCTGCGCGCCTTCGCCGGCATGACCGATCGCGAGGCCCTCGAATTCCTGGAGGGAGAATCAGGCTGTCGGCCAGCCGCCCACTACGACGAGCGCAGCCTCAAGGCAAAGGCGGAAGCCGAGGCCAGAGAGAAGCGCGCGAAGCTGAACGCGGCCTAGCCGGGTTCGGTGGCCATCACGGAGACTTTGCCAGTATGGGTCTACCTCAGCCAGCAGGGGCCTGGCCTGCGACTGGCGTGGCTCTTACCCGATCTTCGGTATCACCCGGCCATGGCCTATTGGGATACAGACGATCAGGACAAGCCGGCCAACTGCGGCGACTGGCCGGTCATGCTGGCCAGGGCAAGACGTGCCGATGGGACACCAGTCACGCTCCACTGCACCTACCTGAGCAAAGATGGCTACAAGGCGCTCTTCGTCGATATGAAAAAACAGATGGCGAGCCCCAAAAGCTCGCCGGCGCCGCCATTCGCCTGAATTGCCCGACCACCCGAAGCCGCAAGGTCATCGTCTGCGACGGGATCGAAACCGGCCTAGCCTTGGTGGCCGCCACCGGCAATCGCATCTAGGTCTGGTACCTGTTGAACGCCAGCAACCTGGCCGCCGCCGACATCCGGCGGGATCGCTTCGACGAAGTGATCATCTGCTCCGACCGGGATCCTCTCGATCCGAAACACGGTTAGCGACCCGGTGAGCATTTTGCGGAGCAGCTGCAAGCACGTTTGGTGACGGAAGGCTTTGCCGTGCGAATGCGCGTGCGGAAGACCGAGAGGCTGGACTATTCGGACCTTTGGCTTCGCGCGTCGCATCTGCGTGTGGCAGTCTAAGCTTGGAGAGAAGCTCATGGGTATCGGGAGGCAGATCCGCCGTGTCCATGCCCCTCGAGCTGTAGGCTGTTCGGACTGAAATGCCAACAGCATTACATGCGGCCGAAGCAGGACGTCGTGCCATCTACAAGGGCGACAACCCCCCGCGCTACGAGGAAGCGGTATCTCGCTGGGCCCCCGCGAGCTGGCGCCCGGTGCATCGCCTTCTGCGGCTTGAGGGGCTGATTCGTTTCGCAGTCTATCGCCGGCAGCCTTAGAACGAGGGGCAAATCAGTGATGTATCCTGCAAGCCAACGCCGGTCCTATGGGCCGGCTTGAACCCGTCCAGCGTACAGACTCGACGGATGACCGGATGTGCATAACCCCTGTGATGTGTTCTCTTGCTCCAGCACCGGCGGCAGCTTGCTCCTCCGCGTTTCTAGGGTTTTCCCCAACACTGTTCACCTATGCCCCAAATCCACAGCCCTATAGCCCCAATCTGCTTCACCTACCTCCCCAAATCCACAGCCCCTTTCCCCCAAATCTCTTCACCCAATCCCCAAATCAGTGCACGATATGGCCCGGAAACCCTTTACTGGAGCGGGTTTCCGGAAGTCAAAGGTTTACCTAAAGGTTTACAGTGTTTACGAAATACACGTAAACACTACATGTGCCTTCCCTTAGATCCTCTTCAAGAAAAAGTGGCCTATAGTGCTCCCTGATAGATTCGGGCTGTACTTACCAACCCACTGCATCTTGTGACTGAACTGATTCAGGATAGGGATAGATCATCCGTTCTCGGTAGGTGAAGGGTTTTGGGGAGATAAAAGGTGACCATTTTTGGGGCGATTTTGGAGTGGGTCCCAAATCAGTTCACCTATTACGCCTACGTCTGGATGACCAACGTTCTTGTTTACTTGTGAGCGCACACTCTCTCTGTAACCACCATACCAAGCGGAAAAAAGCCAAGGTGCTGCACGAGGAAGCGAACGCCACGGTTACATGCCCGAGAAGAACACGGTTAAGGTGAACAGATTTGGGATACTTCGTCCGCTCAGCGGTTTTGAAGAGCCCCAAGAGGCACATAGTTAGATGAAATGCGGCGAATTCGCTGCGCCAGGGAGTTCCGTGTGGCACAGACAGCCGCCATATCGGCCCCTTACTTAAGATCTCAGGTGAAGAGATTTGGGGGAAGCAAAAAGGTGAGGATTTCGAAAGAGAAGTCCTATTTATAAAGGAAGTAGGTTAAGTGATTGCTTACACTAAGAAGCAGATGAAGAAATTCCGCGAGCGAGATAGGTGTAGAGATTTGGGGTGCCGATTAGGTGAACACTTTTGGGGAAGCACGTGTGTTTCACCGGACGCCTCGACGGAGGAGCTGATTTTTCGTGAGTGCTCTCGCTACTGGTGTTCTGCCGCCGAGAGGTGAATGGTTTTGGGGCTTGTCGCGTAACTTGCCAGCCTAGAGGGACTTGCCAGGCCATGCTCCATAGAGTTCGACTGCTTGCAGTACCACGTTTCAGGAAGCAGATGCCTGGCGGCGATAAGGTGAACAGTTTTGGGGTGGCAGAGAGGTGAATGGTTTTGGGGGTGTATCGCGTACCTTATCAATGTAGGGGGAATTCGCTAGAACATGACCTATGAAGCACTTCCACTTGCAGCGCTACGTTTCAGGAAGCAGATGCGTGGCGACGCTATGGTGAACAAATTTGGGGTGCCAGAAAGGTGAATGATTTTGGGGTGCGCGAAAGGTGAACAGTTTTGGGGAGATGATAGGTGAACATATTTGGGGAATCGGTGCGGCAAGAGTTCTCGGAACGAGAACAACAGAAGTAATTTTCAACTAATAGAGCTTGATAGGTGAACGATTGATCTCTAGTATTTCACCTAACCTAGCCATCGTCGGTGCCTCGAATGTCCAAAGCCAGCAGCGCGTCAAAGAGCGGGCAGATTGCCCTCTTCCAGCAACAGGAAGCGCCGGAACCATTCAAGAAGGCAGTGCAAGCCATCCATGTCTCTCCTGTCGGTAGTGCGATTACTCTCCAGCAGCGGCGGTTGTTCAATTCTCTGATCAAGAACGCCATCGAGCAACGACTGCAAACGAACGAGCAAGCAAGCACGTTTAGCATAGGTATCCCGCAAATGATGGCGGGTCTTGGACTTACAACTAAGGATACGGGGTACATCAAAGAGACCGCAAAATCTCTCATGCGTACGGTCGTCGATTGGGATCAATTGAACAGCGATGGAACGTCGACCTGGACTGGGTCGACGCTCATTGCCGGGGCGAAGATCACAGGCTCAATGCTGAGTTATTCGTTCGCTCCACAGATCTGCGAAGAACTCCTGAACCCTGAACGTTACGCGATGATTGACATGCGGATCGCACGGTTATTCAGAAGGGCCCATACGCTGGCGCTGTGGGAAAACACCGTGCGATACGAACGAGTCGGTCAGACAGGTAAGATGTCGCTGTCGACGTTCCGCAGTTTAATCCTTGGACGGGAAGAAGGTGAAACAAAGTACAAGGAGTACAAGATATTTAAGCGCGCAGTCTTGATCCCGTGCATCGCCGAAATTAATGCGATCTCCGATCACAATATAGAGTTGATAGAACATAAGGTAGGCCGATCGGTTGTTGACCTCCAGTTCAAGATTGAGCGCAAGAAGGAGGACGAGATCCAAGAGGACATCGATGTGGATCTTGTCGCGAACGTAGGCAAATTTGGCATCCCTGTATCAGAGGCCCGGAAGATGGTGCGGACTTATGGCGCTGAGAGAGTCCGGCAAGCTGTGGATTACACGAGGGCTCGGCAGAGTAAGAAGCACTCTACGCCAGTCGAGAACGTCGCGGCCTACTTCAGGAAATCACTCGTAGAAGATTGGGGGAAGGGCCAGGAGCCCATTAGCGAAACCGCACAGTCGCCAGTCGTTGCGAAGCGATCTGCCGCTAGGACTGCCGGCGAAGCTCGCGAGTCGTTCCTGGCAGCACGACTACCTGAAGCTGAGAAGTATTTTGCTGAATTGTCTGATCAGGAGCAGAATGACCTGATTGGACGGTACAACGAACAATGTGAGTCTATAAAACTTAAGATTGTCCCTGCCAAACAGGCAACTAAGCTTGTTAAGACCAGTTTCTTCACGTGGGTCGCGGCGCGAACATGGGGAGAGCCGACGTCGGAGGATATCTTGGATTTTGTTCTCTCTGGGAAGATTGCTTGAACGGTCCTTTGCCGACGCATCCTCTCTCCTAGGGCCGCAAGGCTCAGGAGGAGTCAAGTCGGCGGCAGTCGTTAGGCTGTGCTGTCTTTGCGCCGAATGCTAATCGGCGCCTTACCGCCATTCCACGGTTGCATTTCAATGGTTTGCTGACAAAGTCATCCCATGCAAATCGGCTATCGTTTCCGCTGTTATCCAACTCTCGCACGGCCCCACACGATGCCGGCGGGCAGCACGCGACGTTCGATGCAGGCCGCCGGTACGACTAGTTCAGTACGGATGACGGACTGCCGGTGGTGAAGTCCGAAGAGGTCGCGGCCGAGTTGGTCACCTCGCCGGACAACGAACTGCGTGTTGCTGCAATCGGCGTCCACCGTGGCATCACGGTGCAGATCTATGCGAGCTCGGGAGAACAGCCGGGCTGGGCGATGCAGAAAAATGGCGTAAGAAGGAGCGCGCCCGCAAGCGCTGGCAGCGGCGCATGGCGTGCCGAGTCAAAGGATCCGCAGGCTGGCGCAAGGCCAAACATCGCGGGGCGCGGTGTCAGCAATCTGCCCGGAACGTTCGGCAGGACTTCGCGCGCTAGGTGAGCTGCCGCCTTGTGACTGGCGAGGGAACGCGACTGCTGGTGTCGAGGCACTACGCGTTAAGGCAATGAGTGCGCGGTCGAAGGCGAAGCGGGACGAGGCGGGCAGGTGGCTCAAGAACCAGGCTCGCGCCAAAGCGGGACTCAACAGCAGGATTCTGGCGAGTACTTGGGGCAGGACGCTCACACTAGCGCAATACAAGGCGCTGCGGCGAAATAGGCTCGACGTCCCAGCAGTGCCGCCGCATCACGGCAGAGTGTAGTCCGTGCGGCCACATCTATCCTGACAAGCGGCCATCGCAGGCAGCGTTTGTCCGCCAACGTTGCGACTATTGCACCAACACCGATCACAATGCGAGTCTGGCAATTCGCATCGTGGCATGGCGCTGGTCCGGGCGGGAGAGCTCTCGACCAGGAGCAAGAAGAAGACGAGCTTCAGTACCAAGGCAGGGGTGGGATGCTCCGAACCGAGGTCCGCAGGGGCCTCGACGCTGGGGGGACCCCAGTAAGAAATCGGACGGGCAACTGCTCGATGCAGGAGTCGCTGAACCTGGTAATCGCCCACTAGCAGGCTGCTGAAATACTATTTTTCGAACCTCGCCGCAGAACTGACGACCTCGCAGAACGGCGCACAATCGATTTTTCCGACTTGGTTGGGGGTAAGGCACCCCCTTGGTCAGCCAAAATTGGGGGTATCAAAAAGGTATTTCAGTAGCCTGCTAGAAGCAGCGGGCTTTGGCGGCTGGAGTATTCATCATCCGAAGGTCGTTAGCGAAATTTCGCTT
>NZ_JARJLM010000164.1 GCF_029335485.1 Cupriavidus basilensis
CCAGCCGCGCCTCAGGCCGCGGCCAGCGCGCGCTCCAGGTCTTCCAGCAGGTCGTCGATATGCTCGATGCCGATCGACAGGCGCACCATGTCCTCGCTGACGCCGGCCGCTTTCAGTTCGGCCGCGTCGAGCTGGCGGTGCGTGGTGGAGGCCGGATGCGTCGCCAGCGACTTGGCGTCGCCGATATTGACCAGGCGCGTGAACAGCTGCAGCGCATCGAGGAAGCGCGCGCCGGCTTCGCGGCCGCCGCTCTTCAGGCCGAACGACAGGATGCCCGGGCCGCGTCCGCCCAGGTAGCGCTGCACCAGCGCGTGGTCGGGATGCTCGGGCAGGCCGGCGAAGTTGACCCATTCCACCTTGGGGCTGGCCTTCAGGTGGCGTGCCACGGCAAGCGCATTCTCGGTGATGCGGTCCAGGCGCAGCGCCAGCGTCTCGATGCCCTGCAAGATCAGGAAGGCATTGAAAGGCGACAGCGCGGCGCCGGTATTGCGCAGCGGCACCACGCGCGCGCGGCCGATGTAGGCGGCTGCGCCCAGCGCTTCGGTATAGACCACGCCGTGGTAGGACACATCGGGTTCGTTCAGGCGCTTGAAGCGCGCCTTGTGCTCGGCCCAGGGGAACTTGCCGCTGTCGACGATGGCGCCGCCCACGCTGTTGCCGTGGCCGCCCAGGTATTTGGTGAGCGAGTGCACGACGATGTCGGCGCCATGCTCGAAGGGCCGGCACAGGTAGGGCGAGGGCACGGTGTTGTCGACGATCAGCGGAATGCCGTGGCTGTGCGCCACCTTGGCGATGGCTTCGATGTCGACGATATTGCCCAGCGGGTTACCCACCGACTCGACGAAGATCGCCTTGGTGCGCTCGTCCACCAGGTCGCCGAAGGCGGCGGGGTTGCGGCCGTCGGCAAAGCGGGTCTCGATGCCCGACAGCGGCAGGGTGTGCGCGAACAGGTTGTAGGTGCCGCCATACAGCTGGCTGGCCGAGATGATGTTGTCGCCCGCCTCGGCGATGGTCTGGATGGCATAGGTGATAGCCGCCATGCCGGACGCCAGCGCCAGCGCGCCCACGCCGCCTTCGAGCGCGGCCAGGCGCTGCTCGAGGACGTCGTTGGTGGGGTTCATGATGCGGCTGTAGATATTGCCGGGCACCTTGAGATCGAACAGGTCGGCGCCATGCTGCGCGTTGTCGAACGCATAGGCAACGGTCTGGTAGATCGGCACGGCAACGGCACGCGTGGTGGGATCCGGGGAATAGCCGCCGTGGACGGCGATTGTCTCGATTTTCATGATGTCTGCTTTCTTCTTGTTGGAAGGGTACTCAGGAGCGGGCATGGTAGCAGTCGTGGCTCCCGCCTGTCACGGCAGCGGGCCGCACCGGTCCGCTGCCTGTCCGCTTACTGGCTGGCCAGCGGGAAGCTTGCCTGCCAGACGTTGTCCCTCACCTTGATCGGGGCCGGGATCAGCTTTTGCTGGTGGAACAGGTCGGCCACCTGCTGCTGGCTGGCGACCACCTCCGGCGTGACCGGCGTCGCGCCATAGGGCACGCGCTTGAGCCAGGCCTCCACCACCGGGACCTCCAGGCCCACGGCGGGCGCCAGCAGCGCGGCCGTCTCGGCGGGGTTCTTCACCACCCAAAGGCCGGTGGCGCGCAACTGTTCGAGGATGGCGTTGACGATCTGCGGCTGGGTCTTGACGAAGCCGTTGCCGGCTTCGTAGAAGTTGAACGGGGAGGGCACGCCTTCATAGTCGGCGATGGTGCGTACCTTCAGCGCTTTCTGCGCCAGCGCGTAGTACGGGTCCCAGACCACCCAGGCGTCCACGCTGCCGCTCTCGAAGGCGGCCCGCGCATCGGCCGGCGGCAGGTAGATCGGCTGGATATCCTGCAAGCTCAGGCCATGCTTCCTGAGCAGTTGCACCAGCAGGTAGTTGGAACTGGAGCCCTTCTGCAGCGCGACGCGCTTGCCCTTCAGATCGGCCACGCTGCGCACGGGTGACTTATCGAGCACGAACAGTGCCTCATTGGTCCTACCGCCGGGCTCTGCGCCCACATAGACGAAGCTGGCGCGCGCGGCCTGGGCGAACACCGCCGGCGGCGCCCCGGTGTAGCCGAAGTCGACGCTGCCGGCGTTGAGCGCCTCCAGCAACTGCGGGCCGGCAGGGAATTCCTTCCACTCCACCTTGTAGCCCAGCGGCGCGAGCTTCTTCTCCAGCGAGCCCTGGGCCTTGAGCACGGCCAGCAGGCCGGCTTTCTGGTAGCCGACGCGTACCGCCTGCTCGGCATGGCCGGCGGCGGACCAGGACAGCACCGCGACAGCAAGGGCGCGGCCAGCGGCAGGCAGCCAGTGGCGGAAGGAATGCATGCGATTTCTCCGGGAGGGGTCTTGGACCCCGGTTTGGGGTTTGGCAAGTGGCACCTATGGTTACGAAATCGCGCAAGGAGGGGAAGGAAGCTTATTGCATTTGGATAGTACGAACCGGGGTGCAGCCTGGCCGCAAGGCACCCAACCGCATGGAAAACCGCATTGGCCCCTGGTCGGATCGCGCGGCAACGATGCCGTGTTCGCCCCAGGCGATTTCAAGCGCGCACACCCCTGCGACACCTTGCCGCAGTCAGAATTGTTCCCGGAATGCATGTTGTTGGCAGTGCGATGCGAGGGGAAGCTGCATTGTCCGATTTTATGAACAGTGTGTTCAACATCACGGGTTTACCCTCTATGCTGCGTTGCGGTAGATTTCGCGCCACGATGTCAGACGTACCGAGACCCTCACCCAGATACCCCGTTTGCCCCTCGGGCAGACAGATCGGGCGTCGCCACGCAAACATCTTCCTGTGCGGACCACCGCTGTCCCACAACGATCCGTCCGATAAGGACCAAGCCAGCCTGCCCCTGATTGGCGCTTCGCCCGGCGCGCAGGCAGCTTGATCAAGATTTCCCCAGCCTTAAGCCTTTAAGCCCGCCTCTTGCGCCCGCATCAGGCAGTGAAACTGCGCCGCATGCCGTACCGTGGCCAACTAAACCAGTCGTGACATGAAGATACCCAGACTTCCGCGTTGGACGCGGTTACTGCCCTGCGCCGGCCTGTTGCTGGCCGGATGCAACATGACCGTGCTAGATCCGAAGGGCCAGATCGGCATCGACGAGAAAAACATCATCCTGATCGCGACCTGGCTGATGCTGCTCGTCGTGGTGCCGGTGATCGTGCTGGTCTTCACCTTCGCCTGGAAGTACCGCGCCAGCAACAAGTCGGCCCGCTACGAGCCGGACTGGTCGCACTCCACCGGTATCGAAGTGGTGGTCTGGCTGATCCCCTGCCTGATCATCCTGGTGCTGGGCATCATCACGTGGAAGTCCTCGCACGACCTGGACCCGTACAAGCCCATCGAATCCAACGTCAAGCCCGTCACGATCGAGGCGGTAGCGCTGAACTGGAAGTGGCTGTTCATCTATCCGGACCTGGGCATCGCCACGGTCAACGAGATCGCGTTCCCGGCCAACACCCCGGTGAACTTCAAGATCACGTCCGATTCGATCATGAACTCCTTCTTCATCCCGCAACTGGGCAGCCAGGTGTATGCGATGGCGGGCATGGAGACCAAGCTGCACCTGATCGCCAACGAGAACGGCACCTTTGACGGCATGTCCGCCAACTACAGCGGTGGCGGCTTCTCCGGCATGAAGTTCAAGGCCAAGGCAGTCTCCAACTACGACTTCGAACAATGGGTCAAGCAGGTCCGCGCCTCGTCCAGCCAGCTCACCCTGGCCGACTACAGCGAACTGGCCAAGCCGAGCGAGAAGAATCCCGTGGCGCTCTACGCCAAGGTCGATCCGCAGCTGTACCACGGCATCCTGCACAAGTACATGGACGGCGCAGGCGGCGCGATCGCCGGTAACGGCACCTCGTTCGGTCCTGTCTGCACCTCGCGCAACACCCTTGGCGTGAGCCAGGAGGTGTCCATGGCCGCGCCCGCTACGCCGGCGCCGGGCTCGAATTCCTAGGAGTTAAGATGTTTGGCAAATTGAGTTTGGATGCCATCCCGTTCCACGAGCCCATCATCATGGGCACGTTGTCGATGGTGGCCCTGGGTGGCTTGGGCTTATTCGCCCTGATCACCTATTTCGGCAAGTGGAAATGGCTGTGGAGCGAGTGGTTCACCTCGGTGGACCATAAGAAGATCGGCATCATGTATTCGGTGGTTGCACTGATCATGCTGCTGCGCGGCTTCGCCGATGCCGTCATGATGCGTACCCAGCTGGCGCTGTCCACCAATGGCGCGCCGGGCATCCTGCCGCCCGAGCACTACGACCAGATCTTCACCGCCCACGGCGTGATCATGATCTTCTTCGTGGCCATGCCGCTGATGACGGGCCTGATGAACCTGGTCGTGCCGCTGCAGATCGGCGCGCGCGACGTGGCGTTCCCCTTCCTCAACACGCTGAGCTTCTGGCTGTTCGTGGCCGGCGCGATGCTGGTCAACGTGTCGCTGGGCGTCGGCGAGTTCGCGCGTACCGGCTGGCTGGCTTATCCGCCGCTGTCGGGGATCGCGTACAGCCCTGGCGTGGGGGTGGATTACTACCTCTGGAGCTTGCAGATCTCGGGCCTGGGCACCTTGCTGACCGGCGTCAACTTCCTGGTGACCATCCTCAAGATGCGCGCCCCGGGCATGACCCTGATGCGCATGCCGGTGTTCACCTGGACCGCGCTGTGCACCAACGTGCTGATCATCGCCGCTTTCCCGGTGCTGACCGTCACGCTGGGCCTGCTGGGCCTTGACCGCTACCTGGGCATGCACTTCTTCACGAACGAGATGGGCGGCAACGCCATGATGTACGTGAACCTGATCTGGATCTGGGGCCACCCCGAGGTGTACATCCTGATCCTGCCGGCGTTCGGTATCTTCTCGGAAATCATCTCGACGTTCTCGGGCAAGAAGCTGTTCGGCTACAAGGGCATGGTCTATGCGACCAGCGCCATCATGGTGCTGTCGTTCCTGGTCTGGCTGCACCACTTCTTCACCATGGGTTCGGGTGCCAACGTCAACGCGTTCTTCGGCATCACCACGATGATCATCTCCATCCCGACCGGGGTGAAGATCTTCAACTGGCTGTTCACCATGTACCGCGGCCGCGTGCAGATGACCACGCCCGTGCTGTGGACGCTGGGCTTCATGGTCACCTTCGTGATCGGCGGCATGACCGGCGTGCTGATGGCAGTGCCGGCGGCTGACTTCGTGCTGCATAACAGCCTGTTCCTGATTGCCCACTTCCACAACGTGATCATCGGCGGCGTGCTGTTCGGCTACCTGGCCGGCATCACCTACTGGTTCCCCAAGGCCTTCGGCTTCAAGCTCGACGAGCGCCTGGGCAAGTGCGCGTTCTGGTGCTGGATCATCGGTTTCTACCTGGCCTTCATGCCGCTGTACGCGCTGGGCTTCATGGGCATGACCCGTCGCCTGAACCACACCGATAACCCGGCGTGGAACCCGTACCTGTACGTGGCCGTGGTTGGCGCGCTCTTCGTTGGCCTCGGCATCGTGTTCCAGGTCCTGCAGATCGTGGTCAGCGTGCGCCGCCGCAATGAACTGCGCGACGTCACCGGCGATCCCTGGG
>NZ_JARJLM010000165.1 GCF_029335485.1 Cupriavidus basilensis
CCAGCCGTGGCAATGCGCACCCATTCGTTCCAGGGGGCGGGGCGATGCCGGGACAATATGTGTCATAACTGGACCAGCCGAGGCGGCAGAGCCGCCTAGGCGCGGCGCCGTTGCCGGCTGGCGCGCGACTTGCGTCGGCGTGCGGGACGAGCCGTGCAAAGCTTGCGAAAAATAGCGGCGTATGAAATCGCCCGACACGAGGAGACCCCCATGCTGCCTTCCTTCTTCGGCCTTCGGCATATGGCCTGCCTGCTGGCGGCATCGGCCATGATGCCGGCCGGCGCGCAGACGCAGCAAGACCAGCCTGCCAACAACTACCCCACCACCGCCCGCGTCGAATATGTGGGCGAGTGCATGGCGAAGAACGGCGGCGCCCAGGCCTACCTGTACAAGTGCGCGTGCGCGATCGACCAGATCGCTGCGCGGCTGCCCTACGACGACTATGTCGAATCCTCTACCTTCGCCAGGTACGCCACGCTCGGCGGTGAAGGCGGCGCAATATTCCGCGATCCGGAATACGGGAAGAACGCCGCCAGGCGCTATCGGGGCATCCAGGAGGAAGCGCTGCACGCCTGCGGCATTGCACCGGCGACGCGGGCGGCGCGCTGAGCCGGGGGCCCTCGAAATCGAGGGTTTCCGCCACGTTGATGCAATCCGGAGTCCGGCCTATAGTGTCACCTCCCCGAAGGAAATCGGCTTCCACGAACACAACCACCGTTGGCCGCTTCCTACATTGCGTCGCAGCAGATCGCAGCCCACACCAGATTGCACCGCACAAGAAGCCCGCAGGCTAAAGGAGGAGCTCGGTGACAATACTTCAATCCGCCAGTCACCACGTCGCGCAGATCCTGAACGTCGTCAACGGAGAGTTGTGCGGTGCACAGAACAGCTCGGTGGTGACGCGCTCCTGGGCGCGCTGCCTGCGGGACTTCCGGCTGGATCCGGCGCAACAGGCCATGCCGCCGATCCTGACCCAGCCGGAGTTCAATGTGCGGCGCGACCGCATGAGCGACCTGATCGCGTGCGCCAAGCTGGAGATGACCACGCTCTACCAGCAGCTCGCCGACCCCGAGCTGGCCGTCGTGCTGACCGATGTGGACGGCGTCATCGTGCATATGGTGTCGTCCGTCGGCTTTTCGCAGGACGTGGAACCGCTGGGCTTCCGCACCGGCGCGGTCTGGAGCGAGCGCGAAGCCGGCACCAACGGCATGGGTACCTGCCTGATCGAAGCCGAGCCTGTTGCGGTGCGGCAGAATGAACACTATTTTGCGCAGTACACTTCGCTGACGTGTTCGGCCTCGCCCATCTTCGACGACCGCGGCGAGCTGACCGCCGTGCTCGACGTCACCAGCCGTTCACCGCTGCTGCAGCAGCATTCGCTGGTGCTGGTCGGCATGTCCCGCCAGATGATCGAGAACCGGCTGATGGACGAGCGCTTCAAGCATGCGCACCAGGTCCATTTCCACAGCCGCCCCGAACTCGTCAACACCCTGCATGAAGGCAAGCTGGCGATCGACGGCAACGGCAGGGTGCTGGCAGCCAACCGCAGTGCGCTGTTCCAGCTGGATTTCCGTTCGCTGTCCGCGCTGCTCGGCAAGCAGATCGACGAACTGTTCAAGACCTCGCTCGACGAGATCCTGGCGCGGTGCGCGCGCCACTCCTTCCACCCGGTGCCGGTCTATCGCGCGAGCGCGTCGAACCGCTTCTTCATGGTGGCGCAGCAGCCAAACCTTGGCGCCAGCGGCAGCCCGAAGCCGGTCATCGGCCAGCCCGCGCCGCGGGCGGCGGACGTGGCCCCCCCGGCCGTGGCCGCGCGCAGCCTCGCCACGGAGGCGCCGTCCGCCAGGCTGGCCTTTGGCGACCCGCAGATGGAAGCCCAGGTCCGGCTGGCGCAACGCGTCATCACCCGGCGCGTCCCCATCCTGCTGCACGGGGAAACCGGCAGCGGCAAGGAGGTTTTCGCCAATGCCCTGCACCAGATGAGCCCGGCGCGCGAGCGCGCCTTTGTTGCCATCAACTGCGCCTCGCTGCCGGAAAACCTGATCGAGAGCGAATTGTTCGGCTACCGCGCCGGCGCGTTCACCGGCGCCCAGCGCGAAGGCCGGCGCGGCAAGATCATCCAGGCCAACGGCGGCACGCTGTTTCTCGATGAGATCGGCGACATGCCCATGACCCTGCAGTCCCGCCTGCTGCGCGTGCTGGAAGAACGCCAGGTCTCGCCGCTCGGCTCCGAGGCGGTGGTCAAGGTCGATTTCCAGCTGGTCAGCGCGAGCCACCGCAACCTCGCCGAACTGGTGCAGAGCGGCCAGTTCCGCGAAGACCTGTTCTACCGGCTCAACGGCATCGAGCTACGCCTGCCGCCGCTGCGCGAGCGCACCGATCGCCTGACGCTGATGCAGCACATTCTCGCCGAGGAGGCCGAGCCGGAGCGGGCGCCGGCGCTGGCACCGGAGGCGGAGCAGGCGCTGCTGCGCTACCCCTGGCCCGGCAATCTCCGGCAGTTGCGCCATGTATTGCGCACTGCGCTGGCGCTCTGCGATGGCGACGCCATCGCGTGCCAGCACCTGCCGGCGGAAATCACGCAGGGCGCGGCGGAAGCCAGCTTGCCCCGCGAGCCCGCCAGGCCAGCGGCGCCCGATATGCCGGACGACGAAGCGAGGGCGCTGGCGCAGTTCAATGCCATCCAGCTGAATGAGCGCGACACCATCCTCGGCCTGCTGCACAAGCACCGCTGGAACGTCAGCACGGTGGCCCGCTCGCTCTCCATCAGCCGGAACACGCTGTACCGCAAGATACACCGGCTGCATATCAATCTGGCGCAGGCAGAGACGGCCGACCAGCCGTAGCGCCGCCAGGCACGCGGCAGAGCCGTGACAGCCTGCGCGGAAAGCGGCACAGCGGCCGTGACAGTGCCACTGTCCCCCGCGCGTGCAGCAGGCCGGATTGCCCCGCTTGCGCCTCGTGGCACGCCTGGTATGCCGATTGCTTGATAGCGAGCGCCAGCGCAGCCATTGGCCTCTCTCCGGCGTGGTGCCACGGGACACGCCCACGCATTCCCCCGGCCCCTCATCCGCCGTGCGGAGAGCGGCAGCCTGATGAAGGCGACAGGGTGCTCCAGCTCCGTTCGAGATGGCGACGGCTGTCGCTCCCCCAACGGGAAGAGGGCCGGCTTGACCCGGCGCCACGCAAAGCGAAGCCCATTGTTCTTGACTCCCCTCGAGCCGCCATGCCCTCCCAAACCCTCATCGTTGCCGGCCTGTCTTCGCGAATGATGGCCGAGTCCGCGGCGCAAGCCGGCTTGCGCGTGGCCGCGCTGGACCTGTTCGGCGACGCCGACACGCGGCACGTCGCGGCGCGCTGGGAGCCGATCGGCGCCGCCGGCACGATGGCCGTCGACGGCGAACACCTGCTCGCCGCGCTGCGCCGGCTGCGCGACACCGAGCATCCGTCTGGCTGGGTTGCCGGCAGCGGCTTCGAACAACGGCCCGAGCTGCTCGATGCCGGCCACGCGCTGGTGCCGCTGTTCGGCAATAGCGCCGCCACGGTGCGCGGCGTCAAGCAGCCCGGTGTCTTCTTCCCGCTGCTGGCCGCGCTCGGCATTGCGCATCCGGAAACCCGCCTGGAGATGCCGCGCGATCCGTCTGGCTGGCTGTGCAAGGCTGTCGGCGGTACCGGCGGCTGGCACATCCGCCAGCTGGCCGCCGAGGATGCCGCCGATACCAGCGGCACCATCAGCACCGTCAGTGCCGTCAGTGCCGTCAGTGCCGTCGATACCACCCGCTACTTCCAGCGGCGCAGTCCCGGCCTGCCGATGTCCGCGCTATTCGTCGCCCACCGCCGAGGCGTCCAGCTGGTCGGCATCAGCCTGCAGCGCATCGCCGCGCACCACGACTGCCCCTATCTGTTCCAGGGCGCGGCCGGACCGTCGATACTGCCGGCGGCCGCGATGGCACGCCTCGTCGAGATCGTGCATTGCATTGCGCGCGAAACCGGCCTGCTCGGCCTGAACAGCATCGACTTCCTGTTCGATGCGCCGGAGCTCACGGTGCTCGAAGTCAACCCGCGGCCGCCGGCCAGCATGGCGCTCTACGCCGATGCCTGTCCGCGCGGCCTGATGCACGCGCACCTGCAGGCCTGCCGCGGCGCAACGCCCGAGCCCCCGGCGGTGCGGCAGGCCGGGGTGCGCGGCTTCCAGATTGTCTTCGCGCAAGAAGCGGCACAGGTCAACGCCACGCTCGCAGCCGCGCTGATGCGCACCGGCTGGTGCCACGACATTCCCGTGCCAGGCACCTATGTGGCTGCCGGCCACCCCTTCTGTTCGGTCTCGGCCACCGGAGCGGCCACAGGCGCGCTCGACGCCGAACTGTGCCTGCGCGGCGAGCGGATCCAGTCGCTGATCAAGGCGAGCCACGCTGAATTCCGCCGCACCGCCGGCATCCCCGCGGCCCTGTCCATCGGCACCCGCAACCTGCGCCAGCACGCCTAGCCAGCCGCTGCCGGCCCGCGCGTTCATCACATTGTGCGCAGGGATCGCCCGCCGCTCGCACAGAGTGTCACCCGTCGGGCCCGCGTCTGGCACAGGCAGATGCCCTCCACCATGCGCACGCCCTGGCAAAGGGGCCAGCGGCGGCACTTGGCATGGAACGTGTTAGGTAAAGCCCCGGGGGGACGCATTGCGCCTTCTTTTCCTTTCCTGAACATCCTCTAAACGGGAGACTCGCAAATGGCAAAAATCGATCGTGTTCGTGTTGGCGAATCGCTGGTCGGCGACGGCAACGAGGTCGCGCATATCGACCTGATCCTGGGGCCGCGCGGCTCGGCTGCCGAAACCGCCTTCTGCAACGCGCTGACCAACAACAAGGACGGCTTCACGTCGCTGCTCGCGGTGGTCGCGCCGAACCTGCAGGCCAAGCCGAACACCGTGCTGTTCAACAAGGTCACCATCAAGGGCGCCAAGCAGGCCGTGCAGATGTTCGGCCCGGCCCAGCGCGGCGTGGCCATGGCGGTGGCGGATAGCGTGGAAGACGGCACCATCCCGTCCGCCGAAGCAGACGACCTGTTTATCAGCGTGGGCGTATTCATCCACTGGCAGGCCGAGGACGATAACAAGATCCAGGACTACAACTACCAGGCCACGCGCGAAGCCATCAAGCGCGCCGTCGACGGCTGGCCGAGCGCCGCCGACGTGGTAGCCAGGAAGCAGAGCTCGGCGCATCCGTTCGCGGCGCATAGCTGATTGCGGGTTCGCGCATGCCGGCTGCCGCCGGCATGCGCCTGGCCGGCGCTAGCGCAACTTCAGCACGTTGCCGGATGCAGCAGCAGTGCGCGCATGCGCGCCAGATCGCTCTTGTGCAGCAGCGCGATGGGATAGGGCGCGCCCCGCGTGACATGGACGAAGCGGCGGTCGACCAGCCCCTGCCCGGCATACTGCTCCACGGCAAGGCCGGGTTCGACCGGACAGGACTTGACCAGTACCAGCATCTCGGCGTTGAGGCGGTTCGACAGCCACGCGGCCATGCTGTCCGAGCCGGCGCCCGGTTGCGAC
>NZ_JARJLM010000166.1 GCF_029335485.1 Cupriavidus basilensis
CCAGCGCGGCACCTTCACCGTGACCAACCTGGGCATGACCGGCATCGACAGCTTCACGCCCATCCTCAATGTGCCGCAGGCCGCCATCCTCGGCGTGACGCGCGTGGCCAAGCGGGCCGTGGTCAAGGACGACTGGATCGCGGTGGCGCCGATGATGGGCCTGCACCTCGTGTTCGACCACCGCGCGGTGGACGGCTATCCGGCAGCGCGCTTCCTCACCGATCTCAAGACGCGGCTGGAAACCGTGGAAGGCCTGTGATGTTCGCCCCCGCCTTCCTCGCCAGCGGCGTAGGCTGCGCCGAAGAACAAGCCTGGAACCGGGCCCGCCTGGCGGAGCCGGTGCTGCGCCCGGCCGTGCGCCTGTGGACCTATGCCGCGCCGGGCATCGTGCTGGGCTGCGCGCAGTCATCCATGCGCGAGCGCCTGACAGGCAGCGCCACCCCGGTCGCGCAGCGGGACTCGGGCGGCGGCGCCGTGCTGACCGGCCCGTGGATGCTGTCGGCCTCGATCGTGCTGCCCGCCGGCCACGCGCTGGTCGGCACCGGTACGGTGTCGAGCTACCGCTGGCTGGGCGTGCTGCACGCCGGGCTGCTGCGCGATCTCGGCATTGCAGCCTACGCGGTGCCGCCGGAGGAAGTGCGGCTGGCCCCGCCGGCGGATACGCTGAAGTGGGCGTGCTTCGGTGGGCTCTCGCCCTGGGAGGTAGTGGTGGGCCAGCGCAAGATCGTCGGCCTGGCACAGGTGCGCCGGCGTACCGGCGTGCTGCTCACCTCCGGCACGCTGATCGCGCCGCCCGATTGGCCGCTGCTATGCGCCGCGCTCGGTGGCGATCCCGCCGATGCCGACCGCCTGCGCGCCTGCACCACGTCCTGCGCCGAACAACTCGGCACGCCGCTGATGGCCACGGTGCTGGCCGAGCGGCTGCACCACATGCTGATCGACGTGCTCGGCGAGCCCGGCCAGGGCCGCCCCAGGGCGCGCCCGGCGCCGGCCTGCGGCCCGCCGCACGCCGTGCCCAGCCCGTGCTGAACGGCACCGCCCCACAAGCCGCGACAAAGCGGCGGGAGGTCGCTGCCGGCAACAAGCAATAAGCGGGACAAGGAGCGGACAACGTCCGCGCCGCGGTCCCACAACGAATGGAGACAAAACAGATGAAATCCCCGCAACCTGCCGGCCCCGGCGCCGGCACCACCATGCGTATCCTGCGCAAGCAGCCCACCGTCTCGCGCCGGGGCTTCCTGCGCGGCGGCGGCCTTGCCGCGATCGGCGTGACAGTCGTGCCGGCGGCGCTGGCCCAGCCGCCGCGCGAAGCCATGACGGCGTCGTTCCGCGCGCTTGGCCCGGCCACCGCGCGCACGCTGGTGGCCATATCGCGCGACATCTTCCCCCACGACAAGCTGTCCGACCGCTACTACGTCGATGCCATCGCCCCGCTGGAGAAATCCGCCGCCGGCGACAAGGCCACGCGCGCCCTGCTGCAGCAGGGCGTCGCCGCGCTGGATGCGTCGGCACGCGAACGCTTCGGCCGCCCCTACGGCGAGCTCACCAGGGAAGCCGACCGCGTCGCGCTGCTGCAGGCCATCGAGACCACACCCTTCTTCCAGAAAGTGCGCGGCGAACTGGTCACCGGCCTCTACAACAACAAAGCGGTGTGGCCCCTGCTGGGCTACGAGGGTTCGTCCTGGGAGAAAGGCGGCTACCTGCACCGCGGCTTCGACGATATCGACTGGCTCTGAGCCGCCGGTACCGGCATTCCCCCGACAAGAAGCCGCCCGGGCTGCGGCAAGCGCCCCCCCGGAGCGGCGCATGGAGACAAGCATGGCAACGAAGTTCGACCTCAAAGACGACAGCGTGGTCGTCATCATCGGTTCCGGCGCGGGCGGCGGCACGCTCGCCAATGAACTGGCCCAGCGCGGCGTACGCAGCGTGATCCTCGAAGCCGGCAAGCACTTTACGCAGGCCGATTTCGAGAACGACGAGTGGGAGATGTTCAACAAGATTTCGTGGCTGGACAAGCGCATCTCGGCCGGCGGCTGGCATCACACCAAGACCTACCCCAACCTGCCGGCCTGGATCGTCAAGGGCGTGGGCGGCTCCACGGTGCACTGGTCCGGCGTGGCGCTGCGCTTCATGCCGCACGACTTCCACAACCGCAGCACCTATGGCGCGGTGAAGGACGCCAACCTGATCGACTGGCCCATCACCTACGACGAACTCGCGCCGTTCTACGATCGCGCCGAGAAGAAGATGGGCGTGACCACCACCGCCGCCTCCGGCCTGCCGGCGCTGCCCGAGAACAATCACTACAAGGTACTGGCAGCGGGCGCGCGCAAGATCGGCTACAAGGATATCGTGCGGCCGATGGCGGTCAACTCGCAACCCTATGACGGCCGCCCGGGCTGCATGCAGATCGGCTTCTGCATGCAGGGATGCAAGATCGGCGCCAAATGGTCCACCCTCTACACCGAGGTGCCGCGTGCCGTGGCCACCGGCAAGGCGGAATTGCGGCCGCAATCCATGGTGCTGCAGATCGGGCACGACGCCGCCGGCAAGGTCACCGGCGTGCTCTATGTCGACGAGCGCGGCCGGCGCCAGTTCCAGCGCGCGCGCGTCGTCTGCGTGGCCGGCAACTCGATCGAATCGCCGCGTCTGCTGCTGAACTCGGCCAGCAGCAAGTTCCCGCAGGGTCTCGCCAATTCTTCCGGCCAGGTTGGCCGCAACTACCTGAACCACACCACCGCGGCGGCCGTGGCAATCCACCGCAAGCCGGTCTATATGTACCGCGGCACCGCGCTGGCGGCGGTGGTCTCGGACGAAGCCCGGCTCGACACGAAGCGGGGCTTCTTCGGCGGCTATCACCTGGAAGGACTGGCGCTGGGCCTGCCCTTCACCGCCGCCTTCATGAAGCCGGGCGGCTGGGGCCGCGAGGTCTCCTCGGCACTGGAAATGTACGACCACATGAGCTGTGTCTGGGTCTGCGGCGAAGACCTGGCACAGGAGCGCAACAGCATCACCCTGCACGCCACCGAGAAGGACCAGTACGGCCTGCCGGTGCCGATCGTGAGCAAGACCGACCACCCCAACGATGCCGCCGTGCGCGCCCATGGGCTGGCCCAGTTCCGCAAGATGTCGGAGGCGGTCGGCGCCACCCGCGTGATCGACATGCCGCCCTACCCCGCCAGCCACAATATGGGCACCAACCGCATGAGCGCCAAGGCCAGCGACGGCGTGGTCAACCGCTGGGGCCAGAGCCACGACATCCCCAACCTGTTCGTCTCCGACGGCAGCCAGTTCGCTTCCAGTTCGGCGTCCAACCCCACCCTGACCATCGTGGCGCTGGCGATCCGCCAGGCCGAGTACATTGCCGGCGCGCTGCAACGGCGCGAAC
>NZ_JARJLM010000167.1 GCF_029335485.1 Cupriavidus basilensis
CCAGCGCGGCGCCCAGCCGCGCGCGCAAGGCCGGGCCGGCGCGATGGTAGGGCGCATTCGCACGCAACGCCGCGCGCAGTTCGTGCACGTGTGCAAGCCCGGCGGTACAACCCGGGCATTGCGACAGGTGCCGCTCAAGGCGCAAGGTATCGCCCGCACCGAGTTCGCCGTCGGCGCAGGCTTGCAGCAGCAGGCGGGCGTCATTGCAGTTCATGGCCTGTCTCCCCGGCAGGACGCGACGAGGTTCCGTGGTTGCCCGTTACCGTCGCTGTCCTGCCTGTGTCGGGCGCGGTGGAACGGGGGCTTGCCGCGCCGTCATTGCCGCCGGCGCGGGCGCCGGTGGCGTGCATCCCCTCCTGGCGCAGGGCGAGTACTGCCTGCGCCAGCAGCTTGCGCGCGCGCGCCAGCCGGGACATCACGGTGCCCAGCGGAATATCGGCAATGGCGGCGATGTCCCGATATGGCAGATCCTCCAGTTCGCGCAGCACCAGCACCTCGCGGAAGGCCGCCGGCAAGCGCTCCAGCGCGAGGTGCAGCAGGCGGACATCGTCGGCGCGCAGCAGCCATTGTTCGGGGCTATCGCCGTGGCCGTCCTGCCAGCCGGGCAGGGGCGCGCCGTCGTGGTGCGCATCGTCGTAGCCGGCGCTGTCGCCCTGGCCTGGCTGCTGCCGCTTGCGCCAGGCGGAAAACCACGTATTGCGCACGATCGCCAGCAGCCAGGCGCGTGGCTGGTCGCCGCGGAAACTGTCGAAAAAACAGAAGGCCCGCAGGCAGGCTTCCTGCACCACGTCGTCCGCCTCGACGGCGCTGCCCGAAAGCCAGCGTGCCAGGTTGTAGGCGGCGTCGAGATGCGGGAGCACCAGCTCGTCGAAACGGCGGCGCCGGTCGGCTGCGTTCACATCACTCCTTGGGCTTGGCGCTGGGGGTGGTTCCATCCGCGTATACCGGGGCTGCGTCGAGTTTATTCCCGATTCCTCCGCCAACCACGAAAAAAATTTTCCATCCCCGCCGGGAATAAGCGCGCCGTCGCCCAGGTATTACAGACATCCCCCCGGCAATCTATGGAGCCACCATGACACGAGCCTGGAAGCGGCGCGATTTCCTCAACCTTGCCGCCTGCGCCGGCGGCGCGGTCTTTGCCTCGGCCCTGCCCGGATGGGCCGCCGGGCGCGACGAAGCCTTTTACTTCGTGCAACTGTCGGATGCGCACTGGGGTTTCCAGGGTCCGCCCAACCCCGACGCGCGCGGCACCTTGCCCAAGGCGGTGGCGGCGGTCAATGCGCTGGCGGAGCCGCCGGATTTCCTGATGTTCACCGGCGACCTCACCCAGACCACCGACGATCCCGCCGAGCGGCGGCGCCGCATGCGCGAGTTCAAGTCGATCATTGCCGATCTCAAGGTTCCCGTGGTGCACCTGATGCCGGGCGAGCACGATGCCGGCCTGGACGAAGGCGCTGCCTACCGCGAACTGTTCGGGCCTACCCACTATGTATTCGACCACAAGGGGGTGCACTTCATCGTGCTTGACAACGTGTCCGATCCCGCCGGGCGGGTCGGCGCGACGCAACTCGACTGGCTTGCCGCCGACCTTGCGCAGCAGCCGCAGTCGGCCCGCATCGTGGTGTTCACGCACCGTCCGCTGTTCGATCTCTATCCGCAATGGGACTGGGCCACGCGCGATGGAGCCCAGGTGATCGAGCGCCTGATGCCGCATCCTAACGTGACTGTGTTCTATGGCCACATCCATCAGGAGCATCACCACATGACCGGGCATATCGCCCACCATGCCGCGCGTTCTCTGATGTTCCCGTTGCCGGTCGCGGGCTCGCAGGCGCAGCGTTTGCCGTTGCCGTGGGACCCGGCCCATCCATACCGGGGCCTGGGCTGGCGTGAGGTGGAGGCAAAGGTCGCAGCGGGCGAATTCGGCATCGCGGAGAAGCCGGTGACAGGTTGAGCCGGTGCCCGCGGCCTGGCGATTGACGGTTGACGGTTGAGCGATGGCGGTAGCCACCGTGCAATGCAAACACAAGGAGTAGGCTATGGCAGCAGTATCCCGGGAAGGAATCAGCCGCAGGCGCGCACTGTACTGCCTGCTCGCCCTGGCGGGCGGCGCGCCGCTATTGCGC
>NZ_JARJLM010000168.1 GCF_029335485.1 Cupriavidus basilensis
CCAGGTGCGCAAGGACACGCTGTTCATCGACAGCGAGCGCCTGAACGGATTCGGCTTCGGTGCGGTGGTGGCGCTGGCCAACCGGCAGGTGACGGTCGGGAGTGCGCTTTCGGTCGAGGCGGGCGGCAGCATCGCGCTCCATGCACCGCAGGTTTCGGTCAACGCCGATCTTGCGGCCCGTGGCGGGTCCATCGTGCTGGGCAACGTACTGAACCGCATGACATTCAACGGTGCTGTGGAAGCCCCGCTTCCCACACCGGCGAACTCGCCGGTCAACGTGGCGGTGGCCAGCGGCGTGACGCTCGATGCCCGTGGCCTGTGGAGCAATCTTCAGCTCGACCCCGGCAACGCCGGCGGCCTGCCGTATCTCGACGGCGGCAAGGTGTCGATCCAGAGTTCCGGCGACGTGACACTGGCATCCGAGGCCCGGATCGACGTGTCCTCGGGCGCCGCCGTCCTGGCCAACGGCAAGACGCGCGGCGGTCGCGGCGGCGATGTCACCCTGGCGGCAGACATGCAGGGCGGCGGGCCGGCGTTGCGTGGCCTGCTCACGATTGACGGCGATATTCGCGGCTACGGGGTCAACGGCGGTGGCACGCTCAAGGTGTCGTCGGGTACCGGGATCGTGGTCGGCGGCCAGGTGCTCGGCACCGGCAACGTGCTGGAGGCTGGCAAGGCGGCGCCCATCGACCTGATCCTGTTGCAGGACTACCAGATCCGGGCAGGCGATATCCTGCCGGTGGATTACACGTATCAGCGTACGCGTGCGATGCCGGGAGAAGCGGTGGGCACGGAGCCGGTCATCAGCGGTGCCTACGCGGTCACGCTTGGGGCGGACTGGCAGCTTCCCGACGTTCCCAGCAGCGCCCCGGCGACCTTCTATGTCGTATCCGCGACGGTCAACGGGAAAGACCGCGTGTTTCGCGGCCACAGGGCAGGTGACGGACCCGCTGTCATTATCCCGGCGGGATCGATCATCCAGCGGCTCACAACGTACAACGCTTTCCCGTCGGACTACATCGTGCCGGCGAGCGTGTTTCCGAACGGTTTTCTCATCTATCCGGAAACCGTCACGGTGACGGCCGGCAAGTCGGCACCGGCCGACGTCACGATTGCCAGCGGCACCCGGGTTGCCGCAGGATCGGTATTCAACCAGGCGGTGACCGCCAAGCCCAGCGTTTCGCTCGATGCCGGCGTCTTCCAGTCGGGGTTCTCCCGCTACCAGATCGACGGGCACCTCGGGGTGATCGTGGCCGACGATGCCAGGCTCGATGTCCGGATGCCGGTCTATCGCTTTTCGGATGCCGCGCAAGCGGTGCCAACCGGCGGCAGCAGCGCGGGCGCGCTGGAACTCTGGACGCCGCCGATATGGCGCGAGAATCCGGCGCAAGGGGTGCTCACGCAGCGTGGCGGCGCCAGTCTCGTGCTGCAATCGACCGTCGGCTCCGGCAAGTCTTCCCTCCCCAGTGGGGCGATCGACATCCGCACCGGTGCAGCGATCACCGTCGATCCCGGTCAGTCGATCACGCTGACGGCCAGCGATATCACGGTCGATGGCAAGCTCAGCGCCCCGGGCGGTGCCATTGCGATTGGCGGCGGCAGTGCCATCGTGGAGAAGGCCGGGATGATCTGGATCGGCGATCATGCCGAACTCGATGCCGCGGCACGCGCCGCGGTTGCGCAGGACGCCGCAGGACGGCGCTATGGACGCGTCGCCGACGGCGGCACGATCAGCATTGGCGGTGCGCTGGACTGGGAAGAGAAGGGCGACGGCAATGCGGCCAATGCATTCGTCGTCGTTCGCGCCGGTGCGCGTCTCGACGCTTCGGGCACACAAGCGGAGCTGGATCTCGGGGGCAACAGCGCATCCGCGGCGCCAGTGACGGTGGCGAGCCCCGGCGGCTCGATCATCCTGAAGTCCAGTCACGGCTTGTATCTGGACGGCACGTTGCGCGCGGTGGCCGGTGGGGCAGGTGCCGCAGGCGGGACCTTGGCGCTGGCACTGGCATCGGATTTCTATCCGAGCTTGACCACCAAAGGGGATGTCTTGCGGCATCGCGAGTGGGTGCTGGCACAAGTGCAGGGCGACAGCGCGGCCATGGCGGTGGCGAATCCGACGCAGGCGAAGCAGGTCCTGCATACCGGCACGGCGAGGCTCGGCGTCGACCGCATCGAGGCGGGCGGATTCGACAATCTCTCCCTGCTGGTCGACGGGCCGCTGAGCTTCGATGGCAACGTCGCGCTTCACATGAACCAGAGCTTGCGCATGTACACGGGAACCTACGCGCACGGCGAGAACGCGGTGCCCGGTACGACGGTGTCCTTGTCCGCGCCCTACGTGCGACTGGCCGGCGCGACGCGCCGCGTCACCATGGACGGCATGACAATGCCGTCGGCCCACTGGTTCAACAGCCCGTCGCGACAATCCGGCGACGGGACGTTCTCGGTGCTGGCCGACCTGATCGACATCCGTGACGAGGTGGGCTTCGGCACGTTCAACGAGGTCAACCAGGTCATCGCGCGCGACACGGTGGACCGGCGCGGTTTCGCGTCCGTTGAACTCACCAGTCGCGGCGACATACGCTTGCTTCACGGTGGCTTGACGACGCCGGGCAACATACTGTTGACCGCTGCGCAGCTCTATCCGGGAACCGGGGACGGCGGAAAGATCACGGCCGGCTTTACGCGACTCGATCCGTATACCGGCATCGGTGGGGAGTATGCCGTCGGCAGCGTGCTGGCGGTGCGCCGTTATGGCGAGGGCGACGTCCCCTTGCCGAATTCGGTATTCGGCAGCATCGCGCTGGGCGCGGAGACCGTTGAACAGGGCGGCATCGTACGCGCACCGCTGGGGTTGGTGTTCCTGGGGGCAAATAGTCATCCTGTGAGGACGGACCGCGTGATTCTGCTTCCGGGCAGCATTACGTCGGTGAGTGCCGCAGGGTTGACGATGCCTTACGGTGGCACGGCCGACGGCCTGAACTATCTCTACGCGGGCCAGGCCGTCAAGCTGACCGGCGTGGGTAACATCGCGCAACAAGGCATCCAGCTCAACGGCAGCCATGTCGACGCGCAAGCCGGCGCGATTCTCGATCTGTCGGGCGGCGGCACGCTGACCGGCGCGGGATTTGTCGCCGGACGTGGCGGCTCGGTCAATATCCTGACAACCCCCCTGTTCAATGCCAACCCCGCGAACACTTACAGCAACGCCGGCAACACGGTCTACGCGATCGTCCCGGGCAGCACGGCACGCTACGCGCCCGTGGCAGCCGAAGCGGGATTCGGCACGCCGGGTGTCGGGCAGCAGATCACCGTGCCGGACGGGGTGCCCGGTTTGCCGGCCGGCACTTATACACTGATGCCCTCGACCTATGCGCTGTTGCCCGGTGCGTTCCGGGTGGAAATCGGCGCGGCGGCGCGCATCGGAAGCGCGAACGTGGTCGGCACCGGCGACGGCTCCTACATCACGGCGGGCTACCGCAGCGTTGCCAACACGTCGATTCGCGATGCACTGCCGCGGCAGGTCATCGTCACGCCGGCGGAGAAGGTGAGTATCCATTCGGGCTACGACCCGACCGGCTACAACGCTTTCGTGCTGGCGGACGCAGCGCGGCTCGGCTTTTTGCGCGGCATGTTGACCACAGACGCGAAGACGCTCGACATCGTTCTGACCAAGCCGACGGACCAGGACCCGGTACGCACCAGCCTGACCTTCGACGGCGAACTGCGCCAGAGCGCGCAAGCCGGGAGCGGGAGTTTCGACGGCACGGTCAACGTCCACAACCTCGGTGAAGTCCTGGCGTCGGGGCAACGCGCCGCCGACGGATTGGCGGGGGCATCGGTCCATGACAAGGAACTGAGCAAGCTGGGGGCGGCGCGTCTGGTGCTCAATGGCAGCATCGCCACGAACTACGGGCAGCGGGGCCGCATTGCGGAAATTGCCGGCGATTATGGCAGCCGTCTGATCATACGCAGTGGCGTGAATCTGTCGGCGGCTGACATCGTGCTGGCGAGCCCGCCTTCCTATTACGGCGGATCGATGCTCATCGAGGAGGGCGCGTCCATCAGCACGCTCGGCCGGCGTGGCGCAAGCTTCGATTCGCGTGCCGGCTACGTATTCACGGGCAATGGCGTGATCACCTTGTCCAACGGGTGGATCAACCTGCTGCTGGCACCGCCGGGATTGGACGATTTCGCGCCGGTGCCGATCGACATCGGCAGTTGCGTGAGCGCGGGCTGCAACGGCACCACGCGCCTGTTGTCCGAGGGCACGCTGGCGGTCGCCACCGGGGGAACGCTGACACTATCGCCTAACGTTTCGTATGGCACGCGCAACCTCTCGCTGGCACTGGCCGCGATCAACCTGGGCGAGGATGCCGGCATTGCGGCCGCCGGCGCTGCCGGACGCTTGCCGAGCGGCCTGGTGCTCAATCAGGGCAAGCTCAACCAACTCCTGTCCGGCAACACCGCCGACGGCGCCCCCGCACTGGAAACATTGACCCTCAATGCCCGGGATGCGGTCAACATCTACGGCACGACCAGCCTCGATGCCTCCAGCCTCAATCGGCTGGTGCTCGGCACCCCTGCCATCTATGGCTATGGCACGGCGGGTGATGTGGCATCGATTCGCGCGGGGGAGTTCATCTGGACGGGCTCGGACGCCGTGCCGGGTGCCGTCATGGCGGGCGCTTTGGGCGACGGCAGGCTCGACATCGGTGCCCGATCCATCGTGCTGGGGCAGGGGCCCTATGCGCAGGCCAGCGGCACGACGACAGATGCGCGTCTCGCGCTGGGATTTGCCGACGTCAGGCTGGCGGCCGCAGACGGCGTCACGTCCAACGGCAAAGGTGCCTTGTCGGTCTACCATCGACAGGGCGTGTACGCACCGGGTGAAGGCTACGCCTACGACGGCGGCAACCTTGATATCGTCGCGTCGCGCCTGACGGGGCAGGCCGGCTCGAAGACACGGATCGTGGCCGGCGGAGACATTGTGGTTTCCGCGCCGGAAGGCGCGCGTACGCCGGCCGCCGCCGATGCACTGGGTGCAGCGCTGGAGCTCAAGGGGCGGAACATCCGGATGGACGGCACCGTCGTGCTGCCTTCCGGGCGCCTGGTCCTGTCGGCGGCCAACGACCTCGCGCTGGGTGCGGCTTCGCGCATCGATCTGGCCGGCCGCGAGATCGCCATGTTCGATGTCCGGAAGTACAGCTGGGGTGGCGACCTCGTTCTCTCCAGCGCGACGGGCAACATCACGCAGGCCGCAGGCAGTGTCATCGACGTTTCCGCCCGCGACAATCGCGGCGGCACGGTCGAAGCGACTGCGCTGGGCGCCGGTGCCGGCCATGTCGATCTGGCCGGCGCGATCCGAGGGCAGAGCAGCGGCAGCTACGACGCGGGCGGCACATTCGTGCCTTATGACGGGGCGGAACTGACCGTGCGGGCGCGGACCCTGGGCGATTTCGCCGGCCTGAATCGTCGCCTGAGCGATGGCGGCGTGTTCGGCGCGCGCCGCTTCCAGACCCGGCAGGGCGACCTGACGGTGGGCGATGGCGTAAAGGCCCGCGAAGTGTCGATTGTCGTGGACGGTGGCAACCTGACGGTGGACGGCCATATCGACGCCGCCGGCGCACAGGTCGGCACGATCCGTCTGGCAGCGAAGGGGGATTTGACCATCAACGGTACGCTCGATGCCCACGGCTCGGGATTGCGGGTGGATAGCTACGGAAAAATCATCGACAGCCCGAATCGCGCCATCGTCGACCTGACAGCGCAGCAGGGCACGCTGACGCTGGGCGCGAACGCCCGTATCGATCTGCGTGCCGGCACCGAGGCGACGCAAGGCAATGACGGCGTTGCGCGCGGCACGCTGTCGCTCAACGCCGCGCGCCGGGGCGGCACGGGTGTCGCGGCCGACGGTTCCGTCGATGTCTCGGGCAACGGCGCCAACGATGTTGCGGTGGCGGTCCTTGGCACCCCCGCCATTGCAGGCGCAAAGTCCATCGCGGTCAACGCCTTCCGTACCTATGACAACGCGCCGCCGGCCGACCAGCCCGATGTGTCGGGATACCGGCCGCAACTCATCACGCAGGCGTACTTCGACGGTACCTACATCAATGGTACCTATCGCCCGGGCATCGATGCGGACAACCAGGCCTTCATGAATGCCGCGCTGAGCAATGGCGCGCTTGGCAGCCGGCTCGCGGGCCTGGGCGATTACCACCTCCGGCCCGGTGTGGAGATTGTCAGCAATCGCCTGACGAATCCGCACGGCGACCTCACGATCGTGGGCGATCTGGACTTGTCCGGTTACCGTTACGGCCCCGACGCCAACCGCGGCGACCCGGCCCGGCGCGGTTACGGCGAACCGGGTGCGCTGGTGATCCGCGCGGGCGGCAATCTCAACATCTACGGCAGCGTCAACGACGGCTTTGCGCCGCCGGCTGGCACCCCCGACGACAAGGGATGGGTGTTGGCCGAGGAGCGCTATACCTTGGGTGGGAATTATCGGTTCGGTGGCGACGTGGTTATTCCGATCGACGGCGTGTCGCTCGATATCGGCACGCGCTTTCCGGCCGGTTCCACCCTGAACTACAACGTCCCCGTGGGCGCGATGACGCTGCCGCCAGGCACGGTGCTGCCCGTGGACGCGATTCTTGCCGGCGCATTGAACCTGGCCGCAGGTACGGTGGTGGCGGCGAACATCTACAACGCCGATGGGTCCATCGCCTATGCGGCCGGTACGGTATTGTCGGCGACGGTAACGCTCACGCCTGACATGCGGCTCGGGGCAGGAACGACCCTGCGTCTGCCTGCCGACGTCGCAGCGTTGACGTGGCCCAAGGGGGTTGCGCTGCCGGTGGAAATGACAACCACCCGCCAGATCGATCTGGCGCGGGGATCGCTGATTCCTTCCATGTCATGGGTGGAATTGCCGCGCGACGCGCGTGTTGATCTACGTCCCGCAGTCGACGACAGGCAGGGGCGCAACTGGGCCGTCGCTCCGATGTTGGGCGCGGGCGCCACGTCATGGGATTTGCAGATGGTGGCCGGCGCCGATCTCGGCTCCGCCGATCGCCGCGCCCTGAATCCGGCCTCAAACGGTGCCATACGTCTGGGTGACACCCATTACGTCATGGGCGCCACGGTCAAGAGCGGAGATGTCTGGAAGTGGACTGCGGACAACTGGTTCTTCTACGAGGCAGACTCGACGGTATCCGAAGCCGATCTGGGCTGGTGCGAGGTGGAACCCAGCATGTGCTACAAGGCGTCTAGCGGCCCGCCCATTATCACCTCCCGCGACCCGGCTATGCGTGCCTTTAGTGTGGTGCGGACCGGCACCGGCGATCTGGAGATGATTGCCGCCGGCGACATCCGCATGCATTCGCTCTATGGCGTCTATACCGCCGGGTCGGCAACAGCCGTCGATGCCGCCTACACCGCCGCACGTGGCAGACAGGCCGATGGCACGGTGATCGGCTTGCAGCCCGAACAGCTCGACTATGACAGCAGCCTCGCAACGTACCGGGCCTGGTATCCGACACAAGGCGGCAACATACGGATTACCGCCGGCGGGAACCTGACCGGCGATCTCTCCGGCGCCTCGTCGACGAGCTTGATGACGGGCAACTGGCTCTGGCGGCAGGGCTCGGGCACGGCGCGAATCGACACCGCCATCCCGGCGGCCTGGTGGATCAACTTCGGCACCTACATTGCAGATCCCGTGCGTACATCGAACACCATCACGGCGCCCCGGTTGACAGGCTTTACCGGGATCGGCGCACTGGGCGGTGGCGACGTCAGCATTCGTGTCGGCGGCGAGGCAGGCGTGACCGATTGGCACGGGCTCCAGAGCACGGCGCCGATGGCCTACGACCGAAGCACAGGCCTGATGGTCGCGGTGGGCAGTACGGGGCGGGTCGGTGCCGACGGCGCGCTCACGCTGACCGGGGGCGGCGATATCGACATGCGCATTGCCGGCGCGCTCAACGCGAGCCGGGATATCACCGTGGGCGTGGAAAAGCTCGCATTGACCGGCGCAGTCGCGAATCTGCGCGGTGCCACACAGGTCAGCGCAGGGTCCATAGGCAGTGTGGGCCTGGAATACAGCGCACGCGGCAACGGACTCGCCGACCTGACAGACCCGCGCGGCATCGATCCGTTCACGGCGACGACCGGCACGCCCAAGGGGGCCATCAGTCTCATCCCGGGAGACTCGGCAATGTATCTGCGCTCGCTGGGCGATCTGGTCTTGGGTGCCGCAGCCGATCCCGGGCGCACTACCACGCCGTATAGTGCCGCCTTTGCCGTGAACGGCACCCCTTACCAAGGCGGCGGGAACGGATGGTTCTCGCTCTGGACCGCTCACACGGCGCTCAACCTGGTGTCTGCCGGCGGCAACATGACACCGACCGTGGAAACCCGGGGCGTTGCTGACGGCCTGATTCGTATCGCGTCTCCGGACGGATGGATTGTCTATCCTTCGATCTTCCGGGCCGCGGCCCTGACGGGGAGTCTGTACTACGGCTACGCGGCGCTGCCCCCGCAATCGAGAATTATCGACAGGCTCTCCACTGGCGTGACCCTCGCGCCCTCCGCCACAGGGGTGCTGGAGATGCTTGCGGGCGGGTCGATCTACGCAGGCCAGTACTCGATCAACATGTCGGGGGCGGGGATCGCCTTGCCATCGCCGTTCAATCCCGCTTTCGTGGGGATGGACCTCGGCACCGGTGACATGCGCGTTTCGAACCTGTCTGGCGGAGGATTGAACAACATCGGCCCGACGCTTTTTGCCTTCGGCCCCAATTCCGCCGAGCGGGTGCTTGCTCGTGCGGTCGACGCGCCACCGATCCGGTTCTACGCTGCCGGCGGCGACATCGTTGGCCTGAAGACCGGCGAGACGGCGGCGTTCCCCAACAGCGCGGCGACTTGGTACAACGCCGCGGCACCGGTCCGTATCAAGGCCGCGCGGGACATCGTCAACACCGGCGACGCGCCGGGCCACACGACCCAGGGGGATGTGGATCTCGGTGGCGTTGCGATGCGCGGCAACCTCATCGTCCACACCAACGCCAACGACGTCTCGGTCGTTTCTGCCGGCCGCGACATCCTCTATGCCAATTTCGAGGTTGCAGGCCCCGGTACGCTGGAAGTCTTCGCCGGCCGCAACCTGCTGCAGGAAGACCGTGGCGGCATCACGTCCATCGGGCCGATCGTGCCTGGCGACACTCGACCCGGCGCCGCCATCGCCTTGATGGCGGGCGCCGGCGCCGCGGGCCTGGACATGTCGGCGATCCGCGCGCGCTACCTCGATCCGGCGAATCGCGCCGACACCGGGCGGCCCATGGCAGACCAGCCGGGCCGCGCCGTCAAGACCTACGAAGCGGAACTGGCCGCGTGGCTGAAGGCACGCTACGGATTCGTCGGCGGCACCTCCGAAGCGCTGGCGTATTTCGACGGACTGGCGCCGGAGCAGCAACGGGTCTTCCTGCGCGAGGTGTACTACGCGGAGTTGCGCGAAGGCGGCCGCGAGTACAACAACCCGGCCAGCAGCCGGGTGGGCTCATACCTGCGCGGTCGCGAGATGATCGCCACATTGTTCCCCGACACGGATGCCAAAGGCCGCGAGATCGCGCGCATCGGCGACATCACGATGTTCGGTGGGTCGGGGGTGCGCACCAATTTCGGCGGCAACATCGACGTGCTGGCCCCGGGCGGCAAGATCGTCGTCGGCGTGCAGGGCCAGGTGCCGCCGAGCACGTCCGGCGTGATGACGCAGGGGAGGGGCGACATCCGTCTGTTCAGCGAAGGCAGCCTGCTGCTGGGACTGTCCCGCATCATGACGACCTTCGGCGGCAGCATCCTCGCCTGGTCGGAACGGGGCGACATCAACGCGGGACGCGGCTCGAAGACCACGGTACTGTTCACGCCGCCGAAGCTGGCCTACGACGATGTGGGCAACGTTGCGATCTCCCCGCAGGCTCCGAGTTCAGGCGCGGGTATCGCAACGCTGGCGCCGCTCGCCGAAGTCCCCGCCGGCGACGTGGACCTGATCGCGCCGTTGGGCACCATCGATGCAGGCGAGGCCGGCATCCGTGTGTCGGGTAACGTGAATCTCGCTGCGCTTCAGGTCATCAATGCGGCCAATATCCAGGTCAAGGGCGAGTCGGCGGGCATCCCGACCGTGGCCGCAGTGAATGTTGGGGCGTTGACCAATGCGAGCGCCGCATCGTCGCAAGCCGCAAACGCGGCACAAGACGCCGTGCAACGGGAGCGCTCGGCGGCGCGCCAGGCCTTGCCGTCGATCTTCACGGTACGGATCCTCGATGTGGGCAACGAGGCGCAGGCGCCTGCCGAAGGTGGCGGAGCCAATGTGCCGGCACGCCCCGGCTTGCAGTCGGATGCCCCGTCCTACGATCCGAAGAACAGGGTGCAATACGTTGGGCATGGACGCAACTTCAATCCCGACGTGCTCTCGCGCCTGACCGACGATGAACGCCGGCGTTTGCAGCAAGACCGATGATGGACGGAGCTAGCCGTGTTGTCCTGCGCGAGGTGCTGGTCGAGAACTACGATCGCCTGCGCCGTCGTCTGATTCGGCATCTTGGCTGTCCCGATCTGGCCGGCGAGTGCCTGCATGATGCCTGGTTGCGTTTGGGAGACATGCGTGCCGTGGCCACGCTCCTGAGCCCGGAAGCCTACGTGTACCGCGTGGCGTGCAACCTGGCTACGGACCGGTTCCGCCAGCGGCGGCCATGGTCCTTCGTCAGCGATGCCGCGACGGAACTTGAACAGTTGACGGACCCGTCGCCGGGACTCGACGTCATGATCGAACTGCGCGCCAACCTGGAAGCCCTCGATGGCGTGCTGGAGAGCCTGCCGCATCGCCATCGTGGCGTGCTGATGAACCTGCGGGTGGAGGGATTGAGCCGCCAGGAAGTCGCGGAGCGTCACCGCATTTCGCTCCGCAGCGTCGATACGGTGCTGCGTCAGGCCTTGGACTACTGCGGCGCGCATATGGGACATCCGCTCAGGGGCGGCGTCAGTTCACCCCGTCGCGCCTTGCCGAAGATGCGACGATCCTCAAATGCCCGCGCAGCACTTTCGGCGGGAAGCGCTGCACACCATGCGGATGCACGAGCGATGCCCGGTCATCTGCATGAATTTAGTACTCATGATTGATTTCTCGAAGAGTCTGACTGCCTGTCTTGGTGTCAGTCCAAGACTGCCGGACATTACCGCTTTGCCGCTACAAGATTTTGTCTAGGCTAGATTCAGATGTCCTACCTCTGGCCAGATCA
>NZ_JARJLM010000169.1 GCF_029335485.1 Cupriavidus basilensis
CCATCCTGTCGGACCAGCGGCCTTGTTTCACCGCCGCATCAGCACAGGGAATCCGGCGCCGGTCGCGCCGATTCCAGTGCCGGCACACCGCCCCTTCGCCTTGATCCCAGGTAGGGCAAAAGACTGAGCAGCCCAACCACCGCCAGGCCAACACCGACCCACAGCGGGGAGCGCAATCCGTAGCCGGCGCCGATACCGAGTCCGCCCATCCACGATCCCACCCCAAGGCCGATATTGATCACCGACGTATGCACGGTATTGACCAAGGGTCCGGGATGCGCGGTCCTGATCACGCGGGCGATCATGGCAGGATTCATCGGCACGCCGGCCAGGCCGATCAGGACAAACCCGGCGACGGCGACGATCTTGTTATCCGCGAAGCCCGCGAACACCGCCAGCGTGGCAGCCAGGACGGTCAGCCCGCCAAGCAGGATCGGGATCGCATGCCTGTCGGCAAAGCGCCCGACCACGGCGTTGCCCACCACGTTGGCCGTGCCGGTTCTGC
>NZ_JARJLM010000016.1 GCF_029335485.1 Cupriavidus basilensis
AAGGCGAGGCAGAAGAGGGGGGCGCTGGTGTCCCCGCGATTCAGCGGCCGTGGCGGCGTTCCCGCATGGGGCCGTCGGCATCGATGCTGCCTGCCGCGCCAAGGGGACCATCCACGTTCAGCGGACCATTGACCAGCACGTTGCCTTGCACCACCAGCGGCCCGTGCACGGTGAGGGGACCATGGATGATCTTTTGGCGTTCGCCACCCAGGAGTGGAGGGTAAGCCGGGGGCCGGGTCTCGAACCACGCTGCGCTCAGCGGGCCGTGCGCAAGTACGCTGCCGTCCGCGGAGAGCGGGCCGTGCACGGTGAGCGGACCTTCCACCACCAGCGAGCCGCCAACGGTCATCGGGCCGGTTTCCACCGGCTGGCCCTGCGCGTGCGGCGTCAGCCCCAGCGCTGCCGCCAGCAGGACTGCCGGCAGGATGCCATGGGCTTGCCGGGACATGTGCGCTCTCATGGCTGCTCCAGGTTGCGCCGCGGCCAGGATGCGGCCGGCTGCCTCCACTCCAACTTAGTGCGCGGCGGGGCGGCCTGCAAGGCTGCCGCGGGGACAGGGCCAGGCTGTTCTTTTCCAGCCCGATCTGCCACCATTGCGCCCCCTCGATTTCACCGCGACCAGAGCGCGCTGCAACACCATGGCTTCCAGCAAAGCACACCACGCTACCGGATGGGCAGCCGGCCTGATCGCCGCCGCCGTGGTGACCAGGGCAGGCGCCGGCGGCGCCGATTACCTGGCAGCGGCGCTTGCCTGCCTGGCAGGCGTGGCCGGCGGCGGTGCGCCCGACTGGCTGGAAGTCGCCTGGTGGTCGAGGTCGCGCCGGCTGTGGATCACCCATCGCACCTGGACGCATTGGGGCCTGGCCTGGCTGGCCTTGCTGGTGCTGGCTTACCGTTCGCTAGAAGCGCATGCGCTGGCCGCGCCGGCGTTTGGCTTTGCCTGTGGCGGCCTGATGCACCTGCTGGCCGACTGGCCGAATCCGCTCGGGGTGCCGTGGATCCTGGGGCGGCATTCACTGAACTGGTGGAAGAGCGGGCGCTGCGACCTGCTGGTGGTGGCCGCTTCGTGGATGGGCGCGCTGGCCTTGTCGCGGCATGTGTGGTTTCACGGTACGCACGGGCTGGAACTGATGCGTTACCTGACGGCCTGGCGCCTGCGTGCCTGAACGATGCAGGGCGCCGGAAAAAAAAGAGGCGGCCACAAGGGGCCGCCGATCGGGAATGACGAGGGAGGCAATTCCCTCGCCTAAGGCTATCGGCCGGTCAAAGTGCAAGCTGCACCCTACCGAGGTGGGGTGCAGCTTGCGGCATATTGGGCGGTCTGCCGCGGACGCTTTCCAGCCAGGTCGTTGCCGGGTGCGCGCAGGCTTCAGGCCTCCAGGCAGGCTGCAGGCATGCCTTGCATGTATTGCCTTTGCCGGCACACGGCAGCCGCCAGTTCGGCGTGCGCGGCATCGAGCCATACGGTGCGATGCCGCACGGGGTCGCGTGGCGAGAGATCGGCGCCACTGACCTCGCGCAGGAAATACTTCACCATGCTGCCGGCCCGGGCCGGCACGGGCAGCATGCCCAGCAACTGCCGCCGCTGCAGCAGGCCGTGATCGACGGCATGGCCCAGCGCGGACCATGCCGTGCGCCCAAGTGCGACAAAGAGTGCCTGCTTGTCGATCTGCCTGAGCGCAGCGAGGAAGCGTTGCTCGAAGACCCGGCGCAGCATTGCCACGGCGTTCAGTTCTTCCAGGTTGCCGTCAAAGGCGAGCCCGCGGCGGGTGGTGGCATAGGGCAGCAATGCCAGTGGCTGCAGCAGCGCGAAGCCATCGTCCCACAGCGCGGCGGCCCCCGGCAGGCCGATCAGCTGCGCGATGCCGAAATGATCCAGCATGCGGATCAGGTTGGGCCGCACGAGCTTTCCGCCAAGTTCCACCTGGCGTTTGTTCTCGCGCTGAATGGTGCGCCCGGGTGCATGCCGTTGCAGCAGGCTCTCGGTCAGTTCGGCGGCAAGCCGGACATGGGCATGTCCGGGCGTAGTGCTGACCAGGACCAGCCTTGCGCCTGCGTTGCTGTGCTCGAACGGCACGTAGGTCATTGCGTAGACGCCGTCTCTATCCACTAGTACCGGCTTGTCGATCACGCCCGCTGCTGCTCCGCGCCGGATGCGCGCGCAGTATTCTTCCAGGTAATTCGCCAAGATAACCCCGCCTTACCACGATTTCTCTTTGGTACATCAGCCGCCCTGTAGCCGGGCTTGGCTTTCGTAGCATGGTAAGCCGCGTACTTGTCCCAGGCAAAGCATGCGGTGCAGTTTGCGGCCCGTGGTGGCGCGTGGTGTGTGGGGCAGCGAACCAATGGCGCGTGCCACCAACCGGATGAAGGATGGGCACCGGCCGCGCTCCGGGCACCGGCAGGTTGCCGGCAATGCCGCAAGACCGTGCTGCCGTATCCATGTGCGCGACGCGCGTCGGTGCCCCGGCTTGGGCTTCCTGGCGCGGCGCGGCCTGCGCCGAGGCCCGCGGCCGTGCGGAGGCGATCAGCAGTGTGGCGGTGGCAAGATTGACGGCGAGACGCCCAAGGAGAGAACACCGCATCTGATCGCCGACAACTACGGCCGAAGGAAGTCCCCGTGGGACGCCACGCGCAAGCATCCTGCCGTGCAGGACTGGCTGGCCAGGCATCCGCGATTCAATATGCACTTCACGCTCACCTCGGCATCATGGCTGAGCATGGTCAAGCGCTTTGTTCGCGACATCACGACCGAGCGACTTCGCCGCAGCGTATTCACCGGCGTACCGGAACAGATTCGAGCGCCGCACCCTCACTTGACCGTGCTTGACTGCAAGTTATAGCGCGATCGCAGAGCCTCCCACTCGTCTGCCCCTAGCCGGCGAAAAACTTCGGAAATGGGCTCATTGGAGGATGGCGATGCACTAGTCCGCTTCACCATGGACAAGGCTGCATCCCCGGCTTCGATCATCGCAAATAGCAGCAAGCCTGGCAGAATAGCCAGCCTGTATCCCATAGACTCGAACGCTTCCAGCCCTAGAATCGGGGTGCGTCCTCCAGGCACCAGGTTCAACAAACACGGCCCCTTGACCTTCAGCGGTACGGCGGCCACTTCCTCCAGCGTTTGCGTCGCCTCGACAAATGCCATGTCGGCCCCAGTGTCAAGCGCCGCGTTGGCTCGCCAGATAGCTTCATCCAGACCCAGGACCGCACGGGCGTCCGTGCGTGCGATGATTGTGAACTCCGGCGCGCGACGTGCTTCCACTGCGGCGCGGATCTTCGAGAGAAACTCCGTGCGCGACACCACCTCCTTTCCCTCCAGATGCCCGCAGCGCTTAGGTGAGACCTGGTCTTCGATGTGAATAGCTGCCACGCCATGCGCCTCGTATTCACGCACCGTGCGCGCGACATTGAGTTCATTGCCGTAGCCGGTATCTGCGTCGGCAATTAGTGGGATGCCAATCGCACGCGCCATCGATGCCGCACTATCGACCATCTCACTCATTGTCAGTAGTCCGAAATCCGGATAGCCCCGGGCTGCAGAGACGCCAGCTCCTGTCATATACACGGCACTGAAACCCGCCTGTTCGATCAGCCGTGCGCCGATCGCATCGTAGGCTCCCGGCGCGACGAGCATACGTGGCGCGGCAAGATGTTGTCGCAGCAATTGAGCAGAGTTCATGATCAATAATCCCATACATGGTGTCGATTAAATGCCAATACCAGATTCCTGGTGGTTCAGTGGTATTTGCAACTAGAACCTGTGTCGCATTCCTATAGCCACGCCGAACATGTCATTCTTGCCTTGGCCGGGGAAGTAACCGTTCGCGAAACTGATCGCCGAGGTGTCGAAGTTCAGCCCCGAATTCTTGGCGTAGGCGGTGCTCAGGTAGAGATCCGTGCGTTTTGACAGGTTGTAGTCCGCAATGAAGGAAACCTGCCATGGATTCTTCGGATTCTCCCCAGCGAGGCTTTTGATGTCTTCGTAGTAATAGGCCAGAGTCAGCCCCAGTGTGGGTGTCATGTCGTAGCTCACACCCGCCCAGTAGTAGTCGTCACGCAGCAGCGTGGTGTCGTTGGCCGACCGGCTTCGCCCCCACCGGTAGCCGCCCATGATCTTGGCGCGGCCAGCCGCATAGTTCGCCGCCACGGCAACCTTCTTCGCGTCGCCGGTGGCACCGGTAGCCGTCACCCGTGTCGGGTTGTACTGGTCATAGGCCAGCGCCATGCCGAATGGCCCCTCCGAGTAGCTGAGCGCCGCGCCATAAGCCGTATCCCGGCGGAACTGGCCTGGCACTTCGCCCGCGCCGGTGGCACCGTTGCCAAAGGACCAGTAAGCATTGGCCGTCAGGCCGCCAAACTTGCCCACATATTTGACGGCATTGTCCGATCGATAGCCTGGGCCCAGTTGCGCAACGGCCGGCTCGTACTGGGTGCCATACCGCGCGGGCGAATAGTCGGCCATTGCGTCGAACAGTGTGCTGTACTGACGGCCGAAGGTCAGCCGTCCGATGCCATCCTTCTGCAGGCCGACGAACGCTTGGCGGCCGAACAGCCTCCCACCCTGCCCCTGCCTGCCATCGTCTAGCGCAAATCCGCTCTCCAGCACAAACACCGCTCTCGCACCGCTGCCCAGTTCTTCGGTGCCGCGCAGCCCCCAACGCGAGCCGGACAAGCCGCCGCTCATCATGGCTACCCGGGATTGCGCCGGTCCCGGGAAGCCCGGCTGCGTGGGCTGCACCGCTGAGAGGTGATTCACGTATTCGATATTGGTATCGACCACCCCGTAGAGGGTGACGCCGGATTGCGCTTGAGCGAGACCTGAAAGAGCGCTATAAGTTACAGCAACCGCGAAACATGTCCATTTCATCCTGTTGTCTCCACCTGATGTTCTTCTTTGAGTTGGCCGGCCTTGTCTCCAACCTGGTCAGCCGACCAGTTCCCATCCCCGAGCGGCTTCAGATAGAACGGTGGTATCTGAACCTTCGAGGCCGGGATGGGCTGGTGCAGGGCGCAGCGCACCCTCCCACAAGCGAGAATGTCTCGAGCGGGAAAGTGGGGGGTGTGCTGCTTGGCGTCAACGACGCGACCACGCGCTGCGTGAAGCAGTCCTGCCGGTCCGGCCGATCTGCCGGGAGTTCCGGGGGTCGCTTAGTCGAGTGTCATGTGCGAGTCGCGGACAATCTTGCTAAGGCGAGTCTTCTCGCTCTCGATGAATCGCGCAAAGTCTGCAGGCGTGCCGCTTTCCGGCTGGTACCCATTTTTTTCGAGTTGCATCCGGAGTTCTCCATCGTTCTGCAATGCCGCGTGAGTTGCCGTGGCGATGCGCTGTATGACCGGTGCGGGTGTTCCCTTGGGTGCGTAGATGCCCCCCCAGTGCCGCATGCGGATACCCCCAAATCCTTGTTCGGTGGTGGTGAGGACCTCCGGCAGCGATATCGAGCGCTTGTCTTCGGTGACGGCAAGCGCCCTAACCCTGCCGCCACGTACATAGCCCATCACGCCGACCGGCGCTTCGGACGCGAGGTCGATCTGGCCGCCGATCACGGCACTGAGCGATTCTCCGCCGCTCTTATAGTGGATCACGGTCACCGGCACCCCCAAGGTCTTCCCAACCATCTCCGCGACGAAATGCCCCGTACTGCCTGCGCCAGCGGTACCGAACGTTACCCTGCCCTTCGCCTTGCCATAGGCCTGCAGCGACTTAAGGTCTGTGAACGGTGCGGTTGGCGCGGTAATCAGCACGGATGGCGCTGAGTTGGTGATGGCCACCGGGACCAGATCGTCCTCGGCGTAGGGCATCTTCGTCCTCAGGAGTCCATTGGCAATCGCCCCGTTGCCGGCCACGAGAAGGGTGTAACCATCCGCCTGGCTCTTCGCCACATACTCGGAACCAATCAGGCCACCGGCTCCAGGCTTGTTATCAACGATCACCGACTGCCCGAACTGCTTGGCCAGGGCCTGCGCGATCAGCCGTGCGACGGTATCGCCTGGTCCCCCCGCCGAGAACGGCACCACCAGCCGGACAGGCTTGCCCGGCCATGGCGCGGGCGCGGCGGGTACCTGGCCGGGCACGATGACTGTCGCCGCGACCGCCAGGGTTCCCAACCGCAACAGCGCCTTTCTTCGAGTTGGCTCCACCATCATTTTCGTCTCCTATAATTCTGGTTTGCCCGCCGTCAGGCGAACGGGCTTTTTACCGGTGCGGCAAGTAGCGCGAGCCATTCGCGCACGTCGTCAAGCGCTTCGAGGTTGCGTGTCATGTTTTCGATGGCGGCCTGGCGCTGCGGGTCGATCAGGCCGAACGTCAGGGCCCGGTATTTTTCTGCCACCTGCTCACTCGACTGCGGCGTTTCGATGGCACGCGATGCCTGGCGGTTGGCTTCGATGCGTTGACCATCGGTGAATGTCACCGCCAGCCGTACGCGGAAATTGCCGCGTCGGCCGCCCGCGTCGAACTCCGGGTCATGCCTGACTTCGATACGGGGTAGCAAGGCCCAGACGTCATCACTGTCGATCCGGGACGGCGCGAACTGCGGGACGAGCGCAGCGCCATCCAGAACAGCAACGGCGAGTGCATAGCCGATGTTCATCTGCGCGCCGATTGGCGTGAACGGCCGCTGCGGAACCCACCATCCGTGGTGATATACGCCATGAGCGACGTCGACCTCGATGCGGCTAATCTCGTCGGCGCGCAGCTTTCGCTGGGCATCGACATCGAACAGCGCGTCCAGCGGTGAATGAATGCCGCCCATGGCGGCATAGGGCTTGATTACGATCCGCTCTACCTCCCATCGCTCGCCAAGTCCGTTCGTGATCTGGCTTGCGTCGGGGTTATGCCCTTCCCCAAAGGTCGAAAGGAAGCCACCGTAGTCGCGCTCGAACACCCGCTTTATGCCGGAATAACCGCCTGCCGCCAGCATGGCCGCGTACATACCATTGCGCGCGGAGAATCCGTGGTGCATGCGTTTGCACATCGCCTCGTACTGGGCGGCCATCAGGCCTGCCGACTGGGTGCCGGCCAGGCCGAGTGCGTCCTCGAAGCGCGAGGCGTCCAGTCCGAGCAGCTTACCTACCGCGGCGGCTGCCGCGTGGGTGCCGAACACCGCCCCCGAATGCCAACCGCGTGAAAGCATCTGGACCCCATGCAGCGCCATGCCCACACGCGGACCCACCTCGTAGCCCGCCATCGCCGCTTCAAGGAACTGGCGACCGGTCACGCGCCTCTCACCCTGGGCCGCAGCCCATAGCGCTGGCAGCACTAGCGACGCACTGTGCAGGGGCCCCAGGGGGTGGAAGTCATCCAGCTCGAAGCCCTGGATAAACGTGCCGTTGAGCAAGGCCGCCCCCGGCGCGCTGGTGGTCTCGCCCCAGCCGACGATGGTGCGATCGCCCTTGCCTTCGGTTTTCCTGACGATTTCCACCGCAGTCTGCGACCAAGGCAGTTGCGCACCGACAATGGCGCAGGCGATGCCGTCGAGCGTCAGCACCTTGGCACGCTCGCGCGCGGCAGCGCTCGCCTGCTCAAGCCGGAAGTCGGCCAGCCAGCAGGCCAGCTTCCCGGTGGCGCCATTCGGATCGGTAGGGAGGAGTGAACTGTGGTCATGCTCGGACATATTCGATGAACTCTCTCTGATTGGTTGGGAATTCGCAGGTGGTTATTCGGTGGCCGGCCTGCACTCGGCGGGCTATCGCGGTCGGCGCGAGCTCGCGGGGATCTCTGAGCAAGGAAGTTATTTCCCCGCCTCCGGCGAGACGGTCCAGGCCCAGGGGCGGCGTGTCCTGTCCTCCACCTGCCACTGCCGAATGACGAAGTCATCCTTGAGTGTCAGCCCGATGTCATCGAGACCTTCGAGCAGTGCCTGCCTGCGAAGCGGATCGATCTCAAACGAAATCATCGTGCCATCTGGGGTGGTCACCGTGGCTGCGACGAGATCAATCCGCACTGGCGCTCCATTCTTGCACTGCATGGCCAGCGCCTCCACCGTGACCAGCGGAAGCTCCACGGGCAAAAGGCCGTTCTGAAAGCAGTTGCTATAGAAGATGTCGCCAAAGCTTGGCGCGATCACGCAACGCACACCCATGCCCATCAACGCAACGACCGCCGCTTCACGTGACGACCCACAGCCGAAATTGCTTCCCGCCAATAGCACCGGCGCCTTGCGAAACCTCGGACGATTGAGTACGAAATCCTCGTCTTCGCTGCCATCCGGGCGGAAGCGCAACGCTTCGAGGGCATAGTCGCCAAGTTGCCTGGATGGCAGGCTGGTCAGGCGTTCAATGCGGATGATGACGTCGGTATCGATATTGGCCCGCATCAGCGGTGCGGCCGCGCCGACTACCAGGGTGAAAGGTTGCATGGCTATCCAAGTCTCCGCACGTCGATGATCCGGCCGGTGACCGCTGCCGCCGCGGCCATCGCTGGGCTTGCCAGATGGGTGCGCGCATCCGGCCCTTGCCTGCCGACGAAGTTTCGGTTCGATGTCGATACGCAGCGCTGCCCCGGCGGTATCTGCTCACCATTGGCGGCAACGCACATGCTGCAGCCGGGCTCACGCCAGTGGAAACCTGCGGTTTCAAATATCTCGCGCAACCCTTCCACTTCGGCGGCGCGGCTGACGTTCTCCGAGCCGGGCACCACCCAGGCGTTGACGCCTGGAGCCACGTGCCTACCCTTGGCCACCGCGGCTGCCGCGCGGAGGTCGGACAAGCGTGAATTCGCGCAGGATCCGATGAACACCCAATCGATGGGCGTGCCCGCGATGGGCGCATCAGCCTGTAGACCCATGTAGCGCAGCGCTGCGGCGATGGCATCGCGTCCGACTTTCTCGCCGCTGCTGGCGGGCGTCGGGATAAGGCCGTCGACAGGGATGGCGTGCTCGGGGCTTGTGCCCCAGGTGATGGTCGGCGCGACGACCGAGGCATCGATCTGCTCTTCCCGGTCAAATTGCGCGCCCTCGTCGGTGGCGAGCGTGCGCCAGTAGGCTGCGGCTTGTTCGAACAGGCCGCCCGTCGGCGCATAGAGGCGACCGCGCACCCACTCGATTGTCTTCTCGTCGGGCGCCACCATCCCATAGCGCGCGCCAAGCTCTACACTGAGGTTGCACAGAGTCAGCCGGGCCTCGATGTCGAGTTGGCGGATGGTTGGTCCGTCGAACTCGATCGCGTGGCCAACGCCGGCTGCTGTGCCAAGCCGGCCTATGATGTGGAGAATCAGGTCCTTGGCGGTTACCCCTTGGGGCAGTTCGCCTGCGCACCAGATGCGCATCCGTTTCGGTTTCTGCTGGCGCAGCGTCTGGGTGGCGAGCGCATGCGTGCTCTCGGAAGAACCGACACCAAACGCCATCGCGCCCAGGCCGCCATTGGTGCAGGTGTGGCTATCGCCGCAAATCACCGTTAGCCCCGGCAGCACGATGCCCAGTTCGGGAGCCATCACATGCACAATGCCCTGACCGGGTTGCCCGAGATCGAACAGCCGGACGCCCGCCTTCTCGGCTTCCTTGCGCAGCGCCGACCATAGCCGGCCGCCCGGGCCGAAGGTATGGCCATCTCGCCCAGGTTGACTCGATACCGCATGGTCCGGTGTAGCGAACGCCAAGGCCGGATCGTGCAGTAACAGCCCTCGCGAGGCGACCTCCGACAGTGCCGGGGGGCCGGAGAGGTCATGTAGCACGTGCCGGTCAATGTGTAGCAGTGCCCAACCGTCGCCCAGGTCGCGCACCACGTGTGCGTCCCATAGCTTGTCGAAGAGAGTGCGACCTGCCATTCACGCCCCCTTGATAGCCTGCCGGATCGACCCGGGGCTCATTATTGCGGAAGCATCGCTTCCCATCCGCAAGACATCCTTGCCGCCAGCCCCAATGCCAGGATGGCCCCAGCCCGCTCTCGCTTGCCCGCCGGAAATGCAAGAAATGCATGGCACTGGCGAACGGAAGGTCTTCAGTAAATTCATCAGCACCCCAAAAAGTTGTATAGAGTATTGTACAACTAGCCATGTGTGTCAAGGTGATGTATCCTTTATCGATGACGACCAATATTGCTCCGCAAGGCACCCTGCGCACCACGGGGATCGCGCGCCACCGCCAGATCTTCCTGGTGCTGAGGGATGGGATTACACAAGGCGCCTATCAACCTGGCAGTGCGTTGCCCAACGAGGAAGCTCTCGTCAAACTGTTCGGGGTGGCTCGGGCCACCGTCCGTCGAGCACTGGCGGACCTTGAGTCAGAGGGTTTGGTACAGCGCCGCCACGGAAGCGGCACGTATGTGCGTGGCGATCAGTTGCCCACAGCAGGCACACCAACGCTGTCTTACATTGACGAGTTGAAGATGACTGCTCAAGCGACGCAAGTGCGCGTGGTATCTGTAGAGACCCGGATTCCGCCCCTTCGCGTCTCCGCGGCGCTGAAGCAGCCAGGTGAAGAGCCCGCCGTTTGTGCGATCCGCTTGCGGGTTGCGGGAGACACGCCGCTGATGCTGACAGAGGCCTGGACGCCGCAGTCGATCACCAATCAAATTACCGAAGCCGCACTCAAGAGGCGCGCGATGTACGAACTTCTGTTAGACCAAGGCGTGGAGTTTGGGCGCGTTGTCCAGCAGATCAGCGCCGAATCGGCTGATCCCATCAAAGCGAAGCTGCTCCAGTGCGAGGTCGGTACCGCGCTCATCCGGCTCACGCGATTACTACACGACCGCTCTGGACGGCCCGTTCAGCTGCTAACTGCGCACCTTACGCCGCAGCATAGCCAGATCCTTATGGATATTCCGGCTGAGGCAATCAACACTTTGAGCGGCGGACATATCGCTCACGACCCAACGCTGTTGGCTACACGCACACAGAGGAAGCGGTAGTCACGGTTCCTCTAAGACGTCGGTCCCGCAGAATCCCATGAAGCCTTGCCATGCAAGGGATAGAGGTATCTGTTAGGGCCGTGGAACTCCCGGAATCGATTTCACCTGATTCACCTTCCGGGAGTTTTCAAGGCCAATCGGCGGGCACACCGGACTTCTTTTCCTAGCGCAGCGCGGCCTGCGCCGATGCCCGCGGCCGTGCGGAGGCGATCAGCAGTGTGGCGGTGGCAACGAAGGCCGGCAGCGAGAGCAGGCCGAAGATCTTGCCGAAGCTCCAGCCCATGCCCAGGATCTGTGCGCCCAGCAGCGCGCCGGCGATGCCGCCGAAGCGGCCGATGCCCAGCATCCACGCCACGCCGGTGGCGCGGCATTGCGTGGGATAGAAGCCGGCGGCCAGCGTGGGCATGGAAGACTGCGCGCCATTCATGCACGTGCCTGCGGCGAACACCAGCAGGCCCAGCAGGAAGATGTCGCCGGTGCCGTGGCCGACGGCGTAGACCAGCGCGCCCGTCAGCGCATAGGTTGCCGCCACGATGCGCCACGGATGGCCGCGGTCCATCAGCCAGCCCACCGTCAAGGTGCCGATGCCGCCGCCGAGCGGGAACAGCGCGGTGATCATGGCGGCCTTCTCGATCGGGAAACCCGCGTCGGCAAACAGCGTCGGCAGCCAGCTGGTCAGCAGGTAGAAAATCAGCAGGCCCATGAAGTAGGTGGTCCACAGCAGCACGGTGCCCGAGAGGAACTGCGGCATCAGGATGGCGCGCAGCGAGGATGCCGCTGCCGGCGCGGCGGTGCCCGCCGGGACGTTCTCCTGCACGTGGAAGCGCTCGTCGCCACGCAGCACGCCCGGGCGGATCTTCGACAGGGCGGCGGCGATGCGCGCGGCCGGCGCCTTGCGTGCCACCATGAAGCGGACCGATTCGGGCAGGCAGAACACCAGCAGTACCGCCAGCAGCAGCGGCGCGATGCCGCCCGCCAGCAGGACCGAATGCCAGCCGTGGTGCGGAATCAGCCAGGCCGCGATAAAGCCGCCGGCCGACGAGCCCAGCGTGAAACCGCAGAACATGGCGTTGACCGTCAGGGAGCGGCGCCGGGCGGGTGCGTACTCCGACATCAGCGTGACCGCATTGGGCATGGCCGCGCCGAGGCCAAGTCCGGTCAGGAAGCGCAGGGCGGTGAGCGCTTCGAGCGAGCTCGCAAAGGCCGACGCCACGCTCCACGCGCCGAAGCAAAGCACCGAGCCCACCAGCACGCGCTTGCGGCCGAAGCGGTCGGCCAGCGGCCCCGCCACCAGGGCGCCCGCGGCCAGGCCGAACAGGGCCGCGCTCATCACCGGGCCGAGATGGGCGCGGCTGACGCCCCATTCCTTGGCCAGCACCGGCGCGATAAAGCCGATCGCCGCGGTATCGAAACCATCGGCCGCCACGATCAGGAAGCACAGGATCAGGATGATCCACTGGAAGCGCGAGAAGGGTTGGTTGTCGATGAACTGCTGGACATCGACGCTGGCGCCAGGCTGGCGCGCGCGATTGCGGTCTGCGGCCCGGTGGCCGCTGTCGGGGGGCGTCATGGTACGGGTCTCCTGCTGTGCCGCTCGTTGGCGGCGGGTTTGTTCCCATGTCTCGCGGAATCCGCGCGAGCCCGGCTCGCGCGCCGCCTTCAGTAAGGCAGGCCGACGTAGTTCTCGGCCAGCGACATGCAGGCCGCCGGCGAGCCGGTGAGATAGTCCAGTTCGGCTTGCTGGATGCGCAAGGCGAAATCGTCGGCATCGGGAAAGCGGTGCAGCAGCGATGTCATCCACCACGAGAAGCGCTCCGCCTTCCATACCCGGCGCAGGCATTTCTGCGAGTACGTGTCGAGCCCGGTGGCATCGTCGTGCTGATAGCGCGCAATCAGGCCATCGGCCAGGTAGAGCACGTCGCTGGCGGCGAGGTTCAGGCCCTTGGCGCCGGTAGGCGGCACGATATGCGCGGCGTCGCCCGCCAGGAACAGGTTGCCGAAGCGCATCGGCTCGCACACGAAGCTGCGCAGCGGAGCGATGCTCTTCTCGATGCTCGCGCCGGTCACCAGCGCCTCGGCGGCGCGCGCGTCGAGACGGCTGCGCAGTTCATCCCAGAAGCGCTGATCGGACCAGTCCTCAACCCGCTCGTCGGCGCTTACCTGCACGTAGTAGCGGCTGCGCGTGAGGGAGCGCATGCTGCACAGGGCAAAGCCGCGATCGTGGCTGGCATAGATCAGTTCGTCCGCCACCGGCGGCGTGTCGGAGAGCACGCCGAGCCAGCCGAAGGGATAGACGCGCTCGAAGATGCGCTTCGACGAGTCGGGCACGCTGCGCCGAGTGACGCCGTGGAAGCCGTCGCAGCCCGCGATGAAATCGCAGCGCAGCTCGTGAAGCTGTCCGTCCTTGCGATAGCGCACCACGGGCGCGGCCGTGTCGAAGTCGTGCACGCTTACGTCCTGCGCGTCGTAGATGGTGCGGGCGCCGCAGCCCTCGCGCGCGGCCATCAGGTCGCGTGTCACTTCGGTCTGGCCATAGACCGTGACGGAGCGCCCGATCAGCGCCTGGAAGTCGATGCGGTGGCGCTGGCCGCCGAAGGACAGCTCGATGCCGTGGTGGACCAGGCCATCGTGATGCAGGCGCTCGGCCACGCCGGCGCGTTCGAGCGCATCGGCGGTCACGCTCTCGAGTATGCCGGCGCGGATGCGGCCAAGGATGTAGTCGGGGCTGCGTTGTTCGACAATGATCGCGTCAATGCCGGCCTTGGCCAGCAACTGCCCGAGCAGCAAGCCCGAGGGGCCTGCGCCGATGATGGCGACTTGTGTGCGCATTGCGTGTCTCCTGGTGCGGGGGTCGGATTGTTGTTGGACGTAACAATAACGGCGCCAGGGGGAGCAGGGAATAGACGGAACGAACCATCAACAGGACAAAACGAACATTGCTTCATTCGCCATGCCGGAATGGGGTGATCTATCCATTCTCGGGAAAACCCTAGGTATTGCGGGAAAATAACGCTGAAAAAGCGCGGCTTCGGTGTGCCGTGCGAGACATTCCGGTGTACGTGGCAGGCAAGACGACCTTCATATTCCAAACATGGCGAAAGCCTGCGGGAAAACCGGTGGAGCGGCTGTTGCGCTGCGTTTCAACGCACCAGCCGCTGCTCCTTGCGGCAAGCCTTGCAGATATGTTCGAGGCCATCCTGGCGCCGCGCATCGCGCGCGAAGAATTCACTGTCGGCTGGCCAGTATTCGCCGCAGTGCCGGCAGCGTTTCAGCAGGCCGATATCGGACATCAGCATGTCGCAGGCGGTTGCCTGGGGGACGGCATGGCAAGCCGGAGCCGCGCATGGCGTGGCCGTATCGCGCATGACGCGGGCGGTGATCGAGGGCTCGGGGGGGCGCGGCAGCGCGGCGCGATCGTACATGGTCTCTCCTTGCCTGGCGGAAATGGGCCGGCGACGGTCAGGGATGAAGGCGCTTCGCGCTAGGGTTGAAATACACCGTTACCAAATGAAGCGCGGATGCGGGCCGGGTTGCATGAACGGGCCGCGGTGCATTGCCGGCGCGGCTCACCGGGAAAGCAGGCCGGAACATGCCATCACCAGCCACCCGGCCGCGGCGCAGGCGCCTATCCAACTGCACAGCACCAGCACGATGGTGGTCCACCTCATTGCAGCCGTTGCCGGGGGCGGCGGACGGTCCCCGCGCCGCGCAGCCCGCGGCGTATGCGTCGGAGCGGGGCAGTGGCATGGATAGGCGGGAGGATTTCGGCAGGACATGGCGCATTCGGGCTTTCCTCGGCATGGCAGGACATGGTTTGACAAGGGGGCAGCTTAGCTATCCAGAGGTGTGGCCGTATGTCCGGGTTGTAAGAAAATGTGCACGCTGTAATGTGCGCCGGACCAGGTATTGCTATTGCCCATGGTCGCCTGCCGTGTTGTCCAGTGCTGTCCCGTCGCACCTTAAGGATGTTTCCGGCAGTGAAGCAGAAATTTCTCCTAGCCCGCCCGGTGGTGCATCCGCCAAACTGCCAGTTCGAGAGGGCGCTGCGGCACTGCTTCTGCCGGTCCCGTCTTTTTCCTGCATCCAGCAGCGCGTTGCCGCGCTGGGGACTTTCAAAAAGGCTTACATGCACCAGCCTGGGGAGGAGCAGCCGCTGTCCGTGGTGGCTGTCGACGATCATCCGTTCATCGTCGAGTCGATTCGCGTCAATCTGCAGCGGCACGGCCGCTATGCGCTGGTAGCGGAGGCCGGCGACGGGGTGGAGGGTTTGCGCGTCCTGCGGCAATTGCGTCCCGCGCTGGCCGTGGTGGACATCAACCTGCCGGGCCTGGACGGCCTGGAAGTCGTGCGGCGGGTGTGCGCGCTGGAGCAGCCGACACGGATCGTGGTGTTCTCGGGCGGCGATCCCGGGCGCGATGCGCAACTGGCGCGCTGGGCGGGCGCGAGCGCCTATGTGAACAAGTCCCACCCCTTCCATTTGCTGGCGGCCGCTCTCGATATGGTGAATCAGGGCTATGCGGCCTTTCCCGATGCCGTGAGCAACGCGTGTGCCCAGGGCGAAGCCGGCGGCGGGATGGCGCGGCTGACACCGTGCGAGTTGCGCATGTTCCAGCTGCTCTCGGACGGGCTCGGCGATCTCGAGATCGCAACGCGGCTGGGCATTTCCGCGAAGACCGTGGCCACGCTCAAGCAGAGGGCCGCCAGGAAACTGGACAGCCAGAACGATCCGGGGCAGGTGCCGCCGGACCACTGAGGCCGGGCGGGGCAGTACGCATTCGGGCATGCATGTGTTGCCGGCCTACGCGCCCTCGCACGGTATGCACGCAGGTCCGCGAGCCTGCCTATAATGCCGGATCCCACCTCCAGCCCGCCGCATGCGGCGCCACGGCTTGCCATGACGATCCTGCTCGATGCCCGCATTGCGCGCACCCTCGATGCCCTGACTGAACGCCTGACCGCCATGCCGGGCTCGCGCGTGGAAGCATGGGTGTTCGAGGATGCCGACGCGCGCCGCGCTGCCGCGCTGCGCCTGGCCGACGCCGGCGTGACAGCGGTGATCCGCAGCGCATACAAGCCGTTGCTCCATTTCTTTCTCGACGAGCTTGGCCTTGACGGCGACGGTACCGGCATCGCGGGCGTGCGCCGGATCGCCGTGCGAACGCCTGCTGCAGGCACCCGCGCGCAGGCGCAGCGGTTCCGCCTGGAAACCTACCCGCTGGCCGGGATGCTGCCTGAAGGCCGGCTCAGCCTGGACCAGGGCGATGCCGACGGGCACTATAGCGTCGAGCTGGATGGCGCCGTCCATCGTGTCTTCGTGCCGCTCGCGGCGTCGGGCGCGCCGTGCGGGTGGCTGCGGCTCTGGCAGGGCGACATCTGTCTCGAGGACGGCCCGCTGGCCACCGAATTCGAGCTTGGATTCGCGGCCGCCATGGCGGCCATCCGCAACCATGGCTGGAGCCGGCAGGCCCCCTATTTCGACGTCCTGCGCATTGCCATCGACACGGGGGGCATCGAGCGAGCGCTGTCCTACCAGGACGAGTGCATCAGTACCCGCGAAGCCCTGCACGAGGATCTCTATTTTTCGGTGCTGGAATTCTTCCAGGACCGTGCCGGCCTGCCGCGCGGCGATCGCACCTTGCAGCCCGGGCAGATCGTGCCCGACATCCGCCCGTGCGACGGCGCTACACGGATACGGATGGAACTGCTGCCGCATCCTCGCGCGGCGGCAGCTGAGGACGACACGGCCACCACCGCGCTGCGCGCCGACGCGCTGGCCGTATTGCCGCGCCCGCTGACGCCGGACGAAGCGGCCCTCGCCATGCATGCGCTGGGCGGCAAGCGTTTCCAGGCGAATTCAACGCAGGGGCGCCTGGTTCACGGCACCTGCATCGAAGGTGCGCTGCCGGGACTCGTGATCTCGGCTGGCCAGCACGCCAACGAGAGTTCCGGCGTGGTGGGTGCGCTGCGCGCGGCGCATGCGCTTGCATTGCACCCGGGGGCGCACTTCGCGCTGGTCGCGATGGAAAACCCCGATGGCGCAGCCTTGCATGCCCGCTTGCGCGAGGACAACCCCCGCCATATGTCGCACGCCGCCCGCTACACGGCATTGGGCGACGATCTCGAGGCGCGCATGGCACCGCCGTTTGGCGAGAAGGCGGCGCGCCTCGAAGCCATCGCGCGTACCGGCGCGGGACTGCACCTCAGCCTGCATGGCTATCCGGCCCACGAATGGACGCGGCCGCTCACCGGCTATGTGCCGCCGGGTTTCGAGAACTGGACCCTTCCCAAGGGATTCTTCCTGATCCTGCGGCACCATGCCGGACGCGATGGCATGGCCTTCATGCATGCGCTGACGGCGCAGCTCGCGGCCTCGCCGGAACTGGCCGCCTTCAACGCCCGGCAACTTGCCACCTGGGGCCGGCACGCCGGCGAGGTGCCGTTTCCCGTACTCAACGGCATTCCCTGCATGATCGTGGAAGATCACCGCTCCACGGTGCCCTTCACGCTGGTTACCGAATTTCCGGACCAGACGATCTACGGCGATGCCTTCCGGCTGGCCCATACGACGCAGATGCGCGCGGTGCTGGGTGCGGCGGAACTGTACTGGGCGGGCCTGCTCGACTAAGCCGGGGAACCGCGCCAGGGGCACGTGGCTTGCGGGGCCGCCGGGCGCCCGGGGGCATCGGCGATGCGGCGGGCTGGATGCGCGCGCTTCCCCCCAGGGGGCAGCGCGGCATGCCGGGGGAGTCAGTGGACAGTGCGCGTTGCCTTGGCGTTGAGCTCCCTGGCCGCCGTACCTTCGACGGCCGCGCTTTCCTCCTGTTCGATCAAGGAGCCCGCGAGGCTGAGCGCAGCCTGCATCTCTTCGCGCGACAGGCCGGACGATAGCGCGAGCCTCACGGCAAGGGACGCCAGTCGTGCGACTTCATAACTCGGGATTGCCATCTCAACTCCTAGGATCAAGGCCATGCCGGCAGAA
>NZ_JARJLM010000170.1 GCF_029335485.1 Cupriavidus basilensis
CCATGCCCAGCACGGCGGTACCGTTGGTGATCACCGCCACCAGGTTGCCGCGCGAGGTGTACTCGGCCGCCATGGCCGGGTCCTTGGCGATCTCTTCACAGGCGTAGGCCACGCCCGGGGAGTAGGCCAGGGACAGGTCGCGCTGGTTGGACAGCGCCTTGGTCGCGTTTACCTGGATCTTGCCCTTGGTCGGGCTGCGGTGGTATTCCAGCGCGGCCAGGCGCAATTGCGCGTCAGGACTGTTGGGGGCGTGTTGCGGTGCATCACCGCCGGTCTTGCTGGTCATTATGCTCTTCCTGGAAGTGGCCCGGCCAGCGCCCGCCAGGGCCGCTCCGGTCGTAAGGGGCAGATCGGCGGCGCCGCGCGTCCCACGTCTTTCGGTAAACCAAAATAGATCGGCGCGAAATCCTCGGCCGGCAGATTAGCGAATCGCTCCTGCTCGATGCCTGTCGTCGGTGCCCGGAGCAGACCGGCACAGACCTCGGACATCGCAATGCTCTGTGGCGTGAGCCAGATTGGGGCACCCGTGCTAGACATCGCTCGGTCCACTCTTTGCGCCGCGCTCACTCGCTGCAATGAACGCCCGTACCTCCGGATAAACATTCTCACGCCACCGACGCCCGCTGAAGATGCCGTAATGACCCGCGCCCTCAACTTCGTAGTGCCGCTGGTGAACCTGGCTGATACCGGTACACAGTTCATGTGCGGCACGGGTCTGGCCGGAGCCTGAGATATCGTCCAACTCACCTTCGATGGTCAGCAGCGCGGTCGAATGGATGTCCTGCGGACGCACGCGCTCCAGCACGCCTTCAGGGTTCCTGACGTCCCAGGTGCCTTGCACGAGATGGAATTCCTGAAACACCGTGCGAATGGTGTCGAGGTAGTAGTTCGCATCCATGTCCAGCACGGCGTTGTACTCGTCATAGAACTTGCGGTGGGCCTCGGCGCTGGCGTCGTCCCCCTTGACCAGGTCCTTGAAGTAGTCGTAGTGGCTGTTCACGTGGCGGTCCGGATTCATCGCGACGAAGCCGGTGTGCTGCAGGAAGCCCGGGTAGACGCGGCGGCCGACGCCGGGGAAGCCCTGCGGCACGTGGTAGATCACGTTGTTCTCGAACCATGCCAAACTCTTGCTGATCGCCACGTTGTTGACCGCGGT
>NZ_JARJLM010000171.1 GCF_029335485.1 Cupriavidus basilensis
CCATTCCTCCCGGACGCCTCCCATGAAATTCTGCTCGAACTGCGGCCATGCGGTCGTGCTGCGCATCCCTGATGGGGATAGCCGCCCACGCCATGTGTGCGACAACTGCGGCACCATCCACTATGTCAACCCGCGCAATGTGGTCGGCACCATCCCGGTGTGGGAGGACAAGATCCTGCTGTGCAAGCGCGCCATCGAGCCGCGCTACGGGTTCTGGACGCTGCCGGCCGGCTTCATGGAGATCGGCGAGACCACCGCGCAGGGGGCCGCCCGCGAAACGCTGGAAGAAGCCGGTGCCCGCGTGCAGGTTGGCGAACTGTTCTCCATCCTGAATGTGCCGCATGTGCATCAGGTACATATGTTCTACCTGGCGACGCTGGACGATCTGGATATCTCGGCGGGCGAGGAAAGCCTCGAGGTGAAGCTGGTCGATGAAGCCGACGTCCCCTGGGATGAACTGGCCTTCCCCACCGTGATCCATTCGCTGCGCTGCTTCTTCGCCGATCGCGCGGCGGGGCGGCTGGCCGACGGCACCTTCCGCCTGCACAGCCTGGATATCGACAAGCCGATGCGCCCGCTGACCAGCCGGGCCACGGTCGAACCCTGAACGCGGGCGCACGCCCTGTAACCCTGCATGATCACCTGGCTGGATCCGCATGATCCGTTCCCGCCGGTCGAGCGTGCGCTCGGCCCGGGCACCGACGCGCCCGGCCTGCTCGCGGCCAGCCGCGAACTCTCGGCCCAGCGTCTGCTGCTGGCGTACCGGCAAGGCATCTTTCCCTGGTATGCGGAAGGCCAGCCGGTGCTGTGGTGGAGCACCGACCCGCGCATGGTGCTGGCGCCGCAGGCACTGCGGGTTTCCGCCACCTTCCGCAAGACCCTCAAGCGCGTGCTGCGCGACCCCGACTGGGAAATCCGCGTCGACCACGACTTTGTCGCGGTGATGCAGGCCTGCGCCCTCACCCCGCGCGAAGGCCAGCACGGCACCTGGATCACCGAGGACATCATTGCCGCCTATGGTGCGCTGCACCGCAACGGCCTCGCCCACTGCGTGGAGAGCTGGTACCGCGGCGAACCCGCGGGCGGCTTGTATGGCGTGGCGCTCGGGCGGATGTTCTACGGTGAATCGATGTTCGCGCGCCGCAGCGACGCGTCCAAGATCGCGCTGGCCGCGCTGTGCGCGTTCCTCGGCAATCACGATGTGGCGATGATAGACTGCCAGCAGGAAACCGATCATCTGGCTTCGCTTGGCGCGAGTCCGATTCCGCGTGCGGATTTCGCGGCGCATGTGCGCGTCGCCACGCGCCAGCCCGATATCGTTCCGTGGCGCTTTGACAAGACGGTGCTGCAGCGATGGACGCAGGCTCAGGATCCGGCACAGGCACAGATGGAAAAGGCATAAGGCACGCCCCGCCGGACGCGCCGCTGCCGGACAATATGGGCTTGCAGGCTTGCCTTGAGGCCAGCGCGCCACCTCGCCGCGCCGCCGGCTACCTCGCGTTGCTGTTTCATTCCTGGCCGTTTCAGACAAATGAGCAAGCTTAAGGAACTACCCCTTTCCGCGCTGCAGTTCTATGCAACGGCCCCCTACGCTTGCAGCTACCTGGACGGCCGCATGGCGCGCTCGCAGGTGGCCACGCCAGCCCACCTGATCAATGCCGACGTTTATTCCCGGCTGGTGCGCGCCGGCTTCCGGCGCAGCGGCATCTTCACCTACCGCCCCTATTGCGATGAATGCCACGCCTGCACGCCATGCCGCGTGGTGGTGGAGCAGTTCCATCCCGACCGCAGCCAGCGCCGCGCGTGGCGCCAGCACGCAGACCTGCAGGCGCTGGTGGCGCCGCTGACCTACGTCGAAGAGCACTATTCGCTATACCTGCTGTACCAGTCGATGCGCCATGCAGGCGGCGGCATGGACCAGGACAGCCGCGACCAGTACGAGCAATTCCTGCTGCAGAGCCGGGTCAACTCGCGCCTGGTGGAGTTCCGCGAGCCGCCGGGCTCGCCGCAGGCCGGCCGACTGCGCATGGTCAGCATGATCGACGTGCTCGACGACGGGCTGTCCTCGGTCTACACCTTCTACGACCCGCTGGAACTGCATGCCAGCTATGGCACCTACAACATCCTGTGGCAGATCCGGCAGGCCCGCGAACTTGGCCTGCCCCACCTGTACCTCGGCTACTGGATCGCCGACAGCCGCAAGATGGCCTATAAGGCACGCTACCAGCCGCTGCAGGTGCTGACCGCAAACCAGTGGCGATCGTTCGAGGCGCTGGCGGTCTCCGCGCCTCCCGCGCCGCCGGCATCCCCCACCGCTGCGCCAGTGATCCCGCCGCAAGCGGCCGACGACGCGCCATAGGGCAGCCGCCGCATGCCACTGTGCGCGTACGCCGGCCGGCCACGCTCCGGCCCAACCGTTACAATGCCGCCTTGGTCCCGACTTCCAGGCTGATTCCCCTGTGCTGAACGCGCTCTACCCCCTGTTTCGCCCCGCCCTGTTCTCGATGGATGCGGAGGACGCCCACCATTTCACCCTAAACAACCTGCTGCGCGCCAAACGCCTGGGACTGGCCGGCTGCATCGGCAATACCATCGCCGACGACCCGCGCACGGTGATGGGCGTGCGCTTCCCCAATCCGGTCGGCCTGGCCGCGGGGCTCGACAAGGACGGCGCCTACATTGACGGCCTGGCCACTTTCGGCTTCGGTTTTATCGAAGTGGGGACGGTGACGCCGCGCGCGCAGCCGGGCAATCCGCGCCCGCGCATGTTCCGCCTGCCGCAGGCGGACGCACTGATCAACCGCATGGGCTTCAACAACGGCGGCGTCGACGCCTTCATCTCCAACGTCAGGGCTTCGCGCTGGAAGGCCGAGGGCGGCGTGCTGGGCCTGAACATCGGCAAGAACGCCGATACGCCGATCGAGCGCGCGGTGGACGATTACCTCTATTGCCTGGAACGGGTCTATCCGCACGCCAGCTACGTCACCGTCAATATCTCGTCGCCCAACACCAAGAACCTGCGCCAGCTGCAGGGCGCAAGCGAGCTCGACAGCCTGCTCTCCACGCTCAAGGACGCGCAGCAGCGCCTGGCTGACCAGCACAAGCGCTATGTGCCGCTGGCGCTCAAGATCGCGCCCGATCTCGATGCCGACCAGATCGGCAATATCGGCGATGCGCTGGTGCGCCACCGCATCGACGGCGTGATCGCCACCAACACCACCATCGCCCGCGACGCGGTCAAGGGCCTGCCGCATGGCGAGGAAGCCGGCGGATTGTCCGGCCGGCCGGTGTTCGCGTCGTCCACGCGCGTGGTCAAGGGCCTGCGTGCCGTGGTCGGGGATACGGTTCCCATCGTGGGGGTAGGCGGCATCTTCAACGGTGCCGATGCCAAAGCCAAGATCGCCGCCGGCGCGCAGCTGGTGCAGGTGTACAGCGGACTGATCTATCGCGGGCCGGCGCTGGTCAAGGAATGCGCCGCCGCCCTGCGCGCCTGACAGCCAGCCGGACCCAACCTCCCCGAACCCTGGAAGCCCGCAAGCCTGCGGCGCCCGACAAGGAAGAAAGCCAATGGAAACCACCCGTCTGGGCCGCAGCGACCTGCAGGTCTCGCGCATCTGCCTCGGCACCATGACCTTCGGCGAGCAGAACACCGAAGCCGAGGGCCACAGCCAGCTCGACTACGCCGTGTCGCGCGGCATCAACTTTATCGACACGGCCGAGATGTACCCGGTCAAGCCGCGCGCCGAGACCTATGGCAGCACCGAGCGCATCGTCGGCAGCTGGCTCAAGCGCCAGCGGCGCGACCGCATCGTGCTGGCCACCAAAGTGGCCGGCCCGGCACGCATGCCATGGATCCGCAATGGCGGCGACCTGACCCCCGACAGCATCCGCACCGCTGTGGATGCCTCGCTGGCGCGCCTGCAGACCGACTATATCGACCTGTACCAGATCCACTGGCCGGCCCGCAACGCGCCCATCTTCGGGCAGAAGCAGTTCGACCCCGCCAAGGAGCGCGAATGCGCTTCGATCCAGGCCCAGCTCGAAGCCATGGGCGAGCTGGTGCGCGCGGGCAAGATCCGCTACGTCGGCGTCTCGAATGAAACGCCGTGGGGCGTGGCCGAGTTCGTCAAGCAGGCGGAGCTGCACGGCCTGCCGCGCATCGCCACCATCCAGAACCCGTACAACCTGCTGAATCGCAGCTTCGAACAGGGACTGGACGAGGCCTGCTTCCGCACCGACGTCAGCCTGCTGGTCTACAGCCCGCTGGCCTTTGGCCAGCTCACCGGGAAGTACCTGGGCGGCGACCTCGCGCAGCCGGTGTTCGACACGCAGGCCAAGGGCCGCCTGACACGCTTTCCGCCCGACTGGAGCCCGCGCTACCTGCGTCCGGAAAGCCTGGCAGCCGCCGCCCGCTATGTGGCGCTGGCGCGCGAGCACGGCATCTCGCCGGCGACGCTGGCACTGGCCTGGAGCTACTCGCGCTGGTTCGCGGCCAGCACCATCATCGGGGCCACCTCGCTGGAGCAACTGCGCGAGAACATCGATGCCTGGCAAGCCCCCCTGCCCGAAGGCGTGACGGCGGCCATCGCACGCATCCACGCCGAGATCCACAACCCCGCCCAGTAGCCTTCCGGCGCTCCCCGCACCGATACCCGTACGCCACCCGGAGCCGCCCTCAGCGCGCTCCGGGACTGGCGTTTCCCCCTACAGACACACCGGAACCGGGCAAATCGCACGGCGGAAATGGTATCCTCGCAGGCTTATCGCCGTCGTATCCGCTGCGCCCCGGCAACCGCCCGCCTGCCGCCTGGTGAGTCGCTTGCGCAACGGACCGTCCGGCCGGCGCCACGCGCCGCCGGGCAGGACGGCGGACCAGACCTCAGTCAAAACGAATAGCGGCTTATCACCCAGAACCCACTCCGGGGGAGATCAAAACCATGAAGTGTCTCAAGACATCGACCAAGACCATCCTGGGCAGCGCCGTGGCCCTGGCACTGCTGTACGGCGGCGCCGTTCAGGCCCAGACCGTCAAGGTACTCTCGATCGTCGACCATCCCGCGCTGGACGCCATCCGCGATGGCGTGCGCGACGAGCTGAAGACCGCCGGCTATGACGCCGACAAGAACCTGAAGTGGGAATACCAGAGCGCGCAGGGCAATACCGGCACTGCCGCCCAGATCGCCCGCAAGTTCGTCGGCGACCAGCCCAATGTGATCGTCGCTGTCGCCACGCCGTCGGCCCAGGCCGTGGTGGCCGCCACCAAGTCGGTGCCGGTGGTGTACTCCGGCGTGACCGACCCGGTTGCCGCCCAGCTGGTCAAGAGCTGGGGCGCATCGGGCACCAATGTGACCGGCGTGTCGGACAAGCTGCCGCTGGACCGCCAGGTCGCCCTGATCAAGCGCGTGCTGCCCAAGGCCAAGACGGTGGGCATGGTCTTCAACCCGGGTGAAGCCAACTCGGTGGTGGTGGTCAAGGAACTGAAGGCGCTGCTGGCCAAGGAAGGCATGACGCTGAAGGAAGCCGCCGCGCCGCGTACGGTCGACATCGGCGCCGCCGCCAAGAGCCTGATCGGCAAGGTCGACGTGATCTACACCAACACCGACAACAACGTGGTGTCGGCGTATGAGGCCCTGGTCAAGGTCGCCAACGAGTCGAAGATCCCGCTGATCGCGGCCGACACCGACAGCGTCAAGCGCGGCGCCATTGCCGCGCTGGGCATCAACTACGGCGATCTCGGCCATCAGACCGGCAAGGTGGTGGTGCGTATCCTGAAGGGCGAGAAGCCCGGCACGATCGCTTCGGAAACCAGCGACAAGCTGGAACTGTTCGTGAACACCGGCGCAGCCGAGAAGCAAGGCGTGACGCTGTCGCCCGAGCTGATCAAGGAAGCGAAGACCGTCATCAAGTAATCACGGCACGCTGACCCTGCGCGTTCGCGCGCAGGTGGCTCTACGGCTCT
>NZ_JARJLM010000172.1 GCF_029335485.1 Cupriavidus basilensis
CCCCCATGAACGCCGATGAAAGCATTGCAAGAAGTGGCCGCCGGTCCCAGGCACGGCCCTGTTAAACCTGTCGTGTACATCGTTGACGACGACGGCGGTGTCCGCGTATCGCTCAAGTTCCTGCTCGAATCCGTCGGCCTCACGGTGTGCGCCTACACCAACGGGCGCGAGTTTCTGGACGCGGCCGACCCCAAGCAGCCTGGCTGTATGTTGCTTGATGTCCGCATGCCCTATATCGGCGGCTTCGAACTCCAGGAAGCGCTGGCGTCCAGGGGCTTCCTGCTTCCCGTGATCTTCCTGACCGCCCACGGCGATATCCCCATGACGGTGCGGGCGATGAAGGGTGGGGCCTACGATTTCCTCGAGAAGCCCTTCAACGACCAGGCCTTGATCGACAAGGTGCAGGCAGCGCTCCAACTGGCCGAGCGCCGGCACGCGAGCGAGCAGGCGCGCGATCGCACCAGGCATCTGCTGGATCAATTGTCGGCGCGCGAGCGCGAGGTGTTTGACAAGCTGGTCGAAGGCAAGGCTTCGAAGGTGATCGCGTCCGAACTCGATATCAGCTACAAGACTGTCGAAGTCCATCGCGCGCATATCCGCGAGAAGCTTGGCGCGACATCGCTCGCGGAGCTGGTCAGGCTCGCCATGGCCGGCGCTTCCGCGAACCACGCCTGAGTCCAACCAATTCCCGATAAGTAATCCCACCTATCGTTTTAGGTGGAGGAACGAATTTACCCCCGCTGCGCGCCCCTCTAATCTTGAGCCTGACACCAGTGTTGTGGATCGAGGAGATACGCATGAGAAGAAAAATCGCTGTCATCGGGGGCGGGCAGTGCGGCCTGCACGTGGCATTCGGCCTGCTTGACCGCAGCTATGAAGTGACGCTTTACAGCGACCGAACGCCCGAGCAACTGCTTGGCAGCCGAATCCAGAGCACTGCCTTCCTGTTCAACCAGACCCTGGATATGGAGCGCCGGCTTGGCTTGAATTTCTGGGAAACCGAAGTGCCGCTGGGCGAGGGCATGTTGGTGGATTTCCGGGAGCCGACCGGCAAAAGCGTGCTCACCGTCGCCGGCCGCCTCCAAGAGAAATCGGGCCAGGCGCTGGATCAACGCACCAAGTTCGCGCGCTGGATGCAGGAGTTCCAGCTGCGCGGCGGCAACCTGGTGATCAAGACGGTGACGCTGGACGATCTCGAGCAGATCGCCGCGGACAACGCCCTGACTTTCGTCGCGGCCGGCAAAGGGCCGATCAATGCATTGTTTGCGCGGGACGATGCGCGCAGCCGCCACCAGAGCCCGCCGCGACAGCTCGCCGCCTTGCTGCTGCGTGGTTCCAAGCTGCTGGGCGAGCGGCCGTGGCCGAAGGCGGACTTCCGGCCGCTTCGGTTCAATTTCGTGATGGGTGTGGGGGAATTCTTTTCGTTGCCGTTCTATACGCATACCGCAGGAGAGTGCCGCAGCTTCCTGTTCGAGGCGCGCCCCGGTGGCCCCATGGACCGCTTCAACGATGCCGCGGACAGCCAGGAGCTGCTGAATGTCGCCCGGCAGGTGGTGCGCGAATTCGCCCCCGATGACGCGGCCTACCTCGATGACGCCCGGCTGACCGACGCGAATGCCTGGCTCAAGGGCGCCTTTACGCCCACCGTGCGCAAGCCGGTTGGCGTGCTGCCATCGGGCCGCGTGGTCATGGGGATCGGCGATACCGTGTGCCTGAACGATCCGATCGCGGGGCAAGGTGCGAACAATGCGTCGCGTCTGGCTGACCACCTGCTGCGCGCCATCGGCGAGGCGCAAGGCGAGGCCTTCGACGCCGGGTGGATGCAATCCACCTTCGATGCGTTCTGGCAGACGTCCGCCAGCTATACCACCGCATTCACCAACCTGCTGCTCGAACCGCCGGGCGAAGCAGTCATGCACGTGTTGGGCGCGGCATCGCAGAACCGCGTGATCGCCGACGAATTCGTGGGTTGTTTCGAGACGCCCAGCCACTTTTGGCCGTGGATCGCCGATGTTGGCGCGGCCCGGCGCTTCGTTTCCGACAGGATGGCAAATGCAGCCTAGCCATTTACCCGCTGATGGCCACGTGGTGGCCGATGCACCCTTCGAGGATGCAGGGCTGCGCAGCACACTGAGCTGTTTTCCGACCGGTGTGACGGTGGTCACCACCGCCGCCGCCGATGGCCGCTGGATCGGCGTCACTGCGAACTCCTTCACCTCGGTGTCGATGCGCCCGCCGCTGGTGTTGTGGAACCTGGCATGCAAATCGCCCAGCCTGCCGGCGTTCGAGCAATGCCAGCGTTTCGCCATCAATATCCTGGCGGCAGACCAGGCCGGCATCTGCCGGCAGTTCGCCGCGCCGGCGGCGGACAAGTTCGCGGGTGTCGATACCTCGGCCGGCCTTGATGGCGTTCCCTTGATCGACGGTGCGGTAGCGCACCTCGAGTGCCGGACCGCCGCCATCTACCCCGGCGGCGATCACCTGATCCTGATGGGCCAGATCGTGCGGTACCGGTCGCGCAAGGCGGCGCCGCTGATGTTCTGCAAGGGCATCCTCAGTTCGCTGAACCAGGAAGCGCTGGCCGCTCTTTAACCCTGTTTTCTCGGGGAACGACAATGAAAGGCTTACAAGACAAGGTCGCCATCGTGACGGGTGGCGCGACGCTGATCGGCGCGGAGATCGTGCGCCAGTTCCATCGCAACGGCACGCGCGTCGTGGTTGCCGACATCGATGGCAAGAACGGCGAGGCGCTGCAGCGGGAGTTTGCGGATGGCGTGCGCTTTGTGCAAACCGATCTGACGCAGGACGAGCAGCTCCAGCGATGCGTCGATGCGGCGGTGGCCGCGTACGGCGGCATCGACTTTATCGTCAACGTGGCATGCAGCTATGTCGATGAGGGGCTTGCCTCGGACCGCCAGCAATGGAGCCAGGCGCTCGGCGTGAACCTGGTGGGCGGCGTCATGTTGCTGCGCGCGGCGTATCCGCACATGGTCCAGCGCGGCGGTGGCGCCATCGTGAACTTCGGCTCGACCAGCGCGCAGGTGGCGCAGGCGGGTCGCTGGCTATATCCCGCATCGAAAGCGGCGGTGGTGCAGCTGACGCGCAGCCAGGCGATGGACCTGGCCAAGGACAATATCCGTGTCAACAGTGTCTCGCCCGGCTGGACCTGGTCTGGCGTACTCGACCAGGTCTCGGGCGGCGACAAGGACAAGGCCAATCGCGTTGCCGCACCGTTCCATATGCTGGGGCGGGTGGGCGAGCCGGCGGAAGTGGCTGCCGCCGTGGTGTTTCTCTGCTCCGATCAGGCCTCGTTCATTACCGGCGCCAATCTGCCGGTGGACGGCGGCTACGGCGCCATGGGCCCGGAGCAGGGCGCAGCGCCGATCGCGGCCTTGATGGCGTGAGCGCGCGCCAAAGCGCGGATCACCAGGGATAAACGGCCGCACCCGCGGGGTTTGCGGTGCGGCCAGGACCGACATTATGACTACGACAGAACACGTAATCCATTTCTTGTGCCGCAAGGACGAGGTCCCGGACAACGAGGCGAAGCGAGTGTTGATTGCAGATCATCCGCCACTCGCCGTCTTCAATTTGAGCGGGGCGTATTACGTCACCGATGACAAATGCACCCATGGTGAAGCCTCGTTGTGCGAAGGCGAGATCGATGGCGTGCTGGTCGAGTGCCCGTTTCACCAGGGCGCGTTCGATATCAGGACGGGAAAGCCGGCCGGCGCGCCTTGCAGCCTGCCGCTGAAGACCTACGACGTCATCATGGAGGGCGATGGCGTTTGCATTCGCTCCGGAAGGTGAGGCCGCAATGACCTTTTCCATTGCAATCGCCGGCACCGGCGAAACGTTCGACTGCCAGGATGGCGATATCCTCCTGCGCGCCGGCTTGCGTGCCGGGCTTGGCCTGCCCTATGAATGCAACGTGGGTGCGTGCGGCACGTGCAAGTTCGAGCTGCTCGCTGGCGAGGTCGAGACCGTGCGTGGCGATGCGCCCGGCCTGTCGGCGCGTGACAGGGCGAAGGGACGGATGCTGGCTTGCCAGGCCAGGCCAAGGAGCGGCTGCACGGTCAAGCTGCGGCTCGACGACGCCTGCCGGCCAGCCTCGCGGCCCGAGGCGATGCCGGCAGTCTTGCGGGAGGTCAGCGCCGTCACGCACGATATCCAGGAGTTCTGCTTCGTCGGGCCGCGTCCCGCGGTGTTCCTGCCTGGGCAGTACGCGCTGCTGCAACTGCCAGGCGTGGATGGCGCGCGCGCCTATTCGATGGCGAACCTGGCGAATGCAGCCGGCGAGTGGCGCTTCCAGATCCGCCGCGTGCCGCAAGGCGCGGGAACGACCGCGCTGTTCGAGCATATGAAGCCGGGCGATGCCATCGTGATCGATGGCCCGTACGGACTCGCCTACTTGCGGCCCGAAGCGCAACGCGACATCGTCTGCATCGCGGGCGGCTCGGGGCTGGCTCCCATGCTATCGATCGCGCGTGGCATGGCGGGGAATACGGCGATGTCGTCCGCCAGGCTGCACTTCTTCTACGGCGGCAGAACACCGCGCGACATCTGCGGGGAGAGCATGCTGCGCGAACTGCCGGGCTTCGGCGAGCGCATTGTCTTTCACGCGACAGTGTCCTCAAGGGAAGCCGGCCAGACGGGGATGTGGCGCGGCCACACCGGGTTTGTGCATGAACTGGTGGAGCAAATACTTGACAAGGCGCTGGCGCAATACGAGTTCTATCTCGCCGGGCCGCCACCCATGATCGAGGCCGTGCAGAACATGCTGCTGGGCGCGCACGCCGTGCCCGCCCGGCAGGTGCATTTCGATCGTTACTTCTGAGGCAGGCCCGCGCAATGACGATCGAAGACATGGTTGGCCTGCTGGCCGGCTGCTGTACGACGGTGGCCTTTGTGCCACAACTGGTCAAGATCTGGCGCTCGCGTTCCGCGAGCGATATTTCCTACGGCATGTACCTGGTGTTTATCCTCGGCGTGGTGCTCTGGCTGGGTTACGGCGTCGCGATCGGCTCGCGTCCGATGGTGCTGGCCAACGCGGCGGTGCTCGCGCAGGCGATCGCCGTGGTCATACTAAAACGCCGCTTCAAGTCCTGAGGTGCCGGTACGCCGGGCGGCGCCGCGCTGGTCCTTGCGCGCTACGTGTTTTTCCCTAGCGCGTTAGATGGCCGTACGGATTCCGCCGCGCGCGTGAGCGCCATAAGCTTTGCTCTACACACGGTGAGTTCAACGTTAGTTCAAAGTCAGTTCAAAGGAACACAGCATGCCAGCAAATACCGCTCAGGACGTTGTACATGTCAGCACCTACACCCGCGGCGTGATCGGCCCGGGACTGGAGATGCTCGGCCCGGTCAAGAACGGCGGCCGCATCGCCACCGGGACACCGCCCGGTTGCTGGGGGCCGATGATCACGCCCATCTTCCAGGGCGGGCACGAGGTGACGCAACCGGTTGCGGTGGAAGGCGCACAGCCCGGCGATGCGGTCGCACTGAAGATTCTGCGCTGCGAGGTCACGTCGCAGGCTACCTCTTCAGGGGTGATGGAGTTTATCGAAGGCCGCTATCTTGGCGACCCGTTTGTGGCGAAGCTGTGCTCGGCATGTGGCACGCCCAGCCCGCCCAGCCGGGTGGAAGGAATTGGCGAGGACGCCATCCGCTGCGACGTCTGCGGCGCGGAGGTCAGTGCTTTTCGCTTCAGCAACGGCTATGTGATCGTGCTGGATCGGGAGAACCGGGTTTCGCTCACCGTGGACGCCGCCGCCGCCAGGAAGATTGCCGGCGCGCCCGCCGGGCTTGCCTTGCTTCCGGAGAACTCGGAGCAGCACTCCATTCTTGCGCTCGCCCGCGCCGACATGCCCGGTATTGCCGCGCATATGCAGCCGTTTCTCGGGAATATCGGCACCATGCCGTCGATCGATATGCCGGACTCGCACAACGCGGGGGATTTCGGCGCATTCCTGGTCGACGCGCCGCACCAGTTCTCGCTGAGCCAGGAAGCGCTGGACCAGCACAAGACGGACGGCCATATGGATACCAACAGCGTGCGTGAAGGGGCCATCCTCATTTGTCCCGTCAAGGTACCCGGCGCGGGCATCTACATGGGCGACATGCATGCGCAGCAAGGCAACGGAGAAATCGCCGGGCACGCGACCGATGTGGCCGGCGAAGTGGAGTTGCAGGTGGAGGTGATCAAGGGTCTGGCGCTGGATGGTCCGATCCTGCTGCAGCGCCCGGACGATCTGCCGACGATGGCGCGACCGATGAACGCCGCGCAGCGCGCGCATGTCCGTGCCCTGGCAGCCCGCTATGGGCAAGGTGAGATCGAAAGCAACGCGCCGCTGACGTTCCTGGGTTCCGGGCGAACGCTGAACGATGCGACCAGGAATGGCCTGGACCGCGCCGCCAAGGTGACCGGCCTGCCGTATGACGAGATTCTCAACCGAGCCACCATTGCCGGCTCGATCGAGATCAGCAGGCTGCCCGGCGTGGCGCGGGTGACATTCCTGTGCCCGATGCCGGTGCTGGACCGCCTGGGCATCGGCCACCTGGCCCGCCGGCAGTACGGGCTGGACGATGCCGGCGTGCAGCAATAAACGATGTCAACGAAGTAAAGAGGAGCAGCGATGAACGCACCAAACGAGCGCTTGCGGTGGGCCGCGAAGTATCCGGAACTGGGCATGGAGCCCATCCCCGTGGAGCCTTGCATTTCGCCTGAGTACTTTGAGCGCGAAAAGGAGCAGGTTTTCATGAAGACCTGGCTGAAAGTGGCCCGGATCGAGGAGATTGCGAACCCCGGCGACTACAAGGTCAAGAAGATCCATTTCGCCAAGACATCCGTCATTCTGATTCATGGCAAGGACGGCAAGATCCGCGGCTTTCACAATACTTGCTCGCATCGCGGCAACAAGGTCATTGTCGAGCAGGGCGAAGAAACCTTCGGCCGTAGCAAGGCGGCCGTGGTGACCTGCCGCTTTCACGGCTGGGTCTACGATGCGCAGGGTCAGCTGGCTCACGTGCCCGAGGAGGACCGGTTCTCGCCGTGCTGGGAAAAAGAATCCAGCGGCCTGACGCCCGTGCATACCGACGTATGGGAGGGGTTCGTCTTCATCAACCTGGCCAAGACGCCGGCACAGAGCCTGAGCGACTATCTCGGTGGCATCGGCACGCATCTGGCCGCCTATCCCTACAACGCCATGAAGCGTTGCTTCAGCTATCACACCACGTTGGACTGCAACTGGAAGATCGCGCTGGATGCGTTCTCCGAGGCATACCATGTCTCGACCATTCACGCCGGCTCGTTTCCCAATGTGTTCTCGACCGGCCTGGCGGACGTGGAGCTGTTTGGCGACCATCGCACCACGGGCATTTGCCTGACGCTGAACGCGGAGCCGACGCCGGTCGCGCGCATCGCCAATGACATCACGGGGGCTTCGCTGGTAGCCAAGCGTGGCACCTCGATGCTCCCGCCATCGGTGAATCCCGGTCGCCGCGAGGACTTTTCGTTCGAGCTGAGCGTGGTGTTCCCGAACATCCTGATCCACATCTCGGAAGGAATCTGGTTTACGCATCAATTCTGGCCGGTCGCGCACAACAAGACCTTGTGGGAGGGCAAGTACTACGTGCCGGAGCCCAAGACCAACAGCGAGCGGTGGGCCGTGGAGTTCGCGCAAGTCCTGCAGCGCAACGCGTGGCTGGAGGACACCGCCACCATGGAGGACACGCATGCGGCGCTGGAGTCCGGTGCCAAGAGCCATATGGTCCTGCAGGACGAGGAAATACTGCTGCGGCACGGCTACAAGGTGCTGGAGCGATACATGAGCGCAAAGTGAGGATGGGATCAGATATGGACAACAGTCTGCCGAAAGGCTTTGAAATGCTTGAGCCCCTGGTGGCCGATTGGTCGCTACCGACGCAGAACGCCAGGCAGGAGCGGCGCAAGGCATCGTCGCGGGGCGAGTTGCGCTACTTCTACGACAACATGCTGCCGAAGCTGCCGGCCATTCTTTCGCATCTGGATGGTTATCCGCTAGGCGAGTTGCCCGCGGCCACCGCGCGCCTGTTCGCGTTGTCGCTGTCGCTGGCCGAGGTTGCGCCGCACATCGAATTGTATAACGGCAACCCGGGGGTTCCATTCAGCTTCGCCGAAGACCGGTTTGCCGCCGAACATGGCGAAACCGCCTTCTGACGCAAAAAAGACTCCCGGGTTCGCCCCCGGGAGCCGGGGACAGGGCATGAAGCACAAGACACTCGGCGAGCGCATTCGCCGCCTGGAGGCGATCGAGGCGATCGGGCAGGTCGTGGGGCAGTATGCGCGGGGCGCCGACAGGCGCAACGATCCCGAAATCATGGGGCCGCTGTTTCTCGATGATGCCGTGTGGGAGGCCGAGGGGTTTGGGCGTTGCGAAGGGCGGGATGCCATCATCGCCCATCTCGCAAGGATCGGCGCTGAACAGATCGTCTGGAGCCTCCACTATATGGTGACGCCCCTCGTCACGCTCGAGGAGAATCTTACGCGGGCGCGGTGCCGCTGGTATCTTTGGGAATTGGCGCAATTCGCTGGAGAGGGCGGGCAGCCGGCTTCGCACTGGATCGGCGGCTGGTACGACAGCGTATTGTGCTGGTCCGGCGAGGCCTGGCGATTCAGGCATGTCGTCCTCGACCTCAGGCTGGTGCATCGCCATGGCGAGAGTTGGTCGCCGCTTTCGCGTTAGCACTCGGCAAGGCGATCCGCCGCCGCGCCGCCCGCCATTTTCGTCAGTCGTCCCGGCGTCATTCGCCGGGCCAATTTCGCCGATGTCAGGCCGCCTGAGCGGCGGCGCGCGGAAGCAGCACGTGAAAGCGCGTCTCGTGGGCATCGGTTTCGGTCATCCAGAGGTGGCCGCCGTGCGATGCCACGATGGAGCGGCACAGGGAGAGCCCGATGCCGAGGCCTTCCCGCTTGGTCGAGAAGAACGCGCCGAACATCTTGTCCGGGCTGATGCGCGGCAATCCGTGCCCGGTGTCGGAAATCATGATCTTGACACGCTCGTCCGCCATCCGATGCACGGAGATGCGCAACTGCTTGAGCGCCGACCCGGCTTGCTCGATCGATTCGATGCCGTTGACGGCGAGATTCACCACCACTTGCTGGATCAGTACATCGTCGCACTCGGCCCAGCATGGCCTGGCGTCCAGATCGTAAGCCACCGCCACATGCGCGTGCTTGGCGCGAACCTCGATCAGGTCTGCCAAGTTGTTGACCACGTTGCGCAAATCCGCGGTCTGGCGCCGATAGTCCCCGTTGCAGGTGAAGTTCCGTACTGTGTTGACGATCTTTCCCGCGCGCTCCGCCTCGTTCTGCGCCAGTCGCAGCGCGGCCAGAATGCTCTCCTCGGAGTAGCGTCCGCTCTGTATCTGGCGGCGGCAGCCGGCAACGAAGTTGACGATGGCGAAGAATGGCTGGTTCAGCTCGTGCGCGAGCGCGGCGGCCATTTCGCCGGTGGTTGAGAGCCGCGCAATGTGCCCGAATTGCCGCTCCCTCGCGCGAAAGTGCTCCTCATCCTGCGTCCGTTGCGTGACATCGCGGAAGTTGACGAGTATGCCGCATACCGCCGGATCGGCGACGAGATTGCGGCAACTCGCCTCAAAGATGCGCCAGTTGCCATTGCGATGCAGGATGCGGAAGGTCAGGGTGCTGTCCGCTTCCGGCTGCAGCGCGGCCAGCAAGGCGCGCAGTTCTTGGCCATTGTCCTCGTCAAGGAAGTCGAACACCGGGCGCCCGATGACAAAGCGCGACGGCACACCGAGCAGCGGCAGGATGGAAGGGCCGACGAAGCGGATCGTGCCGGTCTCGGAAAGGATGGCGATACCGTCCGAGGAGCGTTCGATCAGACGGCGGTAGTAGCGTTCCTTCTGGCGCAGCGCTTTCTCCGCGTGCTTGCGCTCGGTGATGTCCCGGGCGATGGCGATCACGCGCACGACACCGTCGAGCGTGATGGTCTTGAGGCTCACCTCGACCGAGGTTTCGCTGCCCTTGCGGTTGCGTATCACCCACTCGAACAGCAGGCCGTCGCGCGATCGCGCGGCCTCATGGATCTTGCGCAGTCCTTCGCTGGTGTTGTACGGGAACAGATTTCGGGTGAGTTCGCCAATCGTCATTCCCCTCAGTTCTTCCACGCTGCATCCGTACATTTCGCAGGCCTTGCGGTTGGCCTGCAATATCTCGCCAGTGTCCTTGTCGTGGATCACCATGATGTCGTTCGCGTACTCGAAGACCTCTTGATAGTTGGTTGGCAGGTGCAAGTCGATGGCTCCGGAAACGGGCGTGTCGTGAAAAGAAAACGCATGCGTCAGCGTAGTCAATTCCTCTTCCTGGTGCAAGCACGCCCGGCGTTCGCGGCACCACGGGCCTGCATCTCTACGTGTTTTTGCTTATGCGCATAGATATTGGAACGGATGAAGTTCATTGACCCATCGGCGTAGGCTTGTTCATCGGTCGACGATCGCAAAAGACGTATCGCGCCGGTGCCCCAATCCACGAGGGCATGCAACGGATCCGCCACGGCTGGCCGTTTTCGCTGGATTACACACCTGTTGCGCCGCTCGAGCGGCAGTGGACCGGGAGGTTCGCCGCCGCGGCAGCTTGCATCAACGACAGGCGATGACATCTTTATGGAGGAATGGAATGAGCAATCCCGATAACCTTGCCGCCAGCATCGAGGATCATGCCCTCGACGCCGTGCCGGACGCCAGCCGCAAGGGTTGGCTACAGCTTTCATGGAGCACCGTCGGTATTGTTACCACACTGGTCCAGCTCTTCGTGGGCGCGCTGACAACCTTTGTCGCGGGCATCAAGATCGGCATTCTCGCAGGCTTGATGGTGACTGTGATCGGTGCCGCGTTGGGGTGGGGCGTGGGCCACGTTGCTTACCGAACGGGCTTGTCCAGCACGGTGTTGTCGCGCTATTACGGATTCGGGCAGAAAGGCTCGATCCTGACCGCAGCCGTGTTCGGCTTCATGATCATCGGCTTTCTCGCGCTGGAGAACGCCCTGCTCTACAAGGGATTCCTGTTCTACCTGAATATCGCGGACACGATGACGAGCCGTCTTGTCGTCTACGGCTTGTTGACGGTGGCGTGGATCCTGATCACCGCATTCGGCTTCGAACTGGTGTCGCGCGTCTCTTCCCTGACCCTTGTGGTTTTTCTCGGCGTACTGGTCTACATGGTGTTCGACGTGATCGCATCATCGGGACAATCCTGGTCGTCGGTGATGTCGTTCGGGGCGCAGTTGCCGCCGGATGCGCTCAAGGCGCTTGGCGCCGACACCGATTCCGGGAAGTTCGTGTTCTGCGTGAACGTGATGATCGGGTCGGCGGGCGCCCTGGCGATGATCGATGCCGATCTTGGCCGCTATGCGAAGTCGTCCAGGGACATCGGGTTCGCGGCATTGCTGGGCAACCTGTTCATGGATGTCGTGATGCTGGCCGTGGGCGGCGTCGTGATGTATGCCGGCATGGGCGCGCTGGTGGACTACTACGTGAACACCGGCATGACCCGGGACACGGCCCGGCAGGTGGCGCTGCAAAGCCCAGATAGCGTAGCCGCCGCGTTCATCGTGTTCGGCGGCGTGGCCGGCACCATCCTGATGGTCCTGGCGCAGTCGAAGGCGCAGGTCCTCAATGTGTACAGCGCCTCGCTATCGTTGACCAACTTGTTTGACGCGGCGTTCTCGTGGCGCCCGGGCCGGCTGGTGTTTGTGGCGCTGGCGAATGTGCTTGCCCTGCTGATGCTCGCCGGTTCGATTCTCGAATGGTTCAATTCCTTCATCACCATCCTCGGCATTCTTACTACCAGCTTCGCCGGCATCATCGTTGCCGACTATTTCCTGGTGAGGCGCTATATCTCTTCGGAGCAGACCAGGGCACACGCCTTGTCGGACTTGAATTGGCCTGGCCTCACAACCTGCGTGCTTGCCTTTGTGCTCGCGCATTACGTGTTCACCGCCTGGGTACCGATCGAGTTTTTCGTCTCGATTACGGTTTCCCTGTTCCTGTATCCCGTTTTGCGCATCGCCTCGATCCGCCTTGGCGGAAAGTCCATGCCGCACGCAAACGTGGGCTAGGCATCGCTGCGGGGCGGCGGGCTGGCCGAGGCCGGAAAGCGGTGCGGGCAGCCTGGCCAGCGGCTCTATCGACGATTACGACGATTACGACGAACAAGAACGATGAGGGCGGTGCCGGGCCGGACGGGCCGGAGACTGCCGCAAGCCATGGCGTGGACGCGGTTTCACGCATGGATATCCACGGAAAGGAGAGAGGAAATGAACTGTCGGCAATGGCTGCCTTTGTGCGCTGTCCTGGTTAGCGCGATGGCAAATGCACAATCCAGCGTGACGATGTACGGCATCATGGACGCGGGTGTGACTTACGTGAGCAACCAGGGAGGTAAGCAGAACTGGTTGATGGATACCGGGATGATGTCGCCCAACCTGTTCGGCGTGCGCGGCGCGGAGTCGCTGGGAGGCGACACCAAGGCGGTATTCACGATCGAGGGCCAATACGCGCTGGACAATGGCGCCAGCATTGGCGGCTTGTTCGGCCGCCAGTCCTTCGTCGGGCTGTCATCTTCGTGGGGCACGCTCACGCTGGGCAAGCACTACGATTTCAGCTTCGACGTGCTGGCACCGCAGCGCTATGGCTCATCGTTCAAGTATGTGAGCTTGCACAATCTCCGGCAAGGGCCGTTCGGTGGTCTTGGCATTCCCACGATGCCAGGCGGCGCGCTGGATTTCGACCGCGTCGGCGGTGCTGAGCGCATAGCGAACTCCATCAAGTTCTCCAGCGCGAACTACGGCGGTTTGAGTTTCGGCGGCCTGTATGGCTTCGGGGAGACGGCGGGGCAGGCTTCTCGCAACCGCGCCTACAGCGCGGGGATCAGCTATGGCAGCGGCCCCTTTGGTATTGGCGCCGCGATCACGGAGGTGAGGTATGCAGGCATCAACGATGGCAAGGATGGCATTCGGACCTGGGGCCTGGGTGGGCGCTACGCGGTAGGCGACGCCATTTTCAATGCGCTCTATACCAATACGAGAAACACCTTCACCGGTGGCGGCGTCCAGGTGTTGCAGGCCGGCGTTACCAAGGTTGTGCTGCCGAACACGACGGTCCTGTTCGATTACCAATACCAGCGCGGCAATGCCATCCTGGAGAAAAACTTCGCGCACCAGTTCGGCCTGACGCTGGACTATGAGTTCTCGAAACGGACGGACACCTACCTGGGTGCGGTCTATCAGGGTGTCGGCGGCGGAGCGAGCGCGCAGGCGTGGATTCCCGGATTGCCGGGTGCGGCTGATGGGAAGCGGCAGGTCCTGGTGAGAGTGGGGCTGCGGCATATATTCTGAGGACTCTGTCTGCAGGCGATTGGAGCAAGAGGCAAAGGGTGTCGTGCGATGACAGCTTCCGGACTCGCCTGAGCGGATCACGCGCGCCTGCCGGGCCGGTTCGCTCGATTGCCGTCTGGCACAGGATCCGCATGACCGAGGCTAGGCCGCGCGAGCCGGCCAGGATCCGGCAGCCTGCACGGTGCGCGCAGCGTCACTTCGAAGAGACATTCCGGGTCGGACAGGAAATTGGCGACGCCGCGCAGTGGTCAGGCTCCAGGAGGCAACGGCATTTTGCTTGAGAGGAACGCTAGGAGAATCAGGGCGTCAGGCCGGCCCGGATGTGGCGTGACCCACGCGCATTGCGCCGTGCTCCGCCGTTGGGCTGGCCGGCTCCGCCCAGGTAGGCGTCGCGCAGCGTGTCAAGCTGCTGGAGTTCCCACGACGTTCCGTGCGCCACCACACGGCCGCCTTCCAGTACGTAGCCAAACTGCGCATGGCGCAGCGCTACGCTGGCATTCTGCTCCGCCAGCAGGAAGCTGACGCCCCCGTCGCGGTTGAGCGCCGCGATGATCTCGAAGATCTCCTCCACGATCTGCGGTGCCAGGCCCATCGAAGGTTCGTCCAGCAGCACCAGGGAGGGCCGGGCCATTAGCGCGCGGCCAATCGCCACCATTTGCTGCTCGCCGCCGGAGGTATAGCCCGCCAGCGTCTTGCGCCGGTCTCGAAGCCGCGGAAAGATGCCGTAGATGCGTTCGAGATCGGCGGCAAGGTCGCGGGCAGAAGGCTGGCGCAGGAAGGCCCCGATGCGCAGGTTGTCCTCCACCGACAGATGCACGAAGCAGCGCCGGCCCTCCAGCACCTGCACCAGTCCGTGCTCGGCCAGCGACCACGGGTCGGCTTCGGTAATGCCCTGGCCGCGATAGGTGATGCTGCCGGCGGTCAGCTCGCCGCGTTCGGCTCGGATCAGGCTGGAGATGGTCTTGAGCGTGGTGGTCTTGCCGGCGCCGTTGCCGCCCAACAGGGCGACGATGGCGCCGGCCGGCACCGCCAGCGAGACGCCGCGCAAGGCCGGGATGATCTGGCTGTAGGTGACGGCGATGTCTTCGACCTGCAGGATCACGTCGGCGCTCATGCTCAGCTTTCCTTGCTGCAATCGCGCGGCGTGATGCCTTTCTCCTTGGCATAGGCCTTGGCCGATTGCTCGATGATCGGGCGCAGCAGCGCGCGGTCGGCCTGTACCCAGTCGCTGACCACCTTCCACTTGCCGCCGTCCCACTGCTGGAAGCGCACCGCACCGCCGCCTTCGTGGTCGGCGCAGGAGAGCTTGAGCGGCTGCACCAGGCCGAACGCGCCCAACTGCTTCAGGCGCGCGTCGTCGAGGTGCAGGTGTTCGAAGCCCCAGCGCACCTGCTCTCCGCTCAGCGGCTTGTTGCCGTACTTGGCCTGCGCCACGCGCAGGGCTTCCACGTTCAGGATACCGTTGACCACGCCCAGGTTGTAGTACACGGTGCCGAAGCGCGCGGGATCCTTAAGGTCGCCGTTCCCGGGCTTGACGACGTACTGGTTGATGGCCTGCAGCACGGGGAAGTCAGTGCCGGACGGATGGGTGGTGATGGAGATGAAGCCCTTGGCCGCATCGCCGGCGGGTTGCGCGTCTTCCTCCGAATTGCTCCAGATGTTGCCGATGATGTGGTCGGGCGGGAAGCCCACCTTCTGCGCGGACTTCAGCGCCACCGGGTTCATCACGCCCCAGCCGCGCAGGATCACCCAGTCCGGCTTGATACGGCGGACGTTCAGCCATTGCGAGCCCTGTTCGTTGCCGGGATGGGGCACCTCGATCTGGGTCAGCTCGAAGCCGTATTGCCTGGCCAGCGTCTTCAGTACCGGAATGGTCTCGCGGCCATAGGGCGAGCCGTGGTAGAGCACCACAATCTTCTTGCCTTTGAGCTTGGCCGCGCCGCCAGATTGCTGGGCTATGTAGTTGACGATGGCGGAGACCTCGCTGTAGGGGTTCAGTTGAAGCGGGAACACGTAGGGGAACACAGAGCCGTCGGTGGAATCGGTGCGGCCATGGTTGATGGTGATCAGCGGCAGCTTGTCGGCGGTGGAGCGGTCGATGGTAGCGTAGGCGATACCCACCGACAGCGGATTGGTGGCTGCGGCAGGCGCGCCGTTCAGGCCGCGCTTGAGCCGCTCATAGCACTCCACGCCTTTCTCGACCACATACTCGGTCTCGCACTCGCTCCAGGTCAGCTTGACGCCGTTGACGCCGCCGTCGCGCGTGTTGACCAGGCGCAAGTAGTCGATGAAGCCACCGAAGAAGCCGGTGCCGCCAGCCGCGTAGGGACCGACGCGATAGCTTTGCAATGGAAAATACTCTTCGCCCGCGGCGTGCGCTTGCGGCGCCAGGCCAGTGGCGAACGCCAGCGTCAGGCTGGCAAGTGCGGCAACGCGGTTCAGCGCGGGAATGCGGCTGCGGGAAGGACGATGGGGATATTTGGCGTTCATGGGTTGTGTGCAGGGAACGAGACCGTGGGGTTGGAGGAAGGGGATTGAAAAACGGGGTCAGGCGCGTAGCGGCCAGTCGCGCTGGCGCTGCCGCGCCACTTGCACTAACCGGGCCAGGCCGTCTGGCTCCTTGATCAGGAACACGATGATCAGCGTGCCGAACAAGATCTTCTGCAGGTTCTGCAATTGCGCGGCGTCGATGCCGATGGCGGCAAGCGCGCCCGCCGCGTGCGATAGCACGATGGGCAGCAGTACGATGAAGGCCGCCCCCAGGAAGTTGCCGCCGATGCTGCCCATGCCGCCAAGGATGATGATGAACAGCACCTGGAACGACAGATTCAGATCGAAGCCGTGCGGCTCCACCGTGCCCAGGTAGGCAAAGGCCCACAGCGCGCCGGCAATGCCCAGCACGAATCCACTTAGCGCGAAGGCCAGCAGCTTGGTGCGCGCGATGGGGATGCCGATCACGCGGGCGGCGGTATCCATGTCGCGCACGGCTGTCCAGCGTCGGCCCAGTTCGCTTTTCACCAGGCTGGCGGCAAACAGGAAAAGGGCCGTGACCACGCCGAGAACCAGCAGGTAGCGCGCGGCCGGCGTGTTGATCTCCCAGCCGAGTACGGCCATCCTGGGCGCGCTGAGCACGCCCGAGCTGTCGTCGTTGGAGAACCAGCTCACGCGCGTGAAGATCCATTCGACGAAGAACTGCGCGGCCAGCGTGGAGACGATCAGGTAGAAGCCCTTGATGCGCAGGCTGGACAGGCCGAAAAGCACGCTGACGACGCCGGTGATCAGGCCGCCGAGCAGCAGGCCGGCCAGCAGCGGAAGCCCCGGCACGCGTACCACGAGGTTGTAGGACGCATAAGCTCCCACTGACATGAAGGCGGCCGAGCCGAGCGACAACTGGCCCGCGTAGCCGGTCAGCAGATTCAGGCCGAGGCCTGCCAGCGACAGCACCAGGAAGGGAATCAGGATGGCGTTGAGCCAGTAGTCGTTGCCGAATAAGGGGACGGCGACGAAGGCGATGGCGGCAAGAAGCGATAGGCCGATTCCGAGCTGGAGCCGGCGCCGGCCACCGGCAGACGGCAGGGTGAGGGGGGCTGCAAACCGGGTCGATGACATGGCGAATCTCATACGCGTTCGACGGCGGGTTCGCCGAACAGGCCGGCGGGGCGCGCGAGCAGGAACAGCATCGCGAGCAGATAGGGGAACCAGTTCTCGATGCCACCGCCGAGCAGCGCGCCGAGATAGACCTCGGCCAGCTTCTCCGACGCCCCGATCAGCAGCCCGCCGGCAATGGTGCCGCCGATCGAGGAGAAGCCGCCGATAATCAGCACCGGCAGGGCCTTCAACACCACCAGCGACAGCGAAAACTGCACGCCCAGACGGGCACCCCAAAGCAGCCCTGCAATCAGGCTGGTGAAGCCGGCCAGCGCCCACACGATGGCCCAGATGCGGGGCAGCCGAATGCCCACGGCTAGGGCGGCAAGCGGGTCGTCGGCGACGGCGCGCAGCGACAGTCCCAGGCGCGTGCGGTTGGTCAGCAGCCACAGGCCGGTCACCAGCACGGCGGCGGTCGCGGCCGCGAACAGATCGAACTGGCTGACCATCACGCCGGCCAGCTCGAGCGGCTTGTCGTCGATGCCGAGGTCCAGGCCGTGTACCTGCGCGCCCCAGAACAACTGCGCGGCCCCTTCGAGGATGAAGCTCAGGCCCAGGGTGGCCATGAACAGCACGATGGGCGGTCGGTTCACCAGCGGGCGCAGCACCAGCCGGCCGATGGCCAACGCGATCAGCACCAGCACCGCCAGCGTCAGGCCGAAGGCCAGCCACGGATTGACCTGCCGCTCGGCCAGGCTGACGAAGGTCAGTGCGCCGAACAGCACCAGCGAACCTTGCGCAAAGTTGAACACGCCCGAGGCCTTGTAGATCAGCACGAAGCCGATCGCCACGAGCGAATACATCACGCCCGCCAGCAAGCCGCCGGCGAGTACCTCAAGGAAAAAGCCCATGTTGTGTCTCAGTGACGGGTGCCGAGATAAGCGGCGAGTACGTCAGGATCAGTGCGCACGTCGGCGGGCAGGCCATCGGCAATCTTCCTGCCGTAGTCCAGCACTGCCACGTGGTCGGAGAGGTCCATCACCATGCCGATGTCGTGCTCGATCAGCACGACGGTGGCGCCGAGCTGGGCGTTGGCTACTAGCACGTAGCCGGCCATGGCTTGCTTTTCCTCGGCATTCATGCCGGCCATGGGTTCGTCCAGCAGCAGCAGGCGCGGCTCGGCGGCCAGCGCGCGGGCCAGTTCCACGCGCTTGCGCACGCCGTAGGGCAGCGTACCGACGATGCTGTGGCGGTGCTCCTGCAGGTCGAGCGCCTCGATGACGATCTCGCTGTAGCGCAGTTGCGCGGCGTCGTCGGCGCGCGCGCGGCCGATGCGCAGCGTCTGCTCCAGCCATGTGCTGCGGCGATGCAGGTTGCGGCCGGTCAGCACGTTATCCAGCACGCTCATGCGGTGGAACAATGCGATGTTCTGGAAGGTGCGGGCAATGCCACTGTGCGCCGCGCGGTACGGGTCCATGCGCCGGTGGGCGCGGCCGTCGAAATGGATGCAGCCTTCCTGCGGGCGGTAGACGCCGTTGATCACGTTGAGCAGCGAACTCTTGCCCGCGCCGTTGGGGCCGATCAGTGCGCATATCTCGCCGGTGCCGACGGCGAAGCTGATGTCGGTGACGGCCTTCACGCCGTTGAACGACAGCGAGATGTGCTCCAGCGATAGCAATGTGGGGGATGGAAATGACATGAGGCGGAAGGATCCTGGTTCAATAGGCCGGCTGGGCCGCTTGCGGGTGGTTCCGGAGGGGCAGGGCATCGGCGCGGGAGGCAACCCGCTGCCACGCGCCGGTCTCGGGCCACGCGTGCACGTCGACGCGCAGCGCGGCGAACAGCGCAGCGGTGCTGTCGTTCAGCGCGGGCCCCGTCACCAGCGCCGCATGCGTGCGCGAGAAGCCGATCACCTCGCGCAGCGGACGGGCCACCAGCCACCAGGCGATGGCGCGCGTCAGCGGGCCGCTTCGCCGGCTTTGCGAGCTTGCCAGCAGCTTGCGGCGCCAAGTGTGTGGGCCGGGCAGGCGGTCGTCGACCAGCTGGGCCAGCCGCGCGTAGGTTTCCCGCGTGCCGGCCACTAGCGTGGGCGCCAGCTCGCGGCGGTCGTTGTCGCGGGTGGCGAGCGATTCGGGGAAGTTCAGCCGGAAGCCGGCGAGCAGCCAAGGCGCGATCAGGTAGCGCGCCTGCGCCGCCGCCGCAAAGGCTCGCGCAGCGAAAGCCTCATCGCCGGCGTGCAGCCGCTCCGTGGCAGCCACATGCCGTGCTTCGCGCACCAGCGCGGCATGCGTGAAGCGCTGCTCGGCAAGCTCGCCCGGCGCCTCGGCGCGCAGGAAGGTGAAGGCCTCGCCATGCGGCTGCGCGGCGGGTGAAAAGCCCGCAGGCGAGGGCGCATGCAATGCGCCATAGTCGGTCACCCAGGCATGAGGATGCCCGGGCAGGCCGCGCGGATTGGCATCGATCACCCGCGGCACGCGCGTCAGCAGGCGGTCGAGCTGCCGGTCGTCCTCGGCGAAGGCGAAGCGCGGCGCCAGGTGCCGCACGATGTCGTCGAGCGCCGCATCGCCCAAGTGCGGGTCTAGCGGCACAGCCACGCCGCCCGCCCACTGCGCCGCCAGCGACAGCAGCAGTGCCTCCGTGCGCGGATGGCTGACCAGCGCCAGCGTGTCGCCGGGCGCGAAGCCCAACTGCGTCAGGCCGGCGGCAAGCTGCTCGGTCTGCTCGACAACCTGCTGCCAGGTCAGCACCTGCCAGCGGCCCAGCCGCTTGTGGCGCAGCGCGGGTGCGTGCGGGCGCTGCCGCGCTTGCTGGCGCAGGCAGTCGGGCAGCGTTTGCGGTTCGCCGATGGCCATGGTCAGGCTGCCTTTGCCTGTTGCCTGCGCTCGAGCTCGCGTACCAGCGGCAGCACCCGCTTGCCGAAGTATTCCACCTCCTCGATGAAATGCAGGAAGCCGGTCAGCACCAGGTCCACGCCTACCGATTTCAGCTCGACGATGCGCTCGGCGATCTGCTGCGGCGTGCCGATCAGGTTGGTGCGGAAGCCGTCGTTGTACTGCACCAGGTCTTCGAAGCTCGACTTGGCCCAGTTGCCTTCGCCTTCCGGCGCTGCCTTGCCGGCCTGCTTCACCGCGTCGCCGAAGGCATGCACGGCTTCTACGTGAGCATGCTTGATGATGTCTGCAAGCACGGCCTTCGCTTCTTCTTCGGTGTCGCGGGCAATCACGAAGGCGTTTACGCCAATGCGGACCTTGTGCTTGTTCTTGGCCGCCTTGGCCTGGATGTCGTCGATCTGCGCCTTGAGGCCCTCGGGCGTGTTGCCGTTGGTGAAGTACCAGTCGGACACACTGGCGGCGTTGTCGCGCGCGGCGCGCGAACTGCCGCCCTGGAAGATCTCGGGGTGCGGCTTCTGGATCGGTTTGGGACTCAGGGTGTAGTCGTTGAAGCGGTAAAAGTCGCCCTTGAACGTGAAATTGTCTTGGGTCCAGATGCCCTTGAGCGCCTGGATGAACTCGTTGGAGCGGCGGTAGCGCTCGTCATGCTCCAGCCACGGTTCGCCCAGCGCGGTGAACTCGCCCTTGAACCAGCCGCTGACCACATTGATGGCGATGCGACCGTTGGAGATATGGTCGATGGTGGCCAGCTGCTTGGCCACCACGGCCGGATGCCAGGGGCCGGGAAGGATGGCGGCCAGCACCTTGAGCTTGGTGGTTGCGTGCAGCAGGGCTTGGCTGAACGACACCGATTCGTGCTGATGCTCGGCGCCGTAGCCGGCAGTGAAGCGGATCTGGCTCAGCGCGTATTCGAAGCCTGCGTCCTCTGCGGTTCGGGCCAGCTTCTGGTTGTATTCAAGGCTCCAGTCGGTACGCTGCTCGATGGTGCTGACCACCAGGCCGCCGCTGACGTTGGGGACCCAGTAAGCGAACTTGACGTCGTCGTCGTGCGAAGAATGCTGGCTCATGGTTGTACTCCGAGATTGGTTTGATAGACTGGATTCACTTGGAATGGGACCGGTGGGGCTAGGCAGCCAGCGCCGTGGCCTGCTGGAAGGGCGCGCTGGAGCGCCCGCCATGCACCCAGGGAACGGCGCGTTCGATGGCCAGTGCGATGCGAGCCTGCAGCGCCGGATTGGCGATTTCGTAGCCGCGGAAATCGGCTTCCGACGCGTAGACGCCGATCGGCAGCGTGCGAGCCTGGAAGAAGCTGAACAGCGGGCGCAACTGGTGATCGATCACCAGTGCGTGGCGGTCGCTGCCGCCGGTGGCGGCCAGCAGCACGGGCACCTCGATCAGCGCCTCGTGGTGGACCAGGTCGAACAGGTGCTTGAACAGGCCGGTGAACGACGCGCGATACACGGGGCTGGCCACCACCAGCAGGTCGGCCGATTCGATGGCCTGGATCTGTGCCTCGACCTCGGCGGGCAACTGGCTGCGATGCAATGCGCCGGCCAGGCGCGGGCCGATCTCGCCAAGCTCGATCAGGCGTGTGTCGATCGCCAGCGCATTGCCAAGCGATGCCAGTATCTGCTCCACCAGCACCAGCGTGCGCGAGGGGCGCTGCAAGCCACCGGAGATGGCGACTACGTTAAGTCTCTTGCTCATGTTTCGACTTCCTTCGAGGGAGTGCGGAAAGCAACCGCAGGACAGCAATACAGGGGTAATAGCGAGAACCGTGCCACTGCGCGGGGCGAGGTGGGCGCGGCGTGTTTTCCTGCAGCGGCGGCGGGATTGCCGCGCAATCAGGGGGTCCGCATGACGTTATTCAGTGCCGGCATGAAGCTGGCGCAGCAGGGCTGCGGCGCTGCTGCTGCCGGGAAAGCAGTGCCGCAGCCGTCCATTCGCATGTCGGCGCCTTCATGAGTAGAAGCTCGGCACCGGCAAGCGCTCGTTCAGTGCCCAGTCGCCGAGTTCGCGTACCTTGTAGTCGAGCGGGTCGTGGAGCGTGTGCACGCGCAGGTTGCGCCAGAATCGGTCCAGCCGCAGCGCTGCCGTGGTGGCACGCGCACCGGTCACCTCGAACATGCGGTTGGCCACTTCCAGGCCGGCGCGGGTGGTGGCGACCTTGGCCGCCGCCACGGCAACAGCTACCTTGCCGCGCTGCCGTTCCGTGAGCGCCGTGCCGCGTTGCCAGGCGTCGTCGAAGGCAGCGGAGGCCTTGTCGGCAAGGGCGCGAGCGCCTTCCAGCGCGAGCCAGAAATCTCCGTAGTGCCCGAGCACATAGAGGTCTTCGCTGGCGCTGGCCGCGGGCGACGCGATCCACGGGCGCGCGCTCTGCAATGTGAAACTGCGCGCTTCGGCCAATGCGCCTTCGCCCAGGCCCAGGTAGATATTGGCCAGGATCAACTGCGCGAGCATCGGGCGTAGGCAAGCGAAGGGCGTCGACAGCGGTCCAGGGTCGGTCAGCAGGTCGGCTGGCGCCACGGAGAGTCGGTCGAGGATCACCGTGCCGCTGTCGGTCTGGCGCTGGCCCATGTTGTCCCAGTCGTTGAGCACCGTGATGCCTTTGCGTGCGGTGGGCACCACGCCGATCAATAGTCGACTGTTGTTCTCGAAGGCGGACACCACCAGCATGTCCGAGTCGGCCGCGCCGGAACAGAAGCTCTTGCGTCCGGAAAAGGTGTAGCCGCCGTTGGACGAGGGGGAGGCGAGCGCACCCTTGTCAAGCGGGTTTAGCGCATTGCCCCAGAACCAGCGCCGCTGCACGCTCTCCTTTAGCCACGGCTGCCATTGGCCGTCGTGCCCGAACAGGCGCGTGGTCGCCAGCAGCAAGTGGTGGAAGGCAAACAGGTGCGCCACCGAGCTGTCCACCCGCGCGAAACGCCGTACCACGCCCAGCACGGCTTGCCAGTCGGCGCCCAGGCCGCCCTGTCCGGTCGGCACGCTCAGCGCCAGCAGGCCGCTCTCGCGCAGCAACTGGCGCTCCGCCGTTGCCGTGCCGCCGCGCTGGTCGCGCTCGACGGCCGTTCTTGCCAGCGCCGTGGCTACCTCCTCGACGGTCCCCAGCCACGGCGCGACGTCATCGCCCGTATCCACCGCTATGCGCGTCATACCTGTGCCTCCCTGGCGTCCTCGGACTGCCGCAAGCGCGTCGGTGGCACGATGTCATTGGCGATCATTTCGCCGAAGGGGCCGGTCAGGTTGATCTGCGCGGGGGCTCGCGTCTGCTCCAGCGGCAGCAGCGGAAACAGCAGCTCGGCCACGCGGTAGGCTTCCTCCAGGTGCGGGTAGCCCGAGAAGATGAAGGTCTCTATGCCAAGCTCCGAATACTCCTTGATGCGCGCGGCAACCTCCTGCGGATTGCCGACCAGCGCGGTGCCGGCGCCGCCTCGCACCAGGCCCACGCCAGCCCACAGGTTGGGCGATACCTCCAGTTGGTCGCGCCGTCCGCCGTGCAGCGCGGCCATGCGCTGCTGGCCGACGGAATCGAAGCGGGAGAAGGCCTTCTGCGCGGCTGCGATGGTGTCGTCGGTGACGTAGGAGATCAGTTCCTCGGCTGCCTGCCAGGCCTGCTCGCTGGTCTCGCGCACGATCACGTGCAGGCGCATGCCAAAGCGCAGCGTGCGCCCGTGCCTGGCCGCGGCGGAGCGGGCACGGGCGATCTTGTCGGCGACATCGGCGGGCGGCTCGCCCCAGGTCAGGTACACATCGACCTGTTGGCCGGCCAGTTCGATGGCGGGGTCGGAAGAGCCGCCGAACCAAAGCGGCGGATAAGGCGTCTGCACGGGTCGGTAGAGCGTCCTGGCGTTTTCCACGCGCAGATGCTTGCCGGTGTGGTTGACCGTTTCGCCGGCGGCCACGCCGCGCCAGATGCGCAGGAATTCGTCGGTCAGCTCATAGCGTTCGGCGTGCGAGAGGAAGCTGCCGTCGCCATGCTGCTCGTCGGGGTCGCCGCCGGTTACCACATTGATCAGCAGGCGGCCGTTGGAGAAACGGTCGAGCGTGGCGGCCTGGCGGGCGGACACGGTGGGGGAGATGATGCCCGGGCGGATCGCGACCAGGAACTTCAGGCGCTCGGTGAACGGCATCAGCGAGGCCGCCGCGATCCACGCGTCCTCGCAGGAGCGGCCGGTGGGAATCAGCACGCCCTCGTAGCCGAGTTCGTCGGCGGCCTGCGCGATCTGCCGCAGGTAGTGATGGTTGACGCTGCGCGCGCCGTGCGTGGTGCCAAGGTGGCGACTGTCGCCGTGGGTGGGAAGGAACCAGAATAGTTGCATAGGGAGTGCGGTTGAAGGTCGACGGAGTACTCCTTCTGCAGATTGCGTGCCCATGGCATGCAACTGCCCGCCAGGCCCTGCCCAGCGCGTCTTCGGCGCCTATCGCGGCGTTCGCGCCGGTGCCGTGGCTGCTGCGTGAGAAGCAGTCATGCAGCAGCGTGCTGGCCGGGAAGCCGCTGCCGGTGCAACGTTGCTGTCAAAGAAGCAGTTCAACTTTCGTTATTCGAACAAAATCCTTCAAATCCGGGCCCAGATGGTCAGAATGTGTTCGTCAGGCAGCAGGCCTGCCACATTCATATCAACGCGCGGTCGTGCTACCACTACCGCCGGTCTTGCGCGCCAGGCGCAGAAAATCATTGCCCCTATGCATGCCATCCAGGTTCCGCCGGGAGCGCCGGCATCCCCTCTGTCCCCGCCAGCCGCCACTGCGGCCGACGGCACGCCGCGGCAGCTTGCGCAGCAGTTGGCGCAAGCCTTTGCCGTCACTGCCGCCGAGCGCGATGCGCGCGGCGGCACGCCCAAGGCCGAGCGCGATGCCTTGCGTGCCAGCGGCCTGTTGGCCTTGAGCATTCCCCTGCGGTACGGCGGCCACGGCGCCAGCTGGCGCGAGACGCTGGACGCGGTACGCACAGTCGGCCGGGCCGACGGTTCGCTGGGCCACGTGTTCGGATTCCATCACCTGATGCTGGCTACGGTGCGCCTGTTCGGCGCGCCGGTGCAGTGGGAGGCATGGTTCGAGCAGACCGCGCGCCACCAGTGGTTCTGGGGCAATGCGCTGAACCCGCTGGACGAACGCGCGGTCAGCCGCGAGCATGGCGACTGGCGCGAGTTCAACGGGCAGAAGAGCTTCTGCTCCGGCGCGCTCGACTCGGAGATGCTGATTGCCTCCGCGCGCGACGCCGACAGCGGCACGCTGCTGATAGCCGCGATCCCCACTGGGCGCTCCGGCATCTCGGTGGCAGAGGACTGGGACAACATCGGCCAGCGCCAGACCGATAGCGGCACGGTCACCTTCAAGAAGGTGCGTGTGGAACACCATGAGATCCTTGCCGATCCCGGTCCATTGTCGACGCCGTTCGCCTGCCTGCGTCCGCTGCTGGCGCAGTTGATCCTGACCAATATCTACCTGGGCATCTCCGAGGGCGCCTTTGACGATGCGCGCCACTACACGCTGCACGAGTCCCGTCCCTGGCACGCGGCCAAGGTGGAGCGCACCGACGACGACCCCTACATCCTCGGCCAGTACGGCGAGTTCTGGGTCGGCCTGGAATCCGCGCGTGTGCTGGCCGATCGCGCGGCGGACCGGCTGGATGCCGCGTGGCAGCGCGGCGCGGCGCTCACCGAGGCGCAGCGCGGTGAGGTTGCGCTGGCCGTGGCTACCGCCAAGGTTTGCGCCACGGAAACCGGGCTGGGCATCTGTACGCGCATGTTCGATGTGGCCGGCGCGCGCGCCACGCATGGCGCGCTGCGGCTGGACCGCCACTGGCGCAACCTGCGCACCCATACCCTCCACGACCCGCTTGCCTACAAGCTCAGGGAGCTTGGCGACTGGGTGCTCAAGCAACGCTATCCCACGCCGGGCTTCTACTCATGAACTCTTCGCTACAGCGTTCCTTTCCAGAGCGCGTGGAATCAGTGCCGGCCGAGGCTCCACCGCTGCTGACGCTACCCGGCAAGCGCGCGCTGGCCACCTCCATCCGCGCCAGCGCCCAGGTGTTCGCCGATCCCCATTCTCTGGCCTTGCTCGAACGTATCCGCATGGTTGCGCCGAGTGACGCCAATGTGCTGGTGATTGGCGAAACCGGGACGGGCAAGGAGCTGGTGGCGCGCCACGTCCACAACCTCAGCAGGCGTGCCGGCGGGCCCTTCGTGGCTGTCAACTGCGGGGCCTTCTCCGAGACGCTGGTGGAGAGCGAGCTGTTCGGCCATGAGAAGGGCGCGTTTACCGGCGCGTTCTCCGCCAAGCCCGGCTGGTTCGAAGCCGCCAACGGCGGCACGCTGTTCCTGGACGAGATCGGCGACCTGCCGCTGTCGATGCAGGTGAAACTGCTGCGCGTACTGCAGGAGCGCGAGATCGTGCGGCTGGGCACGCGCAAGAGCATTCCCATCGACGTGCGGGTGCTGGCGGCCACCAACGTGCATTTGCAGGACGCCGTAGCGGCGGGTCATTTCCGCGAAGACCTGTTCTATCGTTTGAACGTGGTCCATCTAGCCGTGCCGGCGCTGCGCGACCGTCCCGGCGACATCCTGCCGCTGGCCAGGTACTTCATCGAGGAATACCGCGACCGGCTCGGCTACGGGGCGGTGGTCATCGAGCCACGCGCCGAGCGCAAGCTGCTGGAACACAGCTGGCCAGGAAATATCCGTGAGCTAGAGAACGTGATTCACTATGGCCTGCTGGTGTGCCGCAGCGACGCGCTGGGTGAAGGCGATCTGCAGATCTCGTCGTTCGGCCGGCAATCGGTACAGCGCGTGGCCAGCGAGCCCGCGCAGTCGACCTCGTTCGAGGGGTTGGAGGTGGCGTTGCGCAACCTCTTCGGCAAGGGAGAAGACAAGCTGTTCGAGCAGATCGAGGATGCGGTGATGCGGGTGGCGTTCGACTTCTGCTACCGCAACCAGATCCAGGCGGCGAGGCTGCTCGGCATCAGCCGCAACGTGCTGCGTGCGCGGCTGATCCGCGCCAAGCAGATCTCGGCGCAGAAGTAGCGCTGGCGCATACTGTGAAGCCGGCGACCGCGAGGGTGGCCGGTTTCGCTTTGGGCGCCGGATCAGGCGGTGGCAACACCATTGCCGATCTGCCAGACATAGGGCGGCTCGGTGCCGTTGATTTCCCAGTCGCCCACGATGCGCTCCTTGTAGATCAGTGGATTGTGCGACGCAGCCGTGCGCGCGTTGCGCCAGTGGCGGTCGAGCAGCTTGCTCTCGCTGACGCCGGATGCGCCGAGCGCATTGAACAACTCGGTGGTAGCCTGCAACACCAGGTCCGCCACCACAATCTGCGCCTGTGCAGATTCGATCTCAGCGGCGACGTTGGCGTCGTTCTCGGCCTTGGCATCGCCGCCGAAACGCGCCTCGTAGGCGCGTTGCGAAGGGTGGGCCGCGCGCACCGCAGCCGCTTCGGCCGCGTAGATGCGTGCGGAGATCTTGCCCACCACCTGCAGCACCTGCGCATCCTCGCTGACGCGGCCGGCATTGCCGTGGCTGTACACGCGCGTGCGCCTGCGGACCTCGTGCGAGACGTCTCGCAGCGCCGCACGGCCGGTTCCCGCCAGAACGGCGAGCAGCACGAGCTGGTAGAAGGCGGTCTGGTATTTGAAACGGGTGGAGAAGCCGATGAGGTTCTCCTCCTCGACTCGTGCGTTGTCGAACACCGAGGTGCCGCTGCCGGTGGTGCGCTGGCCGAATCCGTCCCAGTCGTCGCTTTGGCGCACGCCGGGCTGGCGCGTGCTGATGGCGGCGATCACGTCTGCGCCGTTGTCGTCGCGCCGGGCGTAGACGTCGATCCAGTCCGCGAAGATGCTGCCCGTGCTGTAGTACTTGGTGCCGTTGACCACCCAGCGCTGGTCCTGGAACGACACGCGCGTGATGACCTCGCCCAGTTTGACAGTGCCGACTTCGGTCCACGCGTTGCCGACGATGTCGCCCGCGACGAAGCGCGCCAGCCACTTGTCGCGCGCCGCGCCAGGTGCTGCATTGATCCTGTCCTCCACGAAGGCGAAATGCCCGCGCAAGGCCTGCGGCAGGGCGGAGTCCGCCTCCGCCAATTCGATCAGCAACTGGATCAGCTGCGGCAGCGAGGCGCCGGCACCGCCGTGCTCGATCGGCACGCGCACTGCGCCGAAGCCGGCCTCCTTCAGCCAGGTCACCTGCTCGTACGGCAGCGTGCGACCGCGCTCGCGCTCGACGGCGCCTTCGGCGATGCGATGAAAGATGGGGCGGAAGCGGGCGGCCAGTTGCTCGTAATCCGTGCCGCGCGAAAGCGGCAGATGGCTGGGCTGACTTTCGGAGTTCATAGGTTGAATTATTTGGGGCTGTCGATGATGAATGCGGGAGCGCTTGTGAGCTCCTGCGTACCGGATACAGAGCACAACCCATGCCACAGGCGCCAAGGTAGAGAGGAATGGAGAGTATCGGCCTTGGGTCGGCAGCCGTTGCTGGCCCGGCAGCAGTTGGCTGCTGGGCGACTGCTGCCAAGCCAGCAAATCCGGGCAACATTGCGCTTAGTCAGTATCCGAACAAGCGAATACCTGGCGCGAATGGGACACGCTCATATATCCCCATCCTGCCCGTCGTCCTTGTGCCAGGGCTGCTGCGCTCGCCAGGAGCGGCCCGATACCTGGATTTCGCGCGCCGCGGGCAACCCTGTCGCCGCGCGGGCGACAAGTCCCGCAAAGGCATAACATTTGCTCAACGCCTTCACACATATTGGCATAGGACGTGTTGGCACATCGCTTACTACACTACCGGAATCTCAACAGCACGAACGAGACAGGAGTGTCATGGGCGATTTTGATTTGGTGGTACGAGGCAACCTTGTGGAAGCGCACGGCGTGGTCGAAGACGGCTGGCTGGCGGTACGCGAGGGGAGGGTTGCAGCACGCGGCACCGGTGCGGCGCCGGCCGCGCGCGATACCGTGGATGCGCGCGGTCGATGGGTCATGCCCGGGGTGATTGATGGACAGGTCCACTCCGGTAGCCAGCGCAACCAGGAAGGTCTGGGCTGGGCATCTCGCGCGGCAGCCGCCGGCGGCGTGACGGTGATGGTCGATATGCCCTACGATGACCCTGAGCCGGTCGCGGCGCGCGCGCAGCTGGATGCCAAGATCGCACAGGCCGAGCGCGACTGCCATGTGGACGTGGCCCTGTTTGGCACGTTGAATGCCACCCACGGCCTGCAGGCCGCCGCCGGCCTGATCGAGGGCGGTGTCTGCGCCTTCAAGTTCTCGACCTTCGAAGCCACGCCCGGGCGCTTCCCCCGCGTCGCGGAAGACGAGCTCTATGAGGCCTTCCGCCTGATCGCCCCGACGGGGTTGGCCTGCGGCGTCCACAATCAGATGCAGGAGCTGACGCGCAAGAATATCGCCCGCATGACCGAAGCGGGCGACACCGGCTGGGATGCCTTCCTGCGTGCCCACACGCCTTTGATCGAGAACCTGGCAACCGGCATCATCTATGAAATCGGCGCGCAAACCGGCGCGCGCGCGCATGCCGTCCATGTGTCCACGTCGCGCGGCTTCGAACTGTGCAATATGTATCGCCGCGCGGGCCACCGCGCCAGCATCGAAACGTGCGTGCAGTACCTTATGCTGAACCACGAGGAGCATACGCGCCGCTTCGGCGCCAGGACCAAGCACTATCCGCCGATTCGGCCCAAGGCCGAGGTGGATTTGTTGTGGACGCACATTGCGCGAGACGAGTGCACCTTTGTTTCTTCGGACCACGTCAGCTGGGGGCTGGAGCGCAAGCAGGATCCCAATGTGTTCAAGAACGCGTCCGGCGGGCCGGGGCTGGAGACGTTGCTGCCCGCCTTCTGGACCGGCTGCGAGGAGCACGGCATCACGCCGGCCATGGTGGTCAGGCAGCTCTGCCGGAACCCTGCGCGCCACTTCCTGCTGGACGACCGGAAGGGCTCGCTGGCGGTCGGCCACGATGCCGATATCGTGATCCTTGCCCCTGAGCGCCATGCCTTCGATCCCTCCGGCAGCCTGTCGGCAGTGCAATGGAGTGCCTTCGAAGGCCGTGAGTTCAGCGTGCGCGTGGCCGGCACCTGGTGCCGCGGCCAGCAGGTCTACGACGGCAAGCGCATCGTCAACAACAAGGGCGATGGCCGTTTCCTGCGCCCCCGCGTGGCTTGAGTCCGCATAGTCTGTCACTACTCACATTGGAATCCATGTCGAATACTCTCCCTCCCTTGAATGCCGAGCGCCTGTGGGCACGGGTCGAAACGCTGTCGCGCATGACCCAGCCCGAGGTTCCCTGGACACGCCGGGCCTTTTCGCCGATGTTCGCGGAAGCGCGCGCCTGGCTGCGCCAGGAGTTCGAGTCCGCTGGCCTGGCGGTGCATCAGGACGCCGGCGGCAACCTGGTGGGCCGGCGCGCCGGGCACGATCCGGAGCGCAAGCCGATTGTCACGGGGTCGCACTGCGACACGGTGGTCGGCGGCGGGCGCTTCGATGGCATCATCGGTGTGCTGGCTGGCATCGAGGTCGCGCATGCGATGCACGAGCATGGCGTCACGCTGGCGCATCCATTCGAGGTAGTCGACTTCCTGTCGGAAGAACCCAGCGACTACGGCATCTCCTGCGTGGGCAGCCGGGCGCTGTCGGGCCAGCTCCATGCGGATATGCTGTCGGCCACCAATGCGAAAGGCGAAACGCTCGCCGAAGGCATACGCCGCATGGGTGGCGACCCGGCGGCGCTGGGCGCGCCCCTGCGCGGCGCCGGCGGCACCGCGGCGTTCGTGGAACTGCACATCGAGCAAGGGCCGGTGCTGGAAACCCGCAAGCTGCCGATCGGCGTGGTGACCAATATCGTGGGCATTCGCCGTGCGCTGATCACCGTCAAAGGCCAGCCTGACCATGCCGGCACCACGCCGATGGACATTCGGCGCGATGCGCTGGTTGGTGCCGCGCGCGTCATCGATGCCGCTTATCGCCACGCCAGTGCGCTCAGCGGAAATCCGCACTACGTCGTCGCCACTATCGGCCGCATTGCAATGACGCCGAATGTGCCCAACGCGGTGCCGGGCCACGTGGAACTGATGCTGGAGCTTCGCAGCGACAGCGAGCCGGTGCTGAGCAGCTTCCCCGAGGCGCTCATGGCCGCCGTGGCCCCCGATATCGCCGCGCTGCGGCTGACCGTGGACATGTCGCCGGTCAGCCGGGCGCGGCCCACCGATTGCGCGCCACTGGTCATGGATGCGGTGGAAGCTGCCGCCAGCCGGCTCGGCTATGCCTCGATGCGCTTGCCAAGCGGCGCGGGCCACGACGCGGTGTACATGGCGCCCACGGGCCCGATCGGCATGATCTTCATTCCTTGCCTGAATGGCCGCAGCCATTGCCCGGAAGAATGGATCGACCCCTCGCAGTTGCTCGATGGCACACGCGTGCTGTATCAGTCCGTGCTGGAGCTGGACACGGTACTCACTCGCGCC
>NZ_JARJLM010000173.1 GCF_029335485.1 Cupriavidus basilensis
CCCCCCAAGCCAAATAGCCCGACACCACTCCGCCTTTAGGCCCTGCAACCCTAAATCAGCCCCCTAAAATAAAACAACAATATTTTAAAAAAAAAGGCTTTCGCTAAGAGTACAGGGCCATCGATCTGAAGCGCCACGAGCTACTGGCCCATAGACACCGGCCCGCTGCGCCAAGACCTAACCGATCAGAACGACGGCACCATCGCGCCCTTGAACTCGTTCTTCATGAACTGGCGCACGTCTTCCGACTGGTAGGCAGCGACCAGCTTCTTCACCCATGGCTTGTCCTTGTCCTGGGTCCGCACCACGATGATGTTGGCGTACGGGCTATGGATGTCTTCCAGCGCGATGGCGTTCCGGGCCGGCTGCAGGCCGGCGGCCAGCGCGTAGTTGGTGTTGATCACCGCAGCGGCCACGTCGGGCAGCGCGCGCGCCAGTTGCGCGGCGTCCAGTTCGACGATCTTCAGCTTCTTCGGGTTCTCGCTGATATCCAGCGGCGTCGCGTTGACGCCGTTGGTACCCGCCCCGCTCTTGAGCTTGATCGCGCCTTGCGCGGCCAGCAGCAGCAGCGCGCGGTTCTCGTTGGAGGGATCGTTGGGGACGGCGACCTTGGCGCCTTGCGGCAGGTCCTTGGGCGACTTCAGCTTCTGCGAATAGATGCCGAGCGGCGAGATGTAGGTGTAGCCCACGCTGACCATCTTGTAGCCGCGCTGCTTCACCTGGCTGTCCAGGTAAGGCTGGTGCTGGAAGCTGTTGGCGTCCAGGTCGCCGGCGTCGAGCGCGGCATTGGGCTGCACATAGTCGTTGAACTCGACCACCTTGATATTCAGCCCTTCGCGCTTGGCGACCTTCTGGACCACCTGCCAGACCTGCGCATCCGGCCCGCTGACCGTGCCAACGCGCACGGTCGGCTCCTGCGCCAGCGCGGTGCCGGAGGCGGCCACGCCAAACGTGACGGCGGCGACGCACAGGGCTTTATGGATCGAGGGATAGGTGTGGCCGAAGCGGCCGGTGAATTTCGACATGACGCTTGTGTTCCTTTCTGCCATGCCAGGGGCTGGCATGGCTGTGACTAGGGTAGAGGCCGGCCGCCCCCGGGGCGCGCTCAATGCGCGCCCATCGCGTGCGTTTCGACCTGGGGCGCATTTTGCCATCCACCGCCCAGCGCAAGGAAGAGATTGATCTGGTCCAGCGCCACCTGGCTTTCCGACGCCGCCAGCGAGGCTTCGGTGCTGGCCAGCGTGCGGTCGGCATCGAGGCTGGACAGGTACGGCGAGCGGCCGGCCTGGTAGAGCTGGCGATTCTGCCGCGCTACCTCGCTGGCCTTGTCGCGCGCATCGCGCAGCGCCTGGGTGCGCTCCAGCTCACGCGTATAGCTGCTCAGCGCGGATTGCGTTTCGCGCAGTGCCTTGAGCACCACGCCGTCGAAATGGGCCAGCGCCGCCTCGGCGCCGGCTTCGGTGCCGTGGATGCGGGCGCGCGTGCCGCTGGTCGGGATGTTCCAGGTGATCAGCGGACCAAAGCCCCAGTGGGCGGTCGGTGCCTGTCCGAGGTGGTCGAGGATGCCGGTAAAGCCGGCCGACGCACCGATGCTGATGGACGGATAGAGATCCGCCGTGGCCACGCCGATCTTTGCCGTGGCCGAGGCCAGCTCGCGCTCGGCCTGGCGCACGTCGGGCCGGCGCTTGAGCAGCGCGGCGCCGTCGCCCACCGGCAGCGGCTGGCTCAGCCTGGGTTCTTCGTGGCAGGCGTACTCGGTCATCGAGGCCGCGGTGGGCGGCTTGCCCAGCATCACGGCCAGCCGGTAGGCCGCGCCTTCCTGCTCGGCCTTGAAGCGCGGCAAGGCGGCGCGCAGCACGTCGGCCTGGGCCTGGGAGCGCAGCAGGTCCACCGGCTGCCCGCGCCCCGCATCCACCATCTTGCGGGCCAGATCGACGCCGCGGCGCTGCAGTTCGAGCTGATGCTCGGCCACCGTCAGCTCGTGCGTGGCGGCGCAGCCCTGCACATAGGCGCGCACGGTCTCGGCCACCACGCCGACGCGTGCCTGGTCGAGCGCCGCCTGGCTGGCTTGCGCGCCGGCCAGCGCGGCTTCGTCGGCGCGCGCGAGCTTGCCGAAAAAGTCGATCAGGTAGGACACCTTGAAGCCGACGTCGCCAAAGTTCATGACCGGGATCTTCTCTTCCACCAGCAGCGGTTCGCCGGCAATCTGCCCGCGCTGCGCACCGGCGAAGAGGCCGGCCCCGGGCAGGTTCTCCGCTTCCACCTCGTGGTAGACCGCAATGGCGCGCTTGAGGTTGGCCGCCGCCACGCGCAGGTCGGTATTGGCGGTCAGGGCCTGCTGTACCAGCTGGTCGAGCTTCGGATCGTCGTACAGGCGCCACCAGCCGTCGGGCACCGCCGCGATCGACACCGCGGGGTTGTCCGTGCCGAGCAGCGCGCCGTTGGCCGCGGGTGCTTTCACGACGGCGTTGTCCGGCACATGGTAGTCGGGCCCGACGGTGGTGCAGGCGAACAGCAGCGGCACCAGTGCCGGCAGCAGGGCTAGGCGCAAGGCGTTCACTGCGCGCCTCCCTGGCTGGCGGCTCCCTTGGCGGCCAGCGCGAGCTTGTCCTTCTGGTCCTTCTGCCCGTCTTGCGCCTTGGCCGGCTGCGTCTGCTCGCGCACCGATACGGTGGCGGTACGCCCGGCCACCAGCCGCAGGTCGGATGGCGCTTCGTCCAGCGCGATGCGCACCGGGATGCGCTGTGCCAGCCGGACCCAGTTGAAGGTCGGGTTCACGTTGGGCAGCAGGTTGGACCCGTTGGAGCGGTCCCGGTCCTCGATGCCGGCGGCGATGCTTTGCACGTGGCCATGCAGCACCCGGGACTCGCCCATGATGCGGATATCCACCGGGTTGCCGACGTGGATGCCGTGCAGCTTGGTTTCCTCGAAATAGCCTTCCACGTGGAAGGAATTCGCGTCGACCATGGACAGCACCGGACGGCCGGTGTTGACGTAGTCGCCCAGGCGCGGCAGCCGGTCGTTCAGGTAGCCGTCGACCGGGCTGAGCACGCTGGTGCGCTCCAGGTTGAGCTTGGCCAGGTTGACCGCGGCCTGCGCCTGCGCCAGCGCGGCTTCGCCTTGCTGGACCTTGGCCAGGCCTTCCTCGACGACTTCCTTGGAGACCACCTCGGACAGCGTCTGGCTACGCTTGGCTTCGCGGCGGGCCTGGGCCAGCGTTGCGTTCTGCGCGGCCACCGTGGCCTGCGCCTGTTGCAGCGCCAGCGCATAGCGGTCGCGGTCGATCTCGAACAGCGGCTGGCCGCGCTGCACGCGCTGGTTGTCCTTGACCAGGACCTTGGTCACCAGGCCGGACACGTCGGGCGCGACCTGCACGACATCCGCGCGGATATGGCCGTCGCGCGTCCATGGCGCGATGGTGTAGTAATCCCACAAGTGCTTGACCACGACCACCGCGGCCGCGGTGACGACAAGGGTAAGGACGATAGGTCCGATCGAACGAAGATTCAGTTTCATGACTGCAGCCGATACGCCAGGTAGACGACGCCACCCAGGACGATCCCATAGAAGGCCAGATTGAACAGCGACCGGTGCCAGACCAGCCGGTAAAAACCCACGCGCGCCAGCACGGCGCGCGCGCAGGCGGTAATCACGAAAGCCGCCAGCATCCATACCAGCAGGCTGGGCACGAACACGCCATAGATGTCGATTTCACCGCGCATGGTTGCTGCCCGCTTCCGTGACTGCTTCTGTGACAGCTTCCGTGCCCGATCTCATGCTTGATTTCATGCTCATGATTGACTCCCGCCCTGCTGCGCCGCCAGGGGCGCTGCCGAAAACAGGGCGACATGCATTTCCACCAGCGCGGCGAACGCCTCGCGCGAGGCCGCGTCGGCCCGCGAGGCAACCTCGCATATGGCCTTGCCGAGCCGCTCGCGCAACACCTGCGGCGGCGCCTCGGCCCGCGCTTCCAGACGCGCCTGGTAGTAGCTGGCGACGCCGCTCAGCACACGCTTCACGGCGCGCTGGTGGTCCGGCGCCAGCGCGGGCAACTCGCGCTGCAGCGCCAGCGTGCTGAGTTCGACGCGCACCTCGGTGAAGCCGTCGCCGGCGTTTTCGTTCTCGCTGGCTGCCAGCCGCGGCACCAGTTGCGCCAGGCGGTCCAGCATGCGGGCCAGCAGGCGCGCATGGTCGCGCGGCTCGCGCCCGGTGGCGTTGCGGGCGATGTCGCCCCAGCTCGCGCGGACCAGCCGGCGGGCCGCGGCCTTGGTGCCGAACGGGCGCGTCACCAGCGTCCACAGCAGCGCGAACAGGATGCCCGCGATACCCGCCACATTGCCGTTGAAGAAGGCCTGGAAGTCGGCGTTGTACGCGCCCTGCAGGCCGATATCGTTGGCCGTGACCACCGCCAGCGGCATGGCGATCAGGGCCAGCCGCGGCTGCGTCATCATCAGGCCGATGACCAGGTACGGCGCCGCGAACATCAACACCAGCATTTCGAAGTCGTGCGCGTTGGGCAGCACCACGAACAGATAGACCGTGGCGATCACCAGGCAGACCACGTTCCAGCGGAAAAAGGAACGGATCATCGGCGCCGGCTCGTCCATGGCCGCGAAGAAGCAGCTTGACACCGCACCCAGCGCGACGGCGCCGGCGCCGTCCGCCCAGCCGGTCCAGATCCAGATCATGCCCATCAGGAAAATGGCCGCGGCGACGGTGGCGGTGGAGAACAGCAGCATGCCGTGATCGTAATGGCGCGCCGCGCCCACGTCCCAGCGCTGGAACGCGGGCGTCCATTCGCCCGCCGGATTCTTCTCGCCGATACGGCGCTGGAGCAGCACGCAGTCGTGCCATAGCGCCACCAGCTCGCGCAGGCGGCCCTCGGCTGTGGCGGCCAGCGCGCTGTGCCAGTCCGGCCCGGCAGCGCCGGCGACGAGTCCGGCGTCGGCGCTCGGTGCGGCCTCGGCTGCCGGCAGTGCCGGCAGCGGCGCTTGCGCGCCGGCGCCGATCCACGCCGACACCAGCGCCATATGCTTCGACAGGCGTTCGGGCACGCCCGCGGCGTTCTGGTGCAGCGCCTCCACCACGGCGGCCAGCGACGACAGCACCGGCAGCAGCATGGTCATGCGGCCGCGCAGTTCCTGCGCGTTCTTCACGCGGGCGGCGCTTTCGGTGTCGTAGGAGAGCTGGCTGATCAGTTGGTCGAGCGCGAGGATATCGGCGGCAAGGCGATGGCGGCTCTGATGGCGCGACACCCTGGCGGCCGGCTGGGCGGAGAGCATATCGGTAGCCCACAGCGCGGCGTCGGCCAGCCACTGGGCGGATTTGCCGCCGAGCACGGTGGCCACGTTGGCCGGGAAAATGGTCGAGCCGACGATGCTGGCGCACAGGATGCCAAGACAGATCTCCTCGGCCCGGGCCACCGCGATATCGAAGATGCCGCCGGGATCGTTCACCGACGGCAGCGCCACCAGCGGCAAGGTATAGGCCGCCAGCATGAACACATAGCTGCGCGGCGTGCGGTGCAGCAACGCAACGTAGAGCAGGACCCCGGTCCACAGCGCGACCGCGGCCATCAGCAATGCCGGCGCGTTCACCAGCGCCGGCACCATGGCCACCGACGCGGCCGCGCCGAGCAGCGTGCCCAGCACGCGATACAGCGCCTTCGAGCGGGTCGCGCCGGTCAGCGGATGCGCCACGATATAGACCGAAGCCATCGCCCAATAGGGCCGCGGCAGGCCGAGATAGAGCGCGATGAACAGCGCCAGCATGGCGGCTGCAAATGCTTTGAAGGAAAAGATCCAGTCTCTTCCGGTTGGCCAGCTCACCATGGCGGTTACGACCCCGAAGCGGCGGAGGATGTGGACGCCGCGGAGGCGGCTGCCCGGGAAAGCGCGTCGAGCACGCGCAGCGCGCCTTCGAAATCCTGCTCGCTGACATCCGCGAACACGCTGGCGCGGACCTGTTTGAGTTCCACTTCGATTTTCGCGGCGAGGTCCTCGCCGGCGTCGGTCAGCCAGAGCGCATTGGCGCGGCGGTCGTTGGCGTCCACTTCGCGGCGCACCAGGCCGGCGGCGGAAAGCTGGTCTACCAGGCGGACCAGCGAGGCGCCTTCCAGCCCGACGTAATCGGCCAGCGTGACCTGGCGGACACCTCCGCCAAGCCGGCGGATAAACAACAAGGGCCCTGCGGCCGCGGCGGAGATGCCATAGGCGGTGACAGCGCCCTGGGAAATGTGGCGCCATTGGCGACCGGCCAGCATGAGCTGGCCGGTGAAGGCGAAGCGGAGGGCGTCGATTGGAGGCATGGGCCAATAATAGCAAGCTTATAGTTAGGATGCAAATTATCACGCTACGAATGAATGCCGGATGAAGGGGTGCCGGACGGGATATCGGCCATCGGTCACTCCGTCAGCAGGTGGCGTGCCGCCGGCCGGCCTTGAATCCGCGGGCGCCAGTCGCCGGCGCGCACCGCGCGCCGATGTCCGGGCGATATCCGAGCGATATCGGCGATGGATAAATGAATATTGGACACGCCGCGCAGCGCTCCCTTAGCCTCTTCGTACAACGCCGGACCTGCATCCAGGCACAAGGCAAACCGACAAGGAGACCCGCATGAGCCGCTTCCTGCGCTACGAGCAGCAGGGCCACATCGTGACCCTGACCATGAACGAACCGGAGCGCCGCAACCCGCTCACCGGCAATACCGCGGTGGCGGATTTCCTCGAAGCCATCGACCGCATCCACCGCGACAAAAGCGTGCGCGCGGTGATCCTCACCGGCGCCGGCACCGCCTTCTCCTCGGGTGGCAATATCCGCGACATGGAGCGCCAGGCCTCCGGCGAGGTGCCGGGCATGGAGATTCGCCAGGACTACCGGCTGGGCATCCAGCGGCTGCCGCTGGCGCTGTTCAACCTGGAAGTACCGGTGATCGCCGCCGTCAATGGCGCGGCGATGGGTGCCGGGCTGGACCTGGCCTGCATGTGCGATATGCGCATTGCCTCGGAGCACGCGCAGTTCGCGGAGAGCTTCGTGAAGCTCGGCATCATCCCCGGCGATGGCGGCGCATGGCTGCTGCCGCGCGTGATCGGCCTGTCGCGCGCGGCCGAGCTGACCTTCACCGGCCAGGTCATCGATGCGCGCCAGGCGCTGGAATGGAACCTGGTCTCGCGCGTGGTGCCTGCCGAGCAATTGCTGCCCACCGCCAACGAACTGGCGGAACGCATCGCCGCCAACCCGCCGCATGCGGTGCGGCTGGCCAAGCGGCTGCTGCGCGAAGCGCTGCACACGCGGCTGGATACGCTGCTGGAATTGTCGGCGGGGTACCAGGCGCTGTCGCACCAGACCGCGGACCACCGGGAAGCGGTGTCCGCCTTCCTCGAGAAGCGCAAGCCTGAGTTCACCGGCAACTGATCCCGCAACGTCCCAACCTCGATCGATAACACACCGGAGACCCGCCATGCCGCAAGCCGTCATCGTCGATGCCATCCGCTCCCCCATGGGCCGATCCAAGCCGGGCTCGGCTTTCACCGGCCTGCATCCCACGGAGCTGCTGGCGCAAGTGCTGGCGGGCCTGGTGGAGCGCAACAGGCTGGACCCCGGCCTGGTGGAAGACGTCATCACCGGCTGCGTGAGCCAGGTCGGCGAACAGTCGGGCACGCCGGGCCGCGTGGCGTGGCTGGCGGCCGGGTTTCCCGAGCATGTGCCGTCCACCACCATCGACCGCAAGTGCGGCTCCAGCCAGCAGGCCGTGCATTTCGCCGCGCAAGGGATCATGGCGGGCGCCTACGATATCGTGATTGCCTGCGGCATCGAATCCATGAGCCGCGTGCCGATGGGCTCGGGCCGCATCGGCCAGAATCCGTACGGCCCGTCCTTCGAAGCGCGCTACGCGCCCGGGCTGGTGTCGCAGGGCGTGGCGGCCGAGCTGGTGGCGGCGCAGTGGGAACTGTCGCGCGACGATCTCGACAGCTATGCGACGCAATCCCACCAGCGCGCGCACCAGGCGCGCGAGGCCGGCGCCTTCGCCCGCGAGATCCTGCCGATCCAGACCGCCGCCGGACTGGTCGCGTCCGATGAAACCATCCGCCCCGGCACCACGGCGGAGCGCCTCGCCACGCTGGCGCCGTCGTTTCGCGACGAAGCACTGGGCGCGCGCTTTCCGCAGATCGGCTGGCACGTGACGGCGGGCAATGCCTCGCAGATCAGCGACGGCGCGGCGGCCATCCTGCTGATGAGCGAGCGCGCCGCATCGCGGCTGGGGCTGAAGCCGCGCGCGCGCTTCGCCGCCTTCGACGCCTGCGGCGACAGCCCGCTGACCATGCTGACGGCGCCGATTCCGTCGAGCCGGCGCGCGCTGGAAAAGAGCGGTCTCAAGCTCGATGCGATTTCGCACTACGAGATCAACGAAGCCTTCGCCTGCGTGCCGCTGGCATGGCAGCGCGCGCTCGGCGCCGACCCGGCCCGCCTGAACCCGCGCGGCGGCGCGATCGCGCTTGGCCATCCGCTGGGCGCCTCCGGCGCGCGGCTGATGACCACCATGCTGCACGCGCTCGAGGACAGCGGCGGCCGCTATGGCCTGCAGTCGATGTGCGAGGCCGGCGGCATGGCCAACGCCACCATCATCGAGCGGCTCTGAGCGACGCAAGGCGACCGGCCTCCCGGACCATGCCCTGCATCCGATACCCATCACGAGGAGATAGAAATTGAAACTTGCCAACCTGTCCGCCGTCGTCACAGGCGGGGCATCCGGCCTCGGCCTTGCCTGCGCCCGCCGCCTTGCCGAACGCGGCGTCGCCGTGGTGATCGCCGACCTGTCCGAGGAAAACGGCGCCGCTGCCGTGCGGGAACTCGGCCCGCAGGCGCGCTTCGTGCAGGCCGATGTCTGCGACACTGCGCAGATGACGCGCGTGTTCGACGCGGCCGACGCGCTCGGCACCATGCGCGCCCTGATCCATTGCGCCGGCGTGGGCGGCCCGGTGCGCCTGGTCGAGAAGGACGGCCAGCCCGGCTCGCTGGAGAAGTATGAATCGATCGTGCGCATCAACCTGGTCGGCACCTTCAACACGCTGCGCCTGGCCGCCGCGCGCATGGCCCGCAACGAGATGCTCGACGGCGAGCGCGGCGCCTGCGTGCTGACGGCCTCGGTCGCCGCCTTTGAAGGACAGATCGGACAGATTCCCTACGCCTCGGCCAAGGCCGGCGTGGTCGGCATGACGCTGGTGGCGGCGCGCGACCTGGCCCAGCGCATGATCCGCGTCTGCACCATCGCCCCCGGGCTGTTCGATACGCCGCTGCTGGCGCGCCTGCCGGAAAACGTGCGCGCCTCGCTCGGCGCCTCGGTGCCGCACCCGGCGCGGCTGGGCACGCCGGACGAGTTCGCCTCCACCGCGCTGCACATCCTGGAGAACCCCATGCTCAACGGCGAGACCATCCGCCTGGACGGCGCCATCCGCATGACGCCGCGCTGAAGCGCCGGCCCCGCCGGGCCAGCAACGGTGGCAGAGCCGGAACACCGGCCGCCAGGGCCCGACCGGGCCATGCATACAGGAGGAGACACCCCATGCATACCAGGCTGTCCGCCAGGTTTCCCGCGCTGCTGTTGTCCGCGCTGCTCTCGACCGCCGCACAGGCGCAGACGGCGTGGCCGGAGCGCCCCATCACCATCATCGTGCCGGGCGCGCCCGGCGGCACCACCGACATCCCCACCCGCCTGGTGGCGCAGAAGCTCGGCGCGCTGCTGGGCCAGCCGGTCATCGTCGACAACCGGCCCGGCAGCGGCGGCATCATCGGCACGCAGGCACTGCTGCGTGCGCCGGGCGACGGCTATACCCTGCTGGTCGGCAACACCGGCTCGCACGCCATCAACTACAGCGCCTACCGGCACCTGCCTTACCGCCCGCAGGATTTCGTGCCGATCACCGACATGATCTCCTTCCCCAACGTGCTGGTGGTCAACGCGCAGTCTCCGATCAGGACCGTGGCCGACCTGACCGGACAACTCCGGAACCAGCCCGGCCAGCTCGCCTACAGCTCGGCCGGCATCGGCCAGACCACGCACCTGACCGCCGAGCTGTTCCGCATGCGCACCGGCACCGAGGTCATCCATGTGCCCTACAAGGGCTCGACGCCCGCGACCACCGCGCTGCTGGCGGGCGAGACCACCTTCATGTTCGACAACCTGACGCAGGCGCTGCCGCATATCCGCGCGGGCAAGCTGCGCGCGCTGGCAGTCACCAGCGCCGAGCGGCTGCCAGCCCTGCCCGAGGTGCCGACCATGGCGCAGGCCGGCGTCGGCGACTTCGTGGTGATGGGCTGGCTCGGGGTGTTCGCGGCGGCACGCACGCCGCCGGCAGTGGTCGCCAAGCTGCAGGACGGGCTGGCCAGGGTCATGCGCGACCCCGAGATCGTGGCCAGGTTCAAGGAGATGGGCGGGCTCGCCGGCGGGCAGCCGCAATCCGCGTTCGCCACGCTGGTCAGCAGCGAGCAGAAGCGCTGGGGAGACGCGATCAAGGCGTCGAACCTGAGCCTGGACTGAGCGCGCCCCGCGCACCGCGCGGGGCGGTATCATGCTGCGATCCCTGCCCCGTCCTGCGCGACGCCGCGCCCCGCCATGCGAAACCGCATCAACGAAGAAATCACCTTCCGCAAGCTGGAAGTCCTGCTCGCCTATATGGAGACGGGCAACCTGGCCAAGGCCGCCGAGGCGCTGGACGTCAGCACCGTCAGCGTGCATCGTGCGCTGCACTCGCTCGAGGAGGGCATGCACTGCGCGCTGTTCCGCCATGAAGGGCGCAACCTGCTCCCGACGGAGGCGGCGCACGTGCTGGCCGACGTGGCCACCGACGTGATCAAGACCATGGCCGACGGCATCCGCGCAACGCGCGAAGCCGCCGGCTATTCGGCCGATCACCTGAAGATCGGCTCGCTCTATTCGCTGACCATCCGCACGGTGCCGGAAGTGGTGATCGGCATCAAGGTCAGGCGGCCCGAGCTGCAGGCGGAACTGGTGCTGGGCTCGAATGCGGACCTGCTGTTCAAGCTCAAGCAAGGCGGCATCGACGCCGCGCTGATGGCCGTGCCCGAGCCCGATCCGGACATCGAATCGATTCCCTTGTTCGAAGACGAGATCTGCTTCGCCGCGCCGGCGGATTCCCCCTATGCGCGACAGGCTTCCATCGACCTGCGGCAATGCCGCGACGAGCCCTTCGTCACGCTCAGCGAGGGCTTCGTCACCTACCAGGGCTTCGTGGAGGCCTTCCGCATCGCCGACTTCACGCCCAATGTGGTGATGAAGGTCGGCGATATCTTCTCGCTGATGAACCTGGTCAGCGGCGGCGTGGGCTACGCCCTGCTGCCGGGCCGCGTGCGCGATGTGTTCGCGCACAAGGTGACGCTGATCCCGCTGTCCTCGCAGTACCGGCTGCGCCAGACCATCGGCCTGAGCTTCCTGCGGCGGCGCGAGCGGGACCCGAACCTGCTGGCGCTGGCGGCGGTGTGCCGGCTGGCGATGCGGGCGGGGACGAAGGCTATCGACCCGCAGACCTGAGTGTTCTCCATGTGGTCGGCCCGGCTGATGGCGCCCCCGCGGCCCCAACCGCGGCGACCGGATGCGCAAGCCTGAACACACACCGCCAACCGGCGCCTCCTGTTCGTTCGCTCGCCTTCA
>NZ_JARJLM010000174.1 GCF_029335485.1 Cupriavidus basilensis
CCCCCCCAGCAGCATCGCGCGGGCTGCCGTCTGCGCCGTCAGCGTGACGGGCTGGCCCTCCACCAGCACGGCCAGGTGCCGCTCCGGCAGCGTTTCGCCATCCAGCGCGATGGTGCCATCCACCGGATAAATGCCGCGCTGGATGTGCTCCGGGGGAATTTCCAGGCTGGCGCCCGCCTCCAGCTCGATCGCCACATACAGCGTGCGGCTGAACACCTTCACCGGCGACTGCGCGCCAAAGGCATCCCCCGCGATCACCGTCATCCGCACGCCGGGGCGCTCGAGCTTGGGCAGCGTGGCGGCGGGATGGTGATGAAAGGACGGCGCGACGTTCTCGTGCTCCCTGGGCAAGGCCACCCAGGTCTGGATGCCGTGCAGGCGCGGCCCGGCCTCGCGGGCGGACTGGGGCGAGCGCTCCGAGTGCGCGATGCCGCTGCCGGCCGTCATCCAGTTCACGTCGCCCGGCCTGATCACCTGCTTGCTGCCCAGGCTGTCGTGATGCAGGATCTCACCCTCGAACAGATAGGTGACGGTCGCCAGGCCAATATGCGGATGCGGGCGCACATCCGCACCTTCGCCGGGCGGCAGCGCTACGGGCCCCATATGATCGAAAAAGATAAAGGGCCCGACAGTCTGGGCCGCCGCAGCCGGTAGCAGCCGGCTTACGGCGAAATCGCCGAGGTCGCGCGTATGCGGCTTGAGCAAGTGTTCGATAGCAGACATGATTTTCCCCGGTTCGGTCGATACTGACGGCTGTGCAAATGAAAAGAGTGTAGCCGTTAGCGCAACACAACATCTCATCCGGCGATCGAACCGGATGGGGGATGCACGCTCTAACCATTGTCCGAACGTGCGCGAATCGCTGGAGTCACTTGCCGGATAGCGGCTCCGCCACATCCGCACCGCGATCACGCATCATACTATGTAAAAATTAGAATTGATTGTCAGGAACTATCAACCCTATTATTACTCCAACTTAGCAGTCCCCCGGCTTGAGTGCTAATATGTGTTGCATTGCAGTGCACGCCCCCTGAGGCTTGCGCACGCGGGCAACCCACCCGCCGGATGCGAAAGGAGCAACTGAGTGAACGCAGTCCTATCTGCTGACCAAACCCAAATGACCAACCGCCTGCCTGCGGTGCCGCAAGGCGCCGGCACGTTTGCACTGGCATTCCCGGGCAATCTGGGAAATCTCGATAGCTATATCCAGGCTGTACATCGCATTCCCCTGCTCACCGCCGAGGAAGAGCAGCGGCTTGCACGCGAGTTGCGCGAGCACGACTCCGTCGACGCGGCGCGCCGCATGGTGCTGTCGCACCTGCGCCTGGTGGTATCGATTGCCCGCCAGTACCTTGGCTACGGCCTGCCCCACGCGGACCTGATCCAGGAAGGCAATATCGGCCTGATGAAGGCTGTGAAGCGCTTCGACCCGGACCAGGGCGTGCGGCTGGTGTCGTATGCGATGCACTGGATCAAGGCCGAGATCCATGAATACGTGCTGAAGAACTGGCGCATGGTCAAGGTGGCGACCACCAAGGCCCAGCGCAAGCTGTTCTTCAACCTGCGCAGCCACAAGCAGGGTGCCCACACCTTCACGCCGGAACAGATCGACGCGGTTGCGCGCGAGCTCAACGTCAAGCCGGAAGAAGTGATGGAGATGGAAACCCGGCTGTCGGGCGGCGACCTGGCGCTCGAAGGACAAGTCGACGATGGCGAGGAAGAATTCGCGCCGATCGCCTACCTGGCCGACAACCACAACGAGCCAACCCGCGTGATCGAGGCCCAGCGCCACGACCGCATGCAGGTCCAGGGCCTGGAAGAAGCACTGACCAAGCTCGACGACCGCAGCCGCCGCATCATCGAGGCGCGCTGGCTGAAGGTCAACGACGACGGCTCCGGCGGCTCCACGCTGCACGAGCTGGCTGACGAATTCGGCGTCTCCGCCGAACGCATCCGCCAGATCGAGACCGCGGCGATGAAGAAGATGAAGGGAGCGCTGCAGGCCTTTGCCTGAGGCGTGCCGGACC
>NZ_JARJLM010000175.1 GCF_029335485.1 Cupriavidus basilensis
CCCCCGCCCGGCAGAATGCCCCAGTTGATCTCGGACAGGCCGAAGTGCGCTTCCTCGGAGCAGAACGCCAGATCGCACGCGAACAGCGGACCGTAGCCGCCACCGAAGCACCAGCCGTTGATCATCGCGATGGTAGGCTTCTGGTACCAGCGCAGGCGCCGCCACCAGCCGTAGCTCTCGCGCTGTGCCTTGCGCGTGCCCTTCAGGCCATGCGCTTCAGTGTCGCGGAAATATTCCTGAAGATCCATGCCGGCCGTCCACGCGGTGCCTTCGCCGGTCAGCACGAGCACGCCGACCTCCGGATGGAATTCCAGCTCGTCGAGCACCTGCGTCATGCGCCGGTT
>NZ_JARJLM010000176.1 GCF_029335485.1 Cupriavidus basilensis
CCCCCGCCCTGCCGCCTTGGCGCGATACAGCAAGGTATCGGCCTGCCGCATCAACTCCTGGTCCGGCATCGGCGCCCCCCGGTAGAGCGCCACGCCGATGCTCACATCGACATCGGCAAACACGCCGTCGATGAAAAAGCGCCGGCTTACCGATTCCAGGATGGCTTGCGCGATGCGCTGCGCATTGGCCGCGCTGCCGATCTCTTCCAGCACCACTGCGAATTCGTCTCCGCCCAGCCGCGCTACCGCGTCGCGTTCGCGCACGCAGCGTTGCAGCCGTCGTCCGAAGGCCTGCAGCAGCAGGTCGCCCGTGATGTGGCCGTGGTAGTCGTTGACGGCCTTGAACCGGTCCATGTCCAGGTAAAGCAGCGCCATCAGGCGATCGTCGTCGCGGCTGCGCTTCATGGCTGTCTGCAGCAGCGATTCGAAGGCGCTGCGGTTAAGCAGCTGGGTCAGGTGGTCCAGCCGCGAGATGCGCGACAGCCGCAGGGTTTCCAGCTTGCGCTGGGTCACGTCCTGCACATGCACGTGCACGCCCTCCACGTGGCTGCCGTCGGCACTCCATTCGGGGCGGAGATTGGTCTCCATGCAGCGGTATTCGGGATCGCTCTCCTCGAGTTCGAACGTCACGGCGGTACCCGCCAGGGCCTTCTGCAGGAACGGCCGGACGCGCGCGTAGCGCGTTTCGCCGATCACCTCGCGCACGGTCTTGCCGTGCAGCTCCCGAACGGGAATGCCGAAGGTGCGCTCGTAGGCCAGGTTGTTGAAGGCGTAGCGCTCGTCGGGGCCGATAAAGGCGAGCAGCGCCGGCAGCGTATCGGTGACCGCGCGTAGCTGGCGCTCGCTGAGATCGAGCTGTTCGCGCCGCTCGTTCACATCCCGCATCAACTGCCCGAAGGCGCGCGCGAGGTCGCCGATCTCGTCGTCCTGCTGTGCTGGCAGCCGTTCATAGGCGGCAAGGTCGCACGCGCTTTCGCGTACTACCTGGTGCAGCCGCGTCAGCGGCGCCAGCAGGCTTCGCACGGTCAGCCAGATCAGCAAGGCCACTGCCGCCAGCGACAGCAGCGCAAGCAGCACGAAGCGCTGCTGCATGGCGCGCAACGGCGCGAAAGCCTCCTGCGCTGGCAGCACGGCCACCAGTTCCCAGCCGGTGCTCTCCATCAGGTAGCGCGAGATCAGCGGCCGGCCCGGCGCCAGGAACTCGAACAGCCCCCCATGACCCTCGACGCCGCAGGTATCGCCCTGCGCGTGCGCTGGCTGGTCTACCCGGGCCGGATCGGGGTGCCGCACATAGACCGGCGCGCGCCCCGCCGATACCAGGCAGTAGAAGCCCGTGGTGCCGAGCCGGTTATGGGTGATTTCCACCAGGAAGTTGGCGCTCGTCAGGTTGAGCCAGCCGCCCAGCAGGCCAAGGAATTCGCGCTGTGCGGAGACGATCGGCACCACGACCAGTACGCCGATGGCGCCATTGGTGCGGGCGCGGATGGGCGGCGTGATCACCGGCCCCAGGGTGCGAGCGGCTTCGCGGAAATAGTCGCGGTCGGCGATATTCACCGGCGTGCCGTCCGGCGCCAGCATCCGGCCATGGGCGTCGGCCAGCATGAACGCATTGAAGCTGCCGGGTACAGGGATCCGGCTCTCGAGCAGGCGGCGCAGATCGGCGGCGGGGCGCCCCAGTTGTCCCTCCAGTTGCGGAGCGATATGGGACAGCAGGGTGATGCGGTCGTTCATCGCCGTGTCGAGCTGGCTGGCGGCGAGCTTGACGATGGAATCCTGCTGGTCCTGCAGCGCGGCGAGCAGGTCGTCGTGGGCGCAATACAGGGACGCCAGCACGATGCCGGTACCAAGGGCGGCGGCGAGCAGGGTGCTAATCAGCGCAAGACGCGCCTTCAGGGAAAGCGAAACGTGGGGCATGCGGCCGGCGGTGTCGGGGATGGCGCGCGCCATCTGGGCGGCCGACCCGCGTCGCAGCCGGAATCGGGCTCCGGCTGGCTTGCGGGTGCGCCAACCCTACCACAACCGCGTGCCCCGCGCGAGTCCGGCGGCGGCGTGCGGTTTCGTGTGGCGCCGTACGTTACGCACCGGCATCGGGACTGGGCGAGCCATTGCTGGCGCGGTATAGTGCCTTCTGGCCCTGCGGAGGCGGGGCGCGGCCATCGAGGGCTCCTATCCGCACCCCTTATTCATGAAACTGCCCTCACTTTCGCCCGGTTTGCTGTCGTTGCTGGTCGCCGCCGCCGGCGTTCTCGCCACGGGCGGCGCCTGGCATAGCCTGCGCGGGCTGGAGCGGCAGGCGGCGCACGACGAGTTCGAGGCCTTGTTTTCGCCGGTCTTTACCGCGCTGCAATCCCGCCTGCAGGACAACGAACAATTGCTGCGCGGGACCTCCGGCCTGTTCGCAGCCGACCCCGGGGCTACCCGCGCGCAGTGGCGCAACTACCTGTACACCACGCAACTGGACGACCTGCCGCCCGGCACCAATGCCATCGGCTATGTGCGCCTGACTCCGCGCGGGGACATCGACCGGCTGGTCGAATCGATGCACCGCGAGGGCCTGCCGGCCTTCGAGGTCTACCCGCGCGGCCAGCGCGAGCTGTACGCCCCCATCGTGTACGTGGAGCCGTTCGCCGGCCGCATCGCGCGCGTGCCTGGCTTCGATATCCTCACGGACCCCGCCCGGCGGGCCGCGGCCGAGGCTGCCCGCGACACTGGCGAGGCGCGGGTCACCAGCGCCCTCCAGCTGACCAGCGAGAGCGAAGCGCAGGCGTCCCAGCAGGGCGTCGTGCTGTACCTGCCGGTCTACGCCAACGGCTTGCCGCTGAATACCCTGGTCCAGCGCCAACAGGCCGTGACCGGCTATGTCTATACCTCCCTGCGGCTGGAAGACGTGCTGCGCAGCGTGAGCCTGCCGGCGGCTGGCGCCGCGTCGCTGACGCTCTACGACGGACGCGACGCGCGGCCCGGTGCTTTGCTGGCCGGTGATGCCGAGCCGGCGGATGCGGCGCCCGGCCCGGCGCGCGCGCCGTTGCTGAGGGCGGAGAGAGAACTGTGGTTCGGCGGCCGTGTCTGGACGCTGCATGCCGCCAGCACGCTGTCCTTCGAAGCGGCCCATCGCCCGCGGCGTGCCGCGCTGGCGCTGCTGGCCGGCGCGGTGGGCACGGGGCTGCTGGCGTGGCTGGCGCTGGTGCTGGCCCGCCAGCGGCGCCAGGCCTGGCGGCTCGCGGCACGGGTCCGGCATGCCCGGCAGACCGATGGTGCCTTGCAGCGCGCGGGCCTGGCCAGCGCCAGCGATGCCTTCCTGGTATGCGGCGCCGATGGCGGGATCCAGATCGCCGGTGCCGCCGCCTCGGCACTGTTCGGCAGGGCGCCCGACCAGTTCGCCGGCACGGCCATCGCCACCTTGCTGCCCGACGCTGCCACCCTGGTCGCGACGGGGCCGGAACGGCGGGTCGAAACCCGTGCCTGCAAGGCCGACGGCACGTTCTTCCCCGTGCGCGTGGTGGCGACGCCAGTGCCTGCCGCCGGCCCCGGCCGGGTGCTGTGGGTGGTGACCGACCTGAGTGCCGTCCGCCGCGCCGAGCTTGCCGCGACAGAGGCGGCCGGGCGCAGCGCGCGCGTGCTCGACCATACCGCGCTGTGCGTCATCACTTTCGACCGCGACGGGATCGTGACCGATATCAACCGCGCTGGCCAGCGCATGCTCTGGTACCAGGCCAGCGAGGTGGCCGGGCGCATGCGCTATCTCGATTTCCTCGACCCCAGGGAAGTCGCGGCCCGCGCCGTGGCGCTGACCAGCGAGCTGGGCGAGCCGGTCGCGCCGGGGCTGCCGGCAGTGATCGGCAAGGCACGCCTGGGGCTGGCTGACGAGCAGGAGTGGACCTACGTCCGCAAGGGCGGCTCGGGCCTGCCGGTGCAGCTGACCCTGACCGCGCTGCCCGCTGCGCGTGCCGCAGCCGGCGCCGATGCAGCGGCGCCGGGCATGGGGGCTGCCGTTGCCGATGGCATGCCGGCCTCCGACGCGGGGGGCTATCTCGCCATCGCGCATGACCTGACCGAGCGCAAGCGCGCCGACGAGTACATCCGGCACCTGGCCCATCACGATGCGCTCACCGGCCTGCCCAACCGCGCCCAGCTCCACGCACGCACGGAGCTGGTGTTGCAGCGTGCGCTGCGCAAGGGTGAGCGCATCGCGCTGCTGCTGCTCGATCTCGACCAGTTCAAGCGCATCAACGAATCGCTCGGCCACCATATGGGCGATGAGGTGCTGCGCATCGTGGCGGACCGCCTCAAGGCGGCCGTGCGCCATGCCGACATGGTGGCCCGCATGGGCGGCGACGAGTTCGTGGTGGTGCTCGACGCGGTGAGCCAGGACAGCGAGGCCGAACTGGTCGCCGCCAAGATCCTGGAGCGCTTGTCCGAAGACCTGCAACTGGGCAGCCAGCGACTGCGCGTGACGCCGTCGATCGGCATGGCGATCTGCCCCGACGACGGCGACAACCTTGCCGACCTGCTCAAGAACGCCGATGCGGCCATGTACGCGGCCAAGCGCCGCGGCGGCGCGCAGCTCAGCCGCTTTTCCAGCGAGATGGCCGAGGCGTCGATGGCGAGATTCACCATCGAGGGCCTGCTGCGCCGCGCGCTTGCCGCACAGGCATTCAAGCTGCGCTACCAGCCGATCGTCGATGCCGCCAGCTTGCGCATCGTCGGCGTGGAAGCGTTGATTCACTGGAACACGCCCGAGCGCGGCGTGATCCCGCCGGCCGAGTTCATCCCGATTGCCGAACAGAGCGGGCTGATCATGCCGCTGGGCGAATGGATCCTGGCCACGGCCTGCCGCGAGATCCAGCAATTGCGCGCCGAGCTTGGGCTCGAACTGGAGGTGGCGGTCAATATCTCGCCGCTGCAGTTGCGGCAGGCGGGCTTCCCCGCCATGGTCAAGCAGTGCCTGACGGCGGCCGGCCTGCCGGCGGGGAGCCTGACCATCGAGGTCACGGAAGGCATCCTGATCGAGGGCGGCAGCAAGACCATCGACACCTTCGAGCGCGTGCGCGCGCTGGGCGTGGGCCTGTCGATCGACGATTTCGGCACCGGCTACTCCGGGCTGAGCTACCTGACGCGGCTGCCGATCGACAAGCTGAAGATAGACAAATCCTTTGTCGATGATGTGGCGCACGATGAGCATGACCAGGCGGTGGCCGCCGCCATCATTACCCTTGGGCACCAGTTGCACCTGCAGGTGGTCGCCGAGGGCGTGGAATCGCCGGGGCAGTTCGCCTTCCTGCGCGAGCATGGCTGCGACGCGGTGCAGGGCTACCTGTTTTGCCAGGCGGTGCCCCTGAGCGGGCTGATGGAGATCTGCGCGGCAGGCGGGGAGGCGATCATGCACGCCGCGGCCCCGGTGCTGGCAGCCGGCCGCTAGCCGCCAGCCGCCAGCCGCCGGAGCAGCGCGGGCCAAGCCCCGCCCGGCTATTCCCAAAACCGCCTATACCTGCATCGGGAATCTTTGCCCAACTGCCACACTGCTGGCATGCGCGGTCTCTATGCTGCCGGCTGTCATGGTGGCATAAAGGGTTGTTCATGCAAGCAGTCGAGGCCGCGTCGGGTCGTCCGTTCCTGGCGGTGGAGCAGGTCAGCAAGCGGTTTGGGGGAGCCGGCGGCTTCCAGGCGCTGGACGGCGTGTCGCTGTCGGTGGCGCAGGGCGAACTGCTGTGCCTGCTGGGCCCTTCGGGTTGCGGCAAGACCACTTTGCTGCGCATTATCGCCGGGCTCGAGCGCGAGGATGGCGGGCGCATCCATGCCGGTGGGCGCGAGCTGACCGGCCTGCCGCCGCAATCGCGCGACTACGGCATCCTGTTCCAGTCGTACGCGCTGTTCCCGAACCTGTCGGTGGCACAGAACGTGGCCTACGGCCTGCAGGGCCGCGGCATGGGACGCGCCCATCGCGAGGCGCGCATCGGCGAAATGCTGGCGCTGGTCGGGCTCACCGGCAGCGAGCGCAAGTATCCCGGGCAGCTCTCCGGCGGGCAGCAGCAGCGCGTGGCGCTGGCGCGCGCGCTGGCGCCGGCCCCTTCGCTGCTGCTGTTGGACGAGCCCATGTCGGCGCTCGATGCGCGGGTGCGCGAGCACCTGCGGCTGGAACTGCGCCAGCTGCAGCGTCGCCTGAATGTCACCACGGTGATGGTCACGCACGACCAGGAAGAAGCCATGGCGATGGCCGACCGCATCGCGGTGATGGAGGGCGGACGCATTGCCCAGACCGGCACGCCCGGCGAGATCTACGAACGCCCGGCCTCGGCCTTCGTCGCCGAGTTCATCGGGCAGGCCAACTGGCTGGCGGGCCGCCTGAGCGGACGCGAGACCTTTACCGTGGGCGAACTGGAACTGGCGGTATCGCCCGCTCGTGCCGGCACGGCCGCCGGCAATGCCGGGGGTGCGGCAAGGCTGTGCTGCCGTCCCGAGGCGGTCAGGCTGCATCCGGCCGAAGGCGAGCCCAACCGCCTGCTGGCGCGCATTGTCGATCAGACCTACCTGGGCAGCCGCTACCGGCTTTTGCTGGAGGCCGACCGCCTGCCGGGGCAGACGCTGTTCGCCGACGTGCTGCGCGAGGAGCGCCACCTGCTGCCGGCGCCGGGCAGCCACAAGTTCTGGGTGTCGCTGCCCAGCCAGGCCCTGCAGGTGTTCGCATGAGGCGCGTGCAGCCTGCGGTGGCGGCAGTGGCGCAGGCCGGCCGCGCCGCCGATGGGGGGCGCTTCGCGCGCGGCGGCGCCAGCCTGCCGGAGCGGATCGCCCATGGCACGCCGGCCGCGATGAAATGGCTCTGGCTGGCCGGGCTGGCGGTGGCGCTGGTGCTGCCGCTGCTGGCATTGTTCGGACAAGCCTGGTTCGACGATGCCGGACACTGGGCCTTGCCTGCGCGCGTGGCCGAGCTGGCCGCCAATCCCAACTTCGTACCCTTGCTGGGGCGCAGCCTGGCGGTCTCGCTGACCGTGGCCGCACTGGTCGTGCCGCTGGCATTCGGCTTTGCCTATGCGCTGCAGCGCTCCCGTATCGCGCTCAAGCCGCTATGGCGGGGCATTGCCCTGCTGCCGCTGTTCGCGCCTTCGCTGCTGCCCGGTATCGCGCTGGTCTACCTGTTCGGCAACCAGGGCATATTCAAGGGCGCTTTTGGCGCGGGCGGCATCTATGGCTTCTGGGGCATTGTGCTGGGCGAGACCTTCTACACCTTTCCGCACGCGCTGATGGTGCTGATGGCCGCGCTGTCGCTGGCCGACGCGCGCCTGTACGAGGCGGCGCGCGCGATGGGTGCCTCGCCGTGGCGCACCTTCCTGACGGTGACGCTGCCGGGTGCCCGCCACGGCCTGTTCGGCGCGGCCTGCCTGGTGCTCACGCTGGTGGTGACGGATTTCGGTGTGCCCAAGGTGGTGGGGGGCGGCTATCCGGTGCTGGCACTGGAGGCCTACAAGGCAGTGGTCGGACAGCAGCAGTTCGCGCGCGGCGCCCTGATCGGCATGCTGCTGCTGTTGCCGGCCTTGCTGACCTTCGGCGTGGATATCGCCATGCAGCGGCGCCAGCGCGCACAGATGTCGAGCCGCTCGCAGGTGTACGTGCCGGGCCGCGATCCGCTGCGCGATGCGTTCTGCACGCTGGTGGTGCTGGCGATCGGCGCCGCCTTGCTGACCGTGCTGGCCGCGGCGGTGGGCGCTTCCCTGGTCAGGCTCTGGCCGTACAACCTGGAACTCACGCTGGCCCATTACGACTTCGACAATATGGACGGCGGCGGCTGGCTGGCCTACCGCAACAGCCTGCGCATGGCGGCCTTCACCGCGCTGGCCGGCACGCTGGCGATCTTTTTCGGCGCCTGGCTGACCGAGCGCACGCGCGGGCCGGCCTGGCTGCACGGCGTGCTGCGGGCAGGTTTTGTGCTGCCAATGGCGGTACCAGGGCTGGTGCTCGGGCTGGGCTACGTATTCTTCTTCAACGCGCCGTCCAATCCGCTGCACACCTTGTACGGCACCATGACCTTGCTGGTGCTCTGCAATGTGGCGCACTTCTACACCACCGGCCATCTCACCGCCGCCGCCGCGCTGCGCCAGCTCGATGCCGAATTCGAAGCCGCCGCGCTGTCGCTGGGCGTGGCGCCGCTGGTCACCTGCTGGCGCGTGACGGTGCCCATCTGCCTGCCGGCACTGATCGATATCTTCCGCTACCTGTTCGTCTCGGCCATGACCACGGTGTCCGCGGTGGTTTTCCTCTACAGCCCCGACACCGTGCTGGCCGCGATCTCCGTGCTGAACATGGACGACGCCGGCGATACCGCGCCTGCCGCGGCCATGTCCACGCTGATCCTGCTGACCTCGGCGCTGGCCTGCCTGCTGCTGCTGGGCGCCGCGCGCGGCTGGCTGGGCCGCACGCAAGCCTGGCGCGCCCCGCAAGGCTGACACCTGCCCCGATATTCGCCCGACATCAAGACACGCTTCCCAAGGAGAAACCATGCCTTACCTGTTCCGTACCGCCACTGCCGTGGCCGCCTTCGCGCTGCTGGCCGGCGCAGCCCATGCCAACACCGTGCTGACGGTCTACACCGCGCTCGAAGCCGACCAGATCGCCGCCTACAAAGCCGCCTTCGAAAAGGCCAACCCGGATATCGAGATCAAGTGGGTGCGCGACTCCACCGGCATCGTGACCGCCAAGCTGCTGGCGGAGAAGGCCGCGCCGCGCGCCGACGTGGTGTGGGGCCTGGCCGGCTCGAGCCTCGCGATCCTCGACAAGGAAGGCATGCTGCAGCCGTACGCGCCGAAGAACCTGGCCGCGGTGGATGCGCAATACCGCAGCGCCGCCAACCCGCCGGCCTGGGTCGGCATGGACGTGTGGGGCGCGGCGATCTGCTTCAACACCATCGAGGCGCAGAAGCAGGGTTTGCCCAAGCCGGCCTCCTGGGCCGACCTGACCAAGCCGGTCTACGCCGGCAAGATCGTCATGCCGCATCCGGCTTCGTCCGGCACCGGCTACCTGGACGTAAGCGCCTGGCTGCAGATGATGGGCGAGCAGAAGGGCTGGTCCTATATGGATGCCCTGCACAAGAATATCGGCCTGTATACGCACTCGGGCTCCAAGCCTTGCAAGATGGCGGCGCAGGGCGAATTCCCGATCGGCATCGCGTTCGAGTACCGTGCCATGAAGTCCAAGAAGGAAGGCGCGCCGATCGACATCGTGCTGCCGTCCGAAGGGCTGGGCTGGGACATCGAGGCGACTGCCATCGTCAAGGGCACCAGGAATCTGGAAGCGGCGCGCAGGCTGGCGGATTTCTCCGCCTCCCATGAAGCCATGGCGCTGTACGAGAAGAACTTCGCGGTGCTGGCCATCCCGGGCATCGCCAAGCCGGATGCCCTGCTGCCGGCCGATTACGAGAAGCGCCTGATCAAGAACGATTTCAACTGGGCCAGCACCAATCGCGACCGCATCCTGGCCGAGTGGAGCAAGCGGTACGAAGGCAAGGCTGAGAAGAAGTAAGCCAGCAAGGCTGGCCCCGCGTCAGCCGGCAGGCTCGGGCAGGTGGCGTCACAGCGCACTGCCTCTCCGGGCCCTGCCATTGATGCGAAGCATGTTGGTCCACGCAGAAACGGGTACGCTATTCGCCGCATGAAGTGTTGCGGCTCGGCTGCCCGTGCCGGGGGGCACATTGCATGCGCTGTTCGGGGATGGCGTGGCGGGAATGGCGCTGGCGGGGCAGCGTGCACGGCCGGGCTGCGCGGACGTGCACCGGGGCATGAGCGATGGCGGCCGGCGTGTCGGCCGCGCCGCGGGCGATCAGCCGTGGGAGGTTTCGGAAGAATCGTTGCGCGAGTGCAGCCGGCGATACAGGTCGTCAACGTGGCTGCGGCTGTTGCGCAGTTCTTCCCGTCCGCGTTCCGTGATCAGGTAGACACGGCCGATGCCGTCGCGCAGCACGCTTTCAATGTAGCCTTCCATCTGCAAGGCGCGCAGCAAGGGGCGGACGGACCCAATATCCACCTGGAAGCCGTATTCCATCAACATCTCGGCGAGCATGGCCACCGTGGCCGGCACCTCGACGGCGAATTGAAGGACGTAGATACGGGCGAGCAAGCCAAGGAACTGTCGTTTCATGTCGCTGCAAACGCGGCATCTCCCATTGCGGTTGACGCTGTTTTATAGTTGTGCTTTGCGCGCCGCAAAAAAAGAAGCCACCACGTGAGTGGCGGCTTGTCGGGAATGCGTCGGAGGGGTCAATTAACTCTGGCGCAGATCAGATTTTAAAATAATTCAATACGGATTGTCACGCGCCTCATGTACCACCCCCTCCTTAAGTGGGGCGAGCACATTGCCATCACGCAACGCCAAGTGACCGGTGGGTACGTTGAGGCATAGCCACAGGCCAGGGATATGTCCGAAACCAGCTTGCGGCCCTTCCCGAGCCGGGGTCTAATCCGGGCACTCGCCTTTGCCGCATCTTGTGCCTTTCCGCCCCCGCCGCCATGAGACCCACCGATCTGATCCGCTTGCTTAGTCTTGCCGCCATCTGGGGCGCCAGCTTCCTGTTCCTGCGGATCGGCGCGCCGGTACTTGGGCCGTTTGCCACGGCATTCCTGCGCGTGCTGATCGGCGCCGCGACGCTGGCCGGCTGCCTGGCGCTGATGCGCGTGCGCTGGGATATGCGGGGTAAATGGCGGCAGGTCATGGCACTGGGCGTGATCAACTCGGGCATCCCCTTTGCCATGTACTCGTTTGCGGCGCTGTGGCTGCCGGCTGGCTACTCCGCGGTGTTCAATGCGATGACGCCACTGATGGGCGTGCTGATCGGCGCGCTGTGCTTCGGCGAGCGGCTGACGCTGGCCAAGGCTGGCGGCGTGGTGCTTGGCGTCGCGGGTGTGGCGGTGCTGACCCGCACCGGGCCGGTGGCGTTTTCGCCGCAGGTGCTGCTCGGCGCCGGGGCCTGCCTGGTGGCCACGGCCTGCTATGGCCTCGCTGGCTTTCTGGCGCGGCGCTGGATTACCGCGCAGGGCGGGCTGGACAGCCGCCTGGTGGCGGCCGGCAGCATGTTTGGCGCCACGCTGTTCCTGCTGCCGTTCTGCGCGGTCGCACTGGCGCGCGAGAACACGCTGCCGGCTGCCGGACCCGGTGTCTGGATGGCGATGCTGGCGGTGGGCATGCTTTGCACGGCCATCGCTTACATCCTGTACTACCGGCTGATCGCGGACCTGGGCCCGGTGCGCTCGCTGACCGTGACGTTCCTGATTCCGCCGTTCGGCATCGTATGGGGCGCGCTCTTCCTCGGCGAGCAGCTTTCGTGGGCGCATGCCGCCGGCGGGGCGCTGATCGGCATGGCGGTCTGGCTGGTGCTGCGGCCCGCCGCGCCGACCCCAACCGGGACCGCGCCAGCGCCCAGGCCGGGCCGGCCCTGAGGACGGGTGCGGCGCCTGGTGCCTTGTGCTTGCGCCAGGCGCGCTCCTAGCGGAAGCGGTAGGTCAACGCCCCCATGGTGGTCCACTGCTGGCGCCGCTCGGTGATCGGGCTGCTGGCAGCGTCGCCCTGCAGGCGGGCAAAGGTCACCGAGGCCAGCGCCGACCAGTTGCGCGAGATCTCGTAGGTGACGATGCCGTTCGCGTGCCATTCGCGCAGGCCAGCCTGCACGGCATGCGTCGGCAGGCCCGAGCGGGCGCTCTGGTCCGCCGTGACGCCAAAGAAGGTCTGCATGTACTTGCCGTTGGTCCACGTCACCCCCGGCCCCAATGTGAACAGCCACTTGCCCGCGGGCAGGCTGAACAGCACATCGCCGTTGGCGATCAGGCCCTGCCCCTGGCCGCCGATATCCTGCGCCACATCCGCCGAGAAGGTCACGAACGACACCTGCGCCTGCGCGAACGCCCGCGCCCGCACCGTCATATTGACATCGCCCAGGCCTGTCAGCCGGTGGTCGTCCTTGCTCCTGCGCCAGGTCGGGTCGAGCTGGAAATCCGCGCCGACCTGCCAGATATCGTTGTTGACGGCGTAGACCCCAAGGAAATCGAAGCCACGCGAGAAGAAACGGCCGCCGTAGTCGATGTCCTGGTAGGGGATCGGGTAGACCAGCGACTTCCGGGAGCCGGGGAAGTTCGGCGCGACGTAGACGCCGGGGCCGGCGGAGATCTTCCAGTTGCTGGCGGGGGCCGTGGCCTGGACATCGGTCTCGGCCCATGCGGCTGTGGCGCCGAGGCAGAGGGCGACGGCCAGGAGCGCGCGGCGTGGAACGGAGGGGATGGGCATGAGGTAGGCGCGGAGGCGGTCTGTGGGCCGCGCTGCGCGCGGGCAAGGGCGGATTTTAGCCGGATGTGGCCGGTGTGGCACTGCCCGCGCCGGGGGTGTGTTTTCTCCCCCACGGTCACTGTCACCCCAGCGGCCCCGCCGCAACCAGCCCCTCCACATTAAACTGCTCCCTGACCATCACAACCACCCGGCGGGCCAGCGGCAAACTCCCGACCGCCTCCTCCTCGCTGCGCTCAGGAAAATCCACCTCGGCGCTCCAGTTGCAGCCGGTATGGTCGGGCCGGTGCACGCACACGGCCCGCAACTGGCAATCCTGGCATCCGGGCTGCTCGCGCAGCCAGGTGCTCAGCAGGCGCTTGAGTTCAGGCAGGGGTTTGATCTGTCGCGGCATGACGGACTCCGGTTGCGCACCGGCATCCGCGGCGAGCGGGGCCGGGCAAGGCCGAGGTTCCGGGAGAGCAGGCAGGGGAACCGATGGCCGGTTTAGTTGATTGCCTTGTCGGCCCGGCATGCCGGGCAAAGGCCGTACAGGACAAGCATGTGTTCGCGCAGCACGAAGGCGTTGGCGGTGGCCACTTCGCGCTGGCGCGCCTCGATGGCTTCGTCGCGGAATTCTTCCACGCGACCGCAGGACACGCAGATCAGGTGGTCGTGGTGGCCGCCCTCGTTCAGCTCGAACACGGCATGGTCCGATTCGAAGCTGTGCCGCAGCAGGATGTTGGCTTGCACCAGTTGGTTGAGCACGCGGTAGATGGTGGACAGGCCGGCATCCACTTCCTGCGTCAGCAGGGCACGGTAGACATCTTCGGCGCTCAGGTGCCGCCGCTGGCTGGCACGGAAGACTTCCAGCACGCGCACGCGTGGCGAGGTTGCCTTGAGTCCGGCGCGCTTGAGGTCAATGGGATCGGTACTGTCGGAAGGCATCAGCATGCTACGGCTTGGCGCCCGGGCAGGGCGCATCGATCGGAAATGACGGTGCTCCGGCCGGCCGCGCCGCCCACACGCTTCGCGCGGACGTCTGCTTTCCGGGCCGCAGGAATGCAGCGGGCGGCTTCCAGGCCGGAAGGCCGCCCGCTGATGCAAGCCGTGCTGGCACGACTCGCGGAATAAAAAAATGGCTTGGCTTGTCGGCCGAAGAGGCGATCGGGAAAGCGGGGTCTGGTTGCTTTCCCGATCCTCCGGTGACTGGCTACTGCCAAACGCTCCGCGGTACGGAGCGGTCCCCACAAAAGACGGTGATGGATGCCGCATTGCGACACCGCAAATTCCTGGTTGCCGCGGACCTGCCGCTGGCCTTGCTGGTATTGCCGTGTTCCGGTGTCTGGCGCCGTGCTTGTTCTGCTTGCCGCGCGTCAGACAGTGAAGCTATGGTAAATGGGAATTAATCTCATTACAAGAGGAATTTGCATCTTGTTTTGGGAGAGTGCGAGAGTTTCTGGGCGACCCATCGCGGACGGTCACCCTGGCGAGGCGTGAAGGTCAGCGCCCCAGTCCCGACCGACCTATCCCTGGCGGCCAGGGCAGCGATCGATGAACCCCGCGAGCAGGCCCGTGATGTCCGCCGGTTGCTCCAGGCTCGGCAGATGGGCGGCGCCGGTCAACGCATGGCCCGACCCGTTCGACATCACAGTTGCAATATGACGAGATCGTTCTTGAATGTGGGGAAAGTCGAGGTCACCCCAAATCACAAGCGATGGCACCGATATCTCGCCCAAACGATGGAAGGCGGGCGCGACATCAAGGTCCGACCCGGTCGGCGGCGAGCGGAGCGCAATGGCGTTCATGTCGAGGAACAGCCGGCGAGCCTGACCCACGACACGACCCTCGGGCTCCAGTGGACCGTCTAGCCAAAGGCGAGCTTTAATCGCGTTCACCTGATCCAGATCGCCGGCCGCTTCGGCTTCCTTCAGCCGGGCCAGCAGGCCCTTGATTTCAGGCGGATAGATCGCCTCGGGCGCGCCGCTCACGGTGGGCGCAATGAGAACCAGGGCACGGACACAGGATGGATGCCAAAGCGCCGCGTCGAGCGCGATTCGCCCACCCTGCGAGCATCCAACAAGGATCGCAGGCGTGCCGTTCGCCGTGGCGTCAATCACCGCCATCAGGTCGGCGACGGCAGAAAAGTCCTCCTTTTCCGCGCGGGTCTTGCCAAAGCCCCGCCGATCGTAGGCGATGGCCTTATGGTTAGCGCCGACGCCATCCAGTTGCGCGCGCCACATGCGGCTATCGCAGACGCTGGCGTGCAGAAAGACGACAGGATCGCCACTGCCGACGACTTCCGCAGCCAGCGTGGCGCGGCCGGACGCAATTCGATGATTGGAAGGCATGGTTCATCCTGGCCGGTGCTGGGGAGGTGGCCAATGTTAGCGCGAAGAGCCTAGGCCTGCGCCAACTACGGCTCTTCACTGCACCGTGCCGGCCTCAGGCGCCTGCCAGCCGGAACGTGCCGACCGCGCGGTGCAGCGCGTCTGCCTGGTCCTCGAGCGAAGCCGCTGCCGCTGCTGCCTGTTCCACCAGCGCGGCGTTCTGCTGCGCCATCTGGTCCATCTGCGTGACGGCCTGGTTGACCTGCTCGATGCCGCCGGTCTGTTCCTCGGTGGCGGCCCGCATTTCGCCCATCAGGTCGGTGACGCGTTTGACGGCTTCCACGATCTCATCCATGGCCTGGCCCGCGGTTTCCACCAGTGCCGCGCCGTCGTCCACGCGCTGCGCGGAATTGCCGATCAGCGCCTTGATCTCCTTGGCGGCGGTGGCGCTGCGCTGGGCCAGGCTGCGCAC
>NZ_JARJLM010000177.1 GCF_029335485.1 Cupriavidus basilensis
CCCCGCAGCCGGCGTACCGCCCGTGCGCGGCGATACGCCACCCTGGCTGGAGCAAGGCGCTGCCGTGCTGATGCCGAAGGCGATGCAGGACCTGGCGCTGCCCAGCCGGCGCCATCCCGGCGACGCGCCCGCCGAGCCCCTGGAGCCGATGCGCGCCTGGGTGCGCCTGCGCGCAGCCTTGCTGAAGCATCTCAAGCCGGATATCGAAGGCAGCGCCGCCCACTGGCAGGCCGCCTATGCCGAGGCATGGCAGCGTGTCGAAAGCCGCCGCATGGAGGGCTCGCCCGAGTCCGACGCGGTGCTGATGGCGATCGTCGTCAAGCTGTCTTCCCAGTATTTCCGCGACGACGACGGCCTGGGGGCCGCCGGCGTTGCCTTCATGGCTGGCCGGATCGGCCTGGAAGGCGCCGTGGACGCCTTGCTGACGGCGCAGACCATGGGCGCGCAGCTGGGCTGGGAGCGCGATACGCGCAAACGCCGGCTAAGCCTGAACGACGATGTCGGCGAGGCGCTCGGCGGCGGCTATGCCGGCATCCACAGCGATGCCGAATGGCAGGTCCGCGGCTTGCTGGCGCGTGCCGGCCAAGCCCAGTGGCAAGCCTGCGCGGACAAGATCCGCGCGGCGCTGCCGCTGCTGCCGCCGTCGCGCCAGCCGGCGATGGCCATGCTGCTGCCCGACCTGCCGGCACTCAGCAACGAGACCGCGCTGCGCCTGCAAGGTCCCGCCGCGCCGGCGTCGCTGCACTGGCTGCAACTGACCGCGACCGATCCCGCTGCAGTGGCCGTCGCCCAGCGCCAGAAGGTGGACGGTTGGGGCAGCAATTTCTGGGGCGCGGAGGACATGGTGGCCACCGTGCTGCGCGAGCGCGGCGCCGAGGCCTTGCCGGTCCTGGCGCCGGGCGCGGCCATCGAGGCGGCCGGCGAGGGCCTGGCGGCGATCGGCCTGCCCGGGGCCGTTGCCGCGTTGGGGCGCGTGGCCGCCGGCAGCAAGCCTGCCATGGCGCGCTTCCAGGAGGCCACGCGCCGCTGGCCGCTGGCGGCGCTCGCCGCCTTGCCTGGCCTGGCGCTTGCCGGCGGCAAGGATGCCAGCCTCTACGCGGCCAGCCTGACGGCGCTGCTGCAGGCGCATCCGGCGCAGGCCGAGCGCGTGCTGCCGTGGCTGAGCCCGGGCGAGGGCGACCTGCTGCGGCAGTTGCAAGCCCGCCTGGCGCAGCCTGCCGAGGCTGCCGCCATGGAAGACCTGCCAGCCGTGCTGGCCGATCCGCCCTGGCTGCGCAAGAAGCGCGCCGCAGCGGCCGGCCCGCTGGCGCTGGCCCCGCTGGATCTGGCCGCGGTCGAGCGCTGGGACGAGGGCCAGCGCGAGGAATGGCTGGCGCAGAACGAATGGCAGTTGCGCCGCTATGACCAGGCCAAGGCCGGCGACGTGCAACAGCTTGCCAGCGAGATGGGGTTCGACCGCTCGCGCGCCAAAAAGAACGGCATCCTCGCGGAGGCGATGGTGGCGATCCGCCAGCGCGATGCCCAGGCGCTGATCGCCGCCTGGCAGGCCGTGCGCAAAGCCACCAGTTGGTGCTCGCTCGATGGCATGATGGCGTCCTTGCTGCCGGAGGAACTTGTGGTGCCGCTGTTCAATGCCGCCGCCAGCGAGGGCTCGGTCAGCAACGACGCCTATGTGGCTGCGCGTTTCGGCCTGAAGGTACTGCCCGGCGTGCTCGGTACCGTGCGCCGCGCGCCTACCGAGGGGCTGCCGCTGGCGACGCCTTTCGGCGCGATCGAGCTGGCGGCGCCGGCGGCACGCGCGCTGGCGCGGCTCAAGTCGCTGCGCGAAGCAGGCCGTGCCTGGCTGCTGCGCCATCCCGAGCATGCCGCGGCCGGCCTGATCCCGGCCGCCGTCGGCCGTGCCGGCGAGGCGCGCGACGAAGCCGCCAT
>NZ_JARJLM010000178.1 GCF_029335485.1 Cupriavidus basilensis
CCCCGCTAGCTTACCCTGCGTAGCCCTCGGTGCGGATATCCAGGCGGGCCAGCAGTGCGCGATCGCGGTCCGCCTGGGGGTTGCCGGTGGTCAGCAGCTTGTCGCCATAGAAGATCGAGTTGGCGCCGGCCATGAAGCACAGCGCCTGCAGGGCGTCGTCCATGGCCTGGCGGCCGGCGGACAGGCGCACCATGGCGCGCGGCATGGTGATGCGCGCCACCGCGATGGTGCGGACGAACTCGAACGGGTCGATCGGCGCGACGCCGGCCAGCGGCGTGCCTTCGATCGCCACCAGGTTGTTGATGGGCACCGACTCGGGATACGGATCGAGGTTGGCGAGCTGCGCGATCAGCCCGGCGCGTGCCTCGCGCGACTCACCCATGCCGATGATGCCCCCGCTGCAGACGTTGATGCCGGCCTCGCGCACATGGCCGATGGTGTCGAGCCGGTCCTGGTAGGTGCGCGTGGTGATGACCTCGCCATAGAACTCGGGCGAGGTATCGAGGTTGTGGTTGTAGTAGTCCAGGCCGGCTTCCTTCAGGCGCTGCGCCTGCTCGGCTTCCAGCATGCCGAGCGTGACGCAGGTCTCCAGGCCCATCGCCTTGACCTCCTTCACCATCTCGATCACGGGTTCGAGATGGCGCTCCTTGGGGCTGCGCCAGGCCGCGCCCATGCAGAAACGGCCAGCGCCATTGGCCTTGGCCGCGCGCGCCGCCTCCAGGACTTCCTCCAGCGCCATCAGCTTGCTGGCGGTCACGCCGGCATCGTGGTGCGCGCTCTGCGAGCAGTAGCCGCAATCCTCCTCGCAACCGCCGGTCTTGATCGACAGCAGGGTGGACAGCTGCACGGCGTTGGCATCGAAATGCTCGCGGTGCGTCTGCTGCGCGCGGAACATCAGGTCGTTGAACGGCAGCGCGTACAGCGCGGCGACCTCGGCGACGCTCCAGTCGCCCGGCTTGGCGCCGGCGGCAGGCTCGGCAAAGCGGCGCGCGGTCTGGCGCAGGGTGTCGGCGGAGATGGTGGCGACGGTGTCGTCAGCGTGGGTAGTGGTGCTCATGATCGTTCTGGTTTCCGGTTTTATTGTGGCTTCGGTATCGGTATCTGCAGGAGGCGCGGTCAGGCCGCGGGGCCGGTTGCGCCGGCGCGGCAGGCGGACAGCAGAGGGGCCAGCGCGAGCTGGCTGGCGGCATCGGCCGGCGCGCTCTGCCACGGCAGCGTGCCGAGGCAAGGGACGCCCAGCGCGCCGCGCAGGGTGTCGATGTTTTCGTCGGCGAGATCCATGGCGGGATCGATGCGGTTGGCGATCCAGCCGGCCAGATGCAAGCCGCGGGCACGCACGGCTTCGGCCGTCAGCAGCGCATGGCTGATGCAGCCCAGGCGGATGCCCACCACCAGCAGCACCGGCAGGCCGAGCATCGCGGCGAGGTCAGCCGTATCCCAGCCGCCCTCTTCCCGCGGTGCGCCGTCGAGCGGCACGCGAAAACCGCCCACGCCCTCCACCACCACCGCGTCGGCTTGCGCCTGCAGCGCGGCAAAAGCGGCGCGGATCGGCTCGCGCGTGATGCGCGCGCCTTCGATGGCGGCAGCCAGGTGCGGCGAGGCCGGCGTGCGCAGCAGGAAGGGACAGGTGAGTGCCTGCGGCACATCGACCGCACTGGCCTCGCGCAGTTGCGCCACGTCATCGTTATGCCAGTGGTCGCCGCGCCACTCGCTGCCGCTCGCCACCGGCTTCATGCCGACCGCGCGATGGCCGGCGGCGCGCAGCGCATGCAGCAGCGTGGCGCTGGCGTGGGTCTTGCCGACGCCGGTGTCGGTGCCAGTGACGAAGCAGGCGATGGGGCCGCGCCGGCTCGTCATGCATCCCTCCGCGGTATCACGCTGCCGAGGCTGGCCAGCAAGCGCTCGACATCGGCCTGGGTATGCGAGGCCGACAAGGTGATGCGCAGGCGCGCCGTGCCGGCGGGCACGGTGGGCGGCCGGATCGCGCCGACGCGGATGCCGTCGGCCTCCAGCGCCGCGGACAGTGCCAGTGCCGCCATGTTGTCGCCGACGATCACGGGCTGGATGGCAGTGGCGCTTTCGCCAAGACGCCAGCCCGCGGCCCGCGTCAGGCTGGCGAGTCCGCCGCGCAGCGTACGGATCAGGGCGCCGAGTTGCGCGCGGCGTTGCCGCCCCTCCTCGCCCGCGATCAGCGCCAGGCTGGCGGACAAGGCATGCGCCACCGCCGGCGGCGCGGCCGTGGTGTAGATGTATTGCCGCGCGGTGTTGACCAGATGCTCGATGACGGTCTCGTGCGCGGCCACGAAGGCGCCGGCCACGCCAGCAGCCTTGCCCAGGGTGCCGATATAGATGAAGCGGGGCGACGTCAGGGCAAGATGTTCGAGCACGCCGCGGCCTTGCTCGCCCAGCACCCCGAAACCATGCGCGTCGTCGACGATGATCCACGCATCGTGGCGCTCGGCCAGGTCCAGCAGTTCGGTGAGCGGCGCGAGATCGCCGTCCATGCTGAACACGCTGTCGGTGACGATCAGCTTGAGCGGGCTGCTGCTGGTGCCCAGCAAGCCCTCCAGCTCGGCCACATTGCGGTGGGCGTAGCGCTTCACGTCGGCACGCGCCAGCCGGGCGCCGTCGATCAGCGAGGCGTGGTTGAGCTCTTCGCAGAACAGCGTGGCATCGGTGCCCCCCAGCGAGGTCAGCACCGCCATGTTGGCCATATAGCCGGTGCAGAAGTAGAGCGCCTGCGCGTGCGGGATGAACGGGGCGAACCACTCCGCCAGTTCGGTCTCGAGCCGGTGGTGGGCCAGCGAATGACCGCTGACCAGGTGGGATGCGCCGCTGCCGGCACCGTATTTCCGCGCGCCCTCGCCCATCGCTTCGATCAGCGCGGGATGATTGGCCAGGCCGAGGTAGTCGTTGCTGCAGAACATCAGCAGGGGATGCAGTTCGCCGCCACAGGCGTCGCTCACATCCTGGTGCGGCGCGCACGCGGAATGCGCGGTGCGGCGGCGGCGTGTCAGCGCCTGTTCATCGCGCTCGGCGGCGGCCAGGGTCAGGTGTTCAAGCAGCATGGCTTATCTCCTTGGGTGCGCCGGTACCGTTGCCGTCGCCATCGATCCTGTCGATGCCGCCGGCCAGTACTGCGTCTAGTGTGGTTTGCAGCCGGGTTGCCAGCCACTGCGCCATGCCGGCGTCGAACACATAGGGCGGCATGACGTACAGGGTGCGCCCGATCGGACGGATCAGCACGCCCTGCGCGCGCGCGATGCGGTGAAAGCGCGCGGCGAAGTCCCCGGCGCCATTCGGCATGCATGCCTCGCGCACGTCGGCGGCCCAGATCAGGCCACGCTGGCGCACGTGCTCCAGGCGCGCATCGGCTGCCAGCCCGGCCATGGCCTGCGCCAGCCACTGGGCGCGCTGGCGGTTCCGCGCCACCACGTCTTGCCTGGCGAACAAGTCCAGCGTTGCCAGCGCGGCGCGGCAGGCGAGCGGGTTGCCGGTATAGGAATGCGAGTGCAGGAAGCTGCGGGCGCGGTCCGGGTCCTGCGCGCCCGAGACAAAGGCTTGCTGGATGGCGGTGCGCGAGAGCACCAGCGAGAGCGGCAGGTAGCCGCCGCTGATGCCCTTGGACAGGCACAGGAAATCCGGCCACAGGTGCGCCGGCAGCGGCGCCTGGTCCTGTTGGTCCTGTTGGTCCTGCTGGTCCTGCCGTGCATCGCTTGCCTGGCTGCCGCCCCTGGCCTGCTCCCAGGCGAAGAAGGTGCCGGTGCGGCCACAGCCGACCGCGATCTCGTCGGCGATCAGGTGCACGCGGTAGCGGTCGCACAGGGCGCGCACGCCTTCCAGGTAGAGCGGATCGTGCATCGCCATGCCGGCGGCGCACTGCACCAGCGGCTCGATGATGATGGCTGCAATCTGCCCGCCACGCGCCTGCAACAGCACCTCGAGCTCGTCCAGCGCGCGCTGCGCCACCTGCGCCGCGCTCTCGCCCGGTGCGGCCTGGCGCGCATCGGGCGACATCGCCACGTGCGAGCGCATCAGCATCGGGTCGTAGGCATCGCGGAAGATCGCCACATCGGTGACCGCCAGCGCGCCCACGGTTTCGCCGTGGTAGCCGTGGCGCAGGCACACGAATTCGCGCTTGCCGGCCAGGCCGGTGTTGCGCCAATAGTGAAAACTCATCTTCAGCGCGATCTCGACCGCCGAGGCGCCGTCGCTGGCATAGAAGGCATGGCCGAGCGCGCCGCCGGTCAGGGCCGACAGGCGCTCGGCAAGCTCCACCGCCGGCGCATGCGTGCAGCCGGCCAGCATCACGTGCTCCAGCGTATCGAGCTGCTCGCGCAGCGCGGCGTTGATGTCGGGGTTGGCGTGGCCGAACAGGTTGACCCACCAGGAACTGGTGGCGTCGAAATAGCGCTGGCCGCCGGTGTCGTACAGCCACGGGCCTTCGCCGCGGGCAATGCCCAGCGGCGGCTCGCCGGCATCGGGCCGCAGCGGCGTGCACGGATGCCATACCGCGTGCTGGCTGCGTTCGCCGAGCGATAGCGGCGTCTGCGGCGCGGTGGGCGCGGAATTGGACTGGTCTTCCAAGGGAACCCTCCTTTGTTGTCCGCATGCCGGCCGGCTGCGCCGGCGGGAGCCTGGCGGGGCGGCACTTGCGCGCGGGTTGGGGAGAGTCATGGTAGGGAGCTCCCCGGCCAATTGGCAAACAGGACCGGATTTACACGTTGCACGCACGTTGGGCGACAAAGCACGGAGAAGCCAGCATCCACACGACATCGCGACGCCTGCATGCGCTTATCTTCACACCATGGCCCAATGCTGGCCGCGCGAGTTTCGAATCAACCGCGAAAAAAAACAGCCCCGTCCTGTCCTTTAAGGCTGCGGATCGAAGGGAAGCCCGATTTCCTTGAAAAACCGTGCCACCTCCGGCAGCCAGATCGGCAGGCCGGCCCGGCTGCCGAACAGCGCGTGCGAGTCGCGGGCGAAGGTCCCGTAATCCACCATGCGGGCATTGGCGGCGGCGCCATGCGCTTGCGCCCTGTAGGCGGCGAAGAACTTTTCCGGCAGCGGCTGCGGCCAGTAACTGTCGTTGTCGCCATACAGCCAGAGCGAGGGATAGTGCGCCCGCTTGCCATAGTCGGCGAACGCATCCTCCAGGTTGAACTCCCAGCGGTTGCACGATTCATCACGCAGCCCGCCGGCAAAATTGATCACGCCAAGAACGCCCGGGTAGGCAATGGTGCCGAAGGCCATGGTGGTCAGCCCGCCGTGCGACTGGCCAATCACAACGATGCGCGACTTGTCGACGTAGGACTGCCTGACCATGTAGTCAAGCGTAGCGACCACATCCTCGGCCTGCACAAGGCCGTTGCTTTCCACATTGCAGCCACCGCCGATATAAGCACCGCCGGACTTGGAAAAGCCCTGGCGCATCGGCACCACCACCGCATAGCCGCGCCTGACGAACTCGGCGCTCTGCGCGAGGTAACGCGCACGTCCCTGGAAGGCTGGCTTGCCGAGTGCCTTGCCGTGATTGATCACGACCAGGGGGAACGGGCCCTCGCCGGATGGCTTGAAGACGGTGGCCTCCAGTTCGAGCGAGAAAATCATGCCCGGCTTGGGGATCATCACGACCTGCTCCGCCGGCCTGGGGGTGGATGAGGGACCCGGCGCGGCGTCCTGCGCGAGCGCGGCGCTGGCCATTGCCGCCAGCATCACGACCAGAGCCAGCCGATGTATTCCTCTCATGATCGCTTGCTCCGTCGCCGCCCCTCGTCGTCCTTTGCCGTCCTTTGCCGCCCTTTGCCCGCTGCCTCTTGCCGTCCGCGCCTTCAGGCCGCGCGTTTCGGCAACGGGTGGCCCGGCATCGGCTCATACGGCAGGCAGCCGGTGTTCGCGGCGTCCCCGGTGTCGTCCGTTGTGGCCTTCGATGTCATGGCGTCTCCCCCAACATGTCCCCATCGACATAGAGCCAACGCGGCGCCTCCCCGGCAAGGCGCGGCTCGCGTACGAAACGGCTGCGCTCGTGCAGCCGCCAGGCGCGCCCGCCCACCTTGTAGCGCGCCACGAATTCCACCTGCGCGTGGGTCTCGTCCTGCTGCGCATGCGCCTTGACCGCCAGTCCGAGCCAGCGCGTGGCGGCGTCGGCAGCGAGATCGTCCGGGCAGGTGGACGGATGCCAGGTGTGGCGCAGCCAGTCCATGTCACCCAGCACATAGGCGGTGTAGCGCGAGCGCATCAACTGCTCGGCATTGCCGGGCAGCGCCTCGCCGCGATGAAAGCGCCCGCAGCAGGTAGCATAGTCGCCCCCGCCGCATGGGCAGGCGCCAGTGCCGGCACCGGACGCGCGCGCTTTCATCCGATCAGCTCCGGCAGCTCGCGCATATCGGCGAAGGTGCTGCCGGCGCCGGCCGCCAGCAGCGCGTCCGCGGCGTTGCGCGCGGCATAGCCGAACACGGTCATGCCCGCGGCAACGCCCGCGGTGATGCCGGTCGGGCTGTCCTCGATCACCGCGCAACGCGCCGGATCCACGTTCATGGTGCGCGCCGCCAGCAGGTAGACGTCGGGCGCGGGCTTGCTGCGCGCGACCTCGGTGGACGAGAAGATATGCTCGCGCTCATCCTGCCGGAACAGCTCGACCAGCCCGGTGCGGGTCAGCTGCAGCTTGACCTTGACGCGATCCGCGCCCGAGGCCACGCAGACGGGCAGGCCGGCGCCGGCAATCGCGGACACCGCCTCGCGCACATGCGGTACCGCCTGCACCTCCGCCTCCAGCACCGCATTGCGCCGGACGAACCAGTGCGACAGCCAGTTCTCGGGCAAGGGCGCGCCGCGCCTGCGCTCGATGTTCCCGAGCTCTTCGCGCACCGCGCGGCCGAGGAACCATTGGGTGGATTCTTCGAGCGAAATGCGGATGCCGAGCTCGTTGAGCATCTCGTTGAGCACGCGGTTGACAATGGGCTCGCTGTCGACGAGCACGCCGTCGCAGTCGAAAATCACGCAATCGAAACGGGGATGGCGCGGCGGCCTGATGCTGGCGTTCATGCGGGTTGTTTTTCCTTGCTGCTGTCTGTGTCGCTGTCCGGGTTGCTGCCCTTGCCGGGAACCGCGCGCAGTTCCGTCGGGCGCCGGCTCTTGAGATGCGCTTCGATCTGGTCGAAGCGGTCGAAGCCCCAGAACGGTTCGCCGTCGACGATGACGAAGGGCGAGCCGAACACGCCCTTGGCCATGGCCACCTCGATCTCGGCCTTGAGCTGGTCCTTGATCTGGAAGCTGCTGGCACCGGCATCCATGGCGCGCCCGTCGATGCCGAGCGACTCGGCCAGCTTCACCAGTTCGGCGGGTTCGGCGATATTGATGTCATCGACGAAGTAGGCGTGAAACACCGCCTTGGCGAACGCGGTGGCGATATCGTCGCCATGATGGTTCTGCAGCCACAGCACGGCGCGCGCGGCCTGCGTGGTGGGCAGCGGGAAGTGCGCCGGACGCTTGTACTCGATGCCGTGGAAGCGCGCCGTGCGCTCGAAATCGCGCCAGGCGTAGTCGCCCTTGAGCGGCACCTGCGGCAGCGGCGCGCTGCCGGTGGTCTTGAACACGACGCCGAGCAGGATCGGATGCCAGGCGACGATGCGCCCGTACTTCTGCGCCAGCTCGTCGATGCGCGTGCTGGCGAAGTAGCCGTAGGGCGAGGAGAAATCGAAGTAGAAATCGATGGCAGCAGTCATGGTTGGGGGCTCCTGGCCTCTGGCCGGGTGGGTTCAGTACGTTGGTGCTGCGATGTTACGCTGGTTCGGGGGCACGGGCGATGCGGCCGCCGCCCGGTGCCATCGGGCGCCATCAGGCCAGCGCCCGCGCAATCAGTATCTTCTGGATATCGCTGGTGCCCTCGTAGATCTGGCAGACGCGGACATCCCGGTAGATGCGCTCGACCGGGAAATCGTTGACATAGCCATAGCCGCCGAAGACCTGGATGGCGTCCGAGCATACCGTCTCGGCCATCTCGCTGGCGTAGAGCTTGGCCATGGCGGCTTCCTTCAGGCAGGGCCGCCCCGCGTCCTTGAGCGCGGCGGCATGCCATACCATCTGCCGCGCCACCTCGATTCTTGTCGCCATGTCGGCCAGGCGGAACTGCACCGCCTGGTGCGAGAACAGCGGCTGGCCGAAACTCTCGCGCTCCCTGGCGTAGGCCAGCGCCGCCTCGAAGGCTGCACGCGCCATGCCGATGCTTTGCGAGGCAATGCCGATGCGCCCGCCTTCCAGCCCGGACAGCGCCATCTTGTAGCCCGCGCCCTCCTCGCCCAGCATATTGGCCGCAGGCACGCGGCAATCCTCGAACAGGATCTGCGCGGTATCCGAGGAGTGCTGGCCGAGTTTCTCCTCCAGCCGCGCCACGACATAGCCGGGCGTGGCGGTGGGCACCAGGAAAGCGCTGATGCCGCGCTTGCCCGCGGCCTTGTCGGTCACGGCGAGGACGATCGCCACATCGGCGTTCTTGCCGCTGGTGATGAATTGCTTGACGCCGTTGAGCACGTAGTCGTCGCCGTCCCGTACCGCGCTGGTGCGCAGCGCGGCGGCGTCCGAGCCGACATGCGGCTCGGTCAGGCAGAAGGCGCCGAGCATCTCGCCGCGCGCCAGCGGCACCAGCCACTGCTGCTTCTGCGCCTCGCTGGCGAAAGCCATCAACATGCTGCACACCGGGCAGTTGTTGACGCTGATGACGGTGGAAGTGCCGCCATCCCCTGCGGCAATCTCTTCCAGGATCAGCGCCAGCGAGAGATAGTCGAGCCCGGCGCCGCCGTATTGTTCCGGCACGGCCACGCCATAGGCGCCGAGCCCGGCCAGCTCGCGGTGCACGGCCTTGGGGAAGACCTTGTCGCGGTCCCAGGCGGCGGCGTGCGGGGCGATCTCCTGCTGCGCGAACTGGCGCACGGCGTCGCGGATCATTTCCTGTTCTGGCGTAAGCAGCATGTCAGGTCATCAAGGTTGTTGCCACGGCAGGCATGCCGGGGGAGTCAGCGCACGCGGCGTTCACCACGGGATCACGCTGCCGTCGTAGTTGCGGAACGTGCCGTTGTCCTGGCGGGTCACGCCGGCGATCACACCGCGCATGCCGTAGACGCTTTGCTGCGGCGTGAGGTCGGCTTCCTTGCCGCCCATCTCGGTCTGCACCCAGCCGGGGTGGAAGGCCAGGCAGGTGGCATGGCGCGCGTCGAGCGAGGCCGCCTTCAGCGCGGCGTTGGCCGCAGCCTTGCTGACCCGGTAGAGCCAGCTGCGGTTGCTGTCCATGGTGCCGATGCTGCCCATGCGCGAGGCCAGCACCGCCAGCACGCCGCCCTTGCCGGAACGCCCGGTCTCGACCAGCGGCAGCAGCAACGGCAGGGCCATCATCGGCCCCAGCACATTGACGTGCATCACCTTGTCGAAGTCCTCGCGGGTCACGGGCTGCGCGCCTTCGGTGCGCGGGCCGATCACGCCGGCGTTGTAGATCGCCACGTCGATGGACTCGCCGTCCAGCTTCCAGCCCAGGCCGGCGACCTGGCCCGCGTCGGTCAGGTCGGCGCGCAGCGCTTCGGCGCCGAGTGCCTCGATGGCCTTGACGCCGTCGTCGCTGCGCGCAACGGCCAGCACCCGCCAGCCGTCGGCGCGGTACTGGCGCACGAATTCGAGACCGATGCCCCGCGAGGCACCAAGGATGAGAGCGGTTGGCAAGGCGGTACTCCTTTGTTCAACGTT
>NZ_JARJLM010000179.1 GCF_029335485.1 Cupriavidus basilensis
CCCCGTCGCAGCTCGCCAGCGCCAGCGGCCCCGCCGTGCATGCCGACGCCACCACGCTGGTCCGCCAGCAGCTGGACACGCTGGCAACCCAGCAATTCCGCTGGATGGGCGAAGCGTGGCCAGGCACGCCGATGGAATGGCAGATCGCGCGCGAACAGGACGACAACCCCGCGCGCGCGCACGGCGAGCCGGATGCCATTGCCGGCGGCGTCTGGTCGACCCGGCTGGTCCTCGAATTCCCCAACCTGGGCACGGTGGAAGCCCGCCTCAGCCTGACTGGCAACGGCATTGAAGCCAGGCTGGCCGCGCCCGCCTCGGTCAACCTGCTGAAGGCCGCGCGCGCGCAGCTTCAGGATCGCCTCGCCGCTACCGGCCTGGATCTCACCGCGCTGGCGGTGGAAGGCGTCCTCTCGCCCGCCGGGAGCAGCAGGCAGTGAAACATCCCGACGACAACGCGCGCGGCACCGCGGTAGCGCTGAGCTACGACGAGACGCGCGACCAGAGCCCCCGCGTGGTGGCCAAGGGCTATGGCGAAGTAGCCGATGCCATCATCGCCCGCGCCCGCGACAGCGGCGTCTATGTCCACAATTCCCCGGCCCTGGTGACCTTGCTCATGCAGGTCGACCTGGACTCCCGCATCCCGGAGCAGCTGTACGTGGCCGTGGCCGAACTGCTGGCCTGGCTGTACCAGCTGGAGCAGGCGGAGGCCGCCGCCGCACC
>NZ_JARJLM010000017.1 GCF_029335485.1 Cupriavidus basilensis
AAGGGCTGGGGGTGGGACTGCGCATGGGCTAGAACGCCGGCGATACGCTGTTTCCTTTTTTGCAAGGAAGCAAGCTGATGCCGGCCAACAGCCCAGGCGGGCGGGTGACGCCGGACGTCCCCTACCTGCATCGCGAACTGCGCCGTAAGGGCGTGACACTGCAGTTGCTGTGGGAGGCCATGCCCCGGGCGCCGCTGCCAGGTTGGACCCCGCAGGGCGCCGCCAGTCGAACGCAGCAAAGGGGGCTCCGGCACCGACACGCGTCGCTCGCTGCTACGCCTGCCATCAAGTAGGAGAGCAGGTTCCCTACTCCCGGTAGTCATGGGCTGACATCGCGTCAGCAACTTAGTGCATAGGCCATGTAGAGTTCACGCGCACGGCTCGCGACAGGGCCATGCGGCAAGCTGCGGTCCTCAATACGGTCGCAATGAAGAACCTTGCCATGATTGCCCGTACTGAACAGCTCATCTGCCTCCAGTACGTCCGTGGGGGTCAAGCGCACTTCGCGAACCTCGATCCCGTCCTCGCGTAGTAGTGCCATGACACGCTGCCGCGTAATCCCATTCAGGAACGCTCCATTCAGTTCCGGGGTCATGGCAACGCCATCTCGCACTATCCACAGGTTCGCGACGGCGAACTCCGCGACATGGCCGTCCGGGCCGAGCACAACCGCCCCATCAAAGCCCCGCGCCGTTGCATCCCGCAGGACACGCTGCGTGTTCGGATAGAGGCACGATGCCTTCGCATCCGTAGGCGCCATAGATGGCTCGGGGCGGCGGAATTGGCTGAATGTGGCGCTGAATCCGCTGTCTTCCGGCAGGGGGGACTCGAAAATATGCAGAGCCAATGCGGTCGATGCCGGATCCGGAAGCAGAAACCCGTCGGAACAGAAGAACAGCATCTTGATGTAGTAGTCGAAATGCCCCTGCGGCAGGCGCTTGAGGCCCTCGCATACTAAACTCTCGACTTCCTCACGGTTGATCTTCGGATGCATACCCAAGGCAACCGCGGAACGGATCAGGCGCTCGCTGTGCGCCGCAATGTCCGGCACGTGGCCTTGAATCGACCTAGCCCCGTCAAACACCGTAGACGCCATCCAGAAAGCGTGATCGGTCGCGCCAATCAAGGGCACCTTGGTGGTGCTCCAGCTACCGTCAAACCATGTGATCTCAGCTCTGCTCATGCGTGCTCCATAACACGGGCGGCATACCAGGGAACCGCCCTGTTGCCGCTTCGCTGTACTATTCAAACCATCTATAATATATGGCAAAAATGTGCTGGAGTTTTCCCCATCTTGGTATCTAATATTTACAAATCATATAACTGGACGCTTGCGGAACTACATGCTTTCTGCCTCATCTGCGAATGCCAGAACCTGAGCCAGGCGGCCCTGCGTTTGGACATGAGCCAATCAGCTGTTTCCGTGATGGTCCAACGGTGGCGCCGGGCGATCGGCGATCCGCTCTTTGTGCGGGTTCGCTATGGAGTCGCCCCCACGGACATCGCCATCGCGCTCAGGGACAAGCTGCGGCCGTTGTTGGAGGGTGTCACACTGGCACTGACCCATCCGCAGGGGTTCAATCCAGCAAAGTCCACGCGGGCCTTCAAGATCCACATGACCGACATCGGCCAGCTCGTATTCCTGCCGGGCCTGAACAACTTCCTCGTCCGCCGAGCACCGGGCATCCGACTTACGGTCAAGAATCTTGCGTGGGAAACGTTGGAAGCAGGCTTGAGTTCCGGGGAGATTGATGTGGCCATTGGCTCCCTGCCGATGATCAAGGGACGCGTGCATTCGCGCCTCCTGCGCCACGAACACTATGTCACGGCCATGCGCAAGGGCCATCCTCTGGCAAAGAGCGAACTGGATCTAGCGGCCTTTACCTCGGCGGATCACTTGGCGATTGACGCCACAAGCAGCGGGCATTCACTGGTAGAGAGCGCATTGCGTTCGATGAGCATGCGTCGCAACATCGCGCTGGCAATCCCTCACTATTTGGCTGCTGAGCAGATTCTGTCGAAAAGCAACTACTTGCTGACGGTGCCCGATGTTGCGGTTCTGTCGTTTCACGATCCAAAGGCGTTTCACATTGTTCCGACGCCACTGGAACTGCCAACCTTCGACATCCGCCTACATTGGCACGAAAGAAGCCGGCAGGACGAAGGCATCCGCTGGCTGCGAAACACTATTTCGAGCCTGTTTGAGAAGCGATAAATTCAGGATCGTCACCGATTTCCAGGGAAGACTGGTGATCCGATTGCAGCACTCGGCCATTGGTTGACATCTGACACTTGGAATCCAGAAGGCCGATGCTTTGAGATGATGACGGCTACCTCCCGGATGGTCGGCCCAGATATCGGAGGCACGCAGCCCCAGGCCAGCCTGCCATGTCAGCGCAGAGCCCGATCCGGAAGGACAAGAGTCCGGCTCTGGTATGGCGAGCAAGACTCGATATTACCTCTCAGCGACGTCACGCACGCAAGGACGCGGGCGGATCTACTTGAATTTGACATCGATCTGGCAGCTCAACGGTCGAATACGCAAGCCAACCGTAGCATCCACCATGGGACGACATGCATCGACTCGCATAGTCGGACGAGTTCCAGGTCGAGACAGCACTAGCCTTCTCCGGCCACTCAAACCTGCCACTTGCTCGACCACCTGCACGCGCGACCGCGCATTCCAAAGCACCAACCAAGAGCGCAATCGCTGTCCTTGCCGCCAGCAGCGGCGAGTTGAACCGCGGTGATTATGCGCGGCACACTCATGCTATGTATATCGACCTGATTGCGGAATGTCCGCGCTCCTTTTTTTGTGCGTCAGGCACGACCGCTCGCTCACAAGGGAACACTCCAGATGACGGCACAAAATCGGATGGTCGCATCCGGCACGTCCATGGCCTCTCCAGCAGCGAGCCCCGAGGAAATACCAACGGCGACAGCGAACGCCAAGAAAAGGATCGGCATCGTGATGTTCCCGAGTTTCGAGACGCTGGACGTAGTTGGACCAGTGGAGATGTGGGGCAATCTTCCTGATTATCAGATTCTGATGGTGTCCGAACATGGTGGTTCGGTGAGGTCAGCACAAGGTGTCGAGACTGTTGCGACCTATTCATTCGATACCGCGCCGCAATTCGACATCTCGATTGTTCCCGGTGGCGTGGGTACGCGTACCGAAGTCGGCAATCCCGCTATGCTCGAGCTCATGCGAAAGCAGGACAAGGAACCGCATGGACTCCTGCCGTTTGTACAGGCTCAGCAGTTCTCGCGAAGGCCAGCATTTTGAAGGACACCGGGCTACATCGAACAAGTGGCCTATGCGTTCACAACAAGCCAGGATCACGACGTGCAATGGCATCGCGGCGATGGTGACTGATCGACTTCCGGACATGCACCGTCCCGCGCCCTCGCCCGGGGGACAGCACGTTGCCCCAGGCAAAGCCGGCCCAGTCATTTCTGATCCTGACCCGAAGCACTGCCCGAATGGGCAAGACCGGCTTGCCAAACCCACAAGCTGCTGGGGTCGACTCGGCCACATGCGCAAGCGTCCATGCAAGCATATCCGGGCATCGAAGCAGGGTGAGGTCACGGATGAACGCCCGGCATTTCGACCGTAGCCTGCCTCTGAGCGTGCCTCCCTCCTGGTCACTCGATCAGGACCTTTTCGCCGCTGCGAAAAAGTCGGCCGGCATTCGATCGTCGCGCAGCACTTCTGCTACGGCTGTAACGTCTTGCGCACGATTCGCCGAAGCATTGGCTCATGCACGTATGAGTCGAAACCGCGATCGAAAACAACACGCCCTACAGCCCCTTCAGCAAGGGCAATCAGCCATGTCGCTACCAAATCAGATTCCAGCGTCGTGTCTATCGTGCCTTGAGTGATACCTCGTTTGATCAACGAGACCATACGACCCTTGACTTTCTCTTCGTTGGCCAAAAACAGTGCGTTAACGTCTGGATTGCGCGTTGCTTCAGCGCCAATCTCGATGCTGATGCGCGCGTACACAGGTTCGCTCGCGAGCCGCATGAACTCGAGAACGATCTCCTCGATGGCCGTCAACGCGTCGTCCGTCTCAGACCACCGAGCAAATATCTCAGCGGTTGCCAACTGATCTTCCTGTGCGATCGCCTCAATGATCGACGCTTTCGTCGGGAAATAGTGAAACAGATTTCCCGGACTCATGCCCGCCGCTGCACAGATCGCTGCCGTCGAAGTGCCATGAAACCCGTTGCGTGAGAAACAGTCGATTGCAGCATCCAAGATATGACGTCGCTTCGCCTCCATCTTTGCCGGGTCAATCGTTCGCATGCGACCCCCTAGACGCTTGCCAAAATATTTAATAGACTGACTACTCGATCTATTATTAAACATCATCCGAAGCGTGTCAATATGCGCCGGTCTACATAGAGGGAAAGAATTGAAGAAGCGAATCAGCCCCCTCCTCGCCACAGGCGCCGCCCTCCTCCTGTTGCTTTGCATGTTGGGAGCATTTGCCCTGCACGGCCTGTCCGATTTCGAATTGAAGAACGCGCGCGTCTCGGCTCTGACGTTTCATGCCGGCAATGCCGAACTGTCCGGCACCCTTGTGATGCCCAGAAATGCACCCAATGCGCCGATTGCCCTGCTCATCCACGGCGACGGGCCTCGCGATCGCTTCTCTGAAGGCGGCTACCTGCCGCTCATCAATGCGCTTCTGGACGCCGGCATCGGGGTATTTACGTGGGACAAGGCAGGCATTGACCAAAGTAGCGGTGATTGGCTTGCACAATCGATGCAGGACCGGGCAGACGAGGCCGTCGTGGCGATGACCCGTGTACGCCAGGCCATAGGACCCAACCACAAGATCGGTCTACTCGGGTTCTCACAGGGCGGCTGGGTCATTCCGCGCGTAGCCAGCGAAGTACGGCCAGCGTTCTCGGTCATCGTCGGCGGCGCAGTCAATTGGCGCAGGCAAGGTGTTTACCTGACGCAGCAGCGGTTGCGAGCCCAAGGCGTCCCGCCGACCAGCATCGACGCAGCGATTGCCGCCGAACTGAAGTCCAACGACCGCATTTTTTCTCGCCAGGGTGAGCCTGCGGACCCGAATGCGCGACCGGATATCGAACCCCATCGCTTCGCTTTTATTGCGCGCAATTACGCCGAGGATTCCTCCACCGCGCTCGCGACAATGCATGGCCCGGTACTCGCCGCATGGGGTGCATTGGACAGGAACGTCGACCCGGTCAATGACGCCAACTCGTATGCGCGAGCTTTCGCCGACCACAGTGACCGGACTATCACGCTCGTACGAAACGCTACTCATGCGTTGCTGCGCGCGCGTTGGTTCGACTATCAGCTCGAATCGCAATGGCCCAAATGGAAGGTTGCACTGTTCATGTGCCTCGGGCGGCATGCATATGCGCCGGGCGCACTAACGCTGATCACCGACTGGATCAAGTCGCAATGAGGCGGTAATGCAAGGGGGCGCCACCAGGGTAACCTGGGGTTAATCAATCATGAATGAATCTGAAACAACAAAGATAAACGCATATCGCGAACTGGCAGCCAAACACGTCTCGGCAGGCCGGATCATTGCACTGTTCACGCCCTATACGCGCCAGATAGCTTGGGTTGTCAGCCTGCTGCTGGTCAGCTCGGCCATCGGAATGGCCTCGCCTTTCATGTTGCGAGCGATCATCGACGAGGCACTCCCTCAGGCTAACATCACACTACTGATGTATCTGGCGGGTGGACTTATTGGCATTGCCGCACTCTCGGCCGTGCTGAATACATTGCAGATCGTCATGTCAACGAAGATCGGGCAATCCATCATGCACGATTTGCGCGTACGGTTGTACTCGCACCTGCAATCGCTACCGCTGTCCTTCTTTGCGGCGACGCGCTCTGGCGAAATCCAGTCGCGCATCGCCAGTGATATCGGCGGATTGCAGGCATTGGTCACCAATACGGCTAATGAGCTCGCACGAAACACCAGCATCGTTGTCATGACCGCCATCGCCATGTTCGTCCTCGATTGGCGTCTCGCGCTCTTTTCGATGATCGTAGTGCCGTGCTCCATTCTCCTGAGTGATCGTGTCGGAAAGCTGCGAGAATCCCTCACACATGAGCAGCAGGTCCGCCTCGGGGATATGTCAGCAGCGGTTCAGGAGTCGCTCTCGATTGCGGGGATCATCCTTGCCCGCACGATGGGCCGCGCCGAGCATCTGATTCGGCGCTTCTCACGGACATCGCAAGATGTCGCCAAGCTGGAAGTTCGCTCACACACCACGGGTGAGTGGCAATGGCAATTGATATATCTGATGCTGGCCATGCTTCCGGCGCTCACCCTGTTGCTGGGCGGACTGCTGCTGAATTCCGGCGCTCCAGCCACCATTGGCACGCTTGTGGCAATGATCGCATTGCAGGAACAACTGTTGTGGCCACTCGAGCAACTCTTGGTCATTGGCCGAGAAATGCGCACGACGCGCGCTCTGTTCGCTCGCGTCTTTGAGTATCTCGACAAGCCCGTCGAGATCGTCGAATCGCCCGATGCCGTGCACTTCGGCCGACCTCAGATGCGGGGAGCGGTTCGCGTCGAGAATGTCCAGTTCACCTATCCTGGAGCACTCCAGCCTACGTTGTCGGACATTTCCATCAACATCCCTGCCGGATCCAGTGTCGCCATCGTTGGCACGACTGGATCTGGCAAAACCACGCTAGGCTATCTTCTTGCGCGTCTGTACGATGCAGATAGAGGCGCAATCCGATATGACGGCGTCGATGTACGCGATCTGAGTTTTGAGACGTTGACAGATATGTTGGGCGTCGTAACGCAGGAACCCTATTTGCTCTACGCGTCTGTCGCCGAGAACCTCCGATTTGCAAAACCAGACGCCACAGACGAAGAACTGATTGAAGCGGCCAGGATTGCACAGATTCACGATAGTTTGGCTGCGCTGCCTGACGGCTACGATACGCTCGTTGGAGATCGAGGATATCGATTCTCTGGCGGAGAGAAGCAACGGCTCGCCTTAGCGCGCACGATTCTGAGAAATCCGCCCGTGCTTCTCCTCGACGAGGCAACCAGCGCGCTCGATACCAAGACGGAACGCGCCATGGAATCCGCACTTGCAAACCTGTCTAAGGGGCGAACCACGATAACGATCGCTCATCGCCTATCCACCATCCGACGCGCAGATCAGATCGTCGTTCTGCAACGAGGTCGAATCGTCGAAGTAGGCACGCACGAGGAATTGACGAGTATCAATGGCATCTATGCCGCGCTTGTGAAGTCCGGAACCTGACATGGCCCCGAATCGGCCTGACGCCTGGCGCTCCCACTTGCCAGGCATCAGGCCAGATGGTCGGGGCAGGTTGCCGATGGTTCTCTATCGCGTATCAATAGACGTGAAGCAGGCGAAGTTGCAGGGAGAGTACCCCCCCAACTCATCGGTGGCGAGCCAATGCCGACATCCACCTCCTCATTGCCGAGACCGGCTTCAGACACCTCCTCCACGCGAGACTCTCGATGTGCAGTAGGACATTAGGCCCTTTGCCCCGTCAAGACACTATTGAGCCCCAGCAAGAACGCCATCCGGCAGATGTCCGTCATGTGGAGCGGAGATGTGCGCTCAGAGTTCTCCCGAACGAAACCTTCTACGTTCGACGGCGCAAGTGACATTCCGTCCGGCGACGGCTCGAGCTCCGCTCGAATACGATCGCCGCGTCGCCCGGCAAAACGTCGTAGCGAGCCCGGCACGGAGCTCTGCCAGCGATCAGTTATGAACATTGCCAATATCAGATACAACTTCCAGCCACTCTCTGACGCCTTCGTTGGCATCTATTATCGATGCGACTAACACTACGCACTTGCTCACTGGGTGCGAATGCCAAGAAGCCAATGTCTGCCTACCTGATCGCACGCGTGAAGATCGACTATCCCGATATCTACGCCAAATACACCGCATTGACTCCCGCCATCGTCGAGGCTCATGGCGGGAAATTTCTCTCCAGAGGACGACCGCCCCTTACGCTTGAGGGCCCTCGGGAAGACCGTCGCGTGGTCGTTGTGGAGTTCCCTGATATGGAATGCGCGAAGGCATTTTATGAGTCCGCCGAATATCAGTCAGCCAAGGCGATCCGGGAAACGGCGTCAGAAGCCGAATTCGTGATTGTCCCTGGTACGCCCTCGTAGTGCGGGCAAGCGGAGCGTTAGATGGATCTTGGAATTACTGGACGTCGTGCATTGGTCTGCGGTGCATCGACAGGACTCGGATTTGCGTGCGCCAAGGCACTGGCCGCCGAGGGTGTTCATGTGACGCTTGTGTCGCGCGACGAAAACAAGTTGCGCACGGCAGTCGACCTGCTTTCGGCAAATACAAATCAAGGTGTCGATTGGCTAGCTGCCGATCTGTCTAGACCCGACGAGCGGGCAGCCGTGCTGACATCGTGCCCCACGATGGATATCCTGGTAACCAATGCCGGGGGGCCTCCCGCCATGCCCTATCTGGACGTCGATGCCGCCCAATGGCATAGGGCATTGGAGCTGAATTTCCTTTCCGCCATCGACCTGATCCAAAGCGCACTGCCCAGCATGATTGAACGCCGCTTCGGACGGATCGTCAACATCACTTCCGTGGCCGTAAGGAAGCCCGTGGAACACTTGGAACTTTCCACTGCGTCGAGAATGGCGCTGACAGGCTATGTGGCGTCCGTATCGAGACAAGTGGCGAAATTTAACATCGCGATAAATAACCTGCTTCCCGGCACCATATTGACCGAGCGTATTCGCGAACTTGGACCTGTGGCGGACAAGATGATCGAAGATGTGCCAGCAGGTCGATCTGGAACGCCTGAGGAATTTGGCGCCGCGTGCGCCTTTCTGTGCGGGGATAGTGCGAGCTTCATCGTTGGTCAGAACTTGGTGATCGACGGTGGCCTGTATAGAAGCACGCTCTAGGTCGAGACAGCCTCCTTTCCCACCTTGTCACGATTGGAGATCCCTAGCAATCCGCCGTATGGGACGACTCTGGCAGGATTCCCGCGGCTTGCGTGGCAGGCAGCGCGCCGAGCGCAATGGCGCGCGGATCGATGCCGGGCAGCTTTGTCTGCTGGTGGCGGGCGTGGCCAGCGCGCGGCTTCTGCTCGACGACGGCACAACGGTAGATGGTATGGCTGGGCTTTCGATCGGGGCCTACGCGGCAGCGGTGGTTCCCAATGCCCCGACTTCATAGAACAATCGGTCCGCCGGCATGCACTGGGAATGCTCCCCCCGGCGTCCGTCATTGATGCGACTCTTTGTGAGTGGGCTGCTTGCGCCGGTCCGGGGCGGACGGGCTCCGCGCCACCGTGGAGAACTCGATCGGCGTGGTGACGGCGCTGAACCCTTACATCGGGTACGCGAACGCAACGGCCGTCGCGCAGGAGGCTCACTCCACCGGTGGCAGCGTGTATGAGATCGTGTTGCGCGGGGTTGCCGTCGAAAGCGAATCCTATGATCGGAGACGTCGATGCAGCCGGTGCTACTGGAGGTGCACGCAAAGCCATGCTAAGCGCCACAGGCCCGTTCATCTTCATGCCGAAATTGATGCCAGGAAACGGCGTTGCCCAAAAACCATGCCGACTAGTCGGTGAACTGCGCGGCGGTGAACTGGCTGCCCTGGTCGGTGTTGACGATCTCCGGCGTGCCGTGTTTCGCAAAAGCCTCCTCAAGCGCCTCTACAGCATGGCAGCTCTCCAGAGTCAGCCACCCGGTAGGCCAGTACTTTGCGGCTGGCCCAGTCCACCACCGCCGTCAGATACACGAAGCCCCCGCGCCATCGGAATGTGGGTCGTGTCGAGCGCCCACACCTGGTTGGCGCGATTTGACAGGGTTCTGGATACTTCCATGGCTTCCTTCAGAGAAGGAGAGGAAGCAGCGACGTCGAATCGAGCCCCTTCACCATCCGTTTTCCCTTAATGTAAACCAAGCTTTCGGTTCGCCGCTATCAACGCCGCAATGCTCAAGACAGCGGCAAAGATCAGATAGTAGCTAGGCGCAAGATGTGAACCCGTGAGCGAAATGAGGCCCGTAGCAATTACAGGTGCAAATCCACCGAAAATTGTTACGCCCAAGTTGTAGCTCAACGACATTCCCGTTACGCGCGTCCGCACTGGAAAGACGTCCGCCATAAAGCCAGCCAGCGGTGCAAAATATACCGCCTTGATCAAAGCCATTAGCCCTACGACAACAAGCAGGGAAGTCGTCGTAGCGGTTTTGTTGAGCCACATAAATGCCGGGAAGATGGCAACGGCATAAACCAAGGCCGCGGACAACATGATCTTAACACGATTTATCTTACCTGCGAGGTATCCAACAATAGGGGTCACGAAGGTCAGAAGAAGCCCTCCCGTCAGCGTCGCAAGAAAACCTGAAGACTGCGGGATATGCAGCGTAGTGGCGGCATACGAAGGCATGTACTTTATAATAAAGTTCGAGGCCGTCGAAACAACTAAAGTCCCCATTGCGATTAGCAAAAGGGTTTTCTGCGAAACCACGACTTCACGCAACGGCTTGTTTCCCGGTTCGCTTTCTTTGAAGTCTGGCGATTCGTCAACGGTGCGTCGAATAAGGTAACCGACTGGACCAAGCAGGAGACCAAAGATAAACGGGGTACGCCATCCCCAATCCAGCATTTGCTGTTCAGTGAGGTTGGATGTCAACACGTAGCCGAAAATGGATGCCAGTACAACGCCAAAACCTTGACTCGCGAATTGTAGGCTCGCGACGAACGTCCTGGTGCTTTTGGGTGAATGCTCCATCATGAATGCAGTTGAACTGCCGAATTCCCCACCTGCCGAGAACCCCTGAATGAGGCGCGCGAGGAGAATACCAATCGGTGCTAGTACACCGATGGCTGCGTAGTTGGGCATCACGGCAATCATCAAAGTTCCCGCCACCATTAGGATGATGGAAAGTGATAGTGCCTTCTTTCGCCCATGCGTATCGGCATAGGAACCGATGACCGCAGCACCTAGCGGACGGATCAAGAAGGAAATTCCGAATGTCGCAAACGCCAAAAAAAGAGAAAGAGTCGGATTGGCAGCCGGAAAGAAAACATGACTGATCGTCAGCGCAAAATATGCGTAGACGGAAAGGTCAAACCATTCCAATGTGTTTCCGACAAGCGATGCGGTAATTGGCTTCCAAAATGAACGTATCTCATGTCCCTCGGCATGGTCGATGGTGGCGGACAGGTTTGTCATGTGTGTTCTCCAGATTTATTATATATATGGTTTCTCATCTGTCACGTTCACGTCTCTTCATGCAGAGACGTTGCCCAGTTCCCAGAAAAGACTTGTCATCATTTGAAGTCCCTCTTCTGCAACAGACCGCAGCAAATGCTCGTTGGGAGCGTGCTGAGAACAGCCGGGATAGGAGTGAGGTATCCAGACAGTAGGAAGTCCGAGGACATCAGCAAAGATGTCGTTAGGAACTGTGCCGGCGAGATTTGGCACCAGAGCGACCTTCTTCGGTGTTACTTGCGAGATTGCATCGCGGGACAGAGTCACCCATTTGTTGTTCACATCCAGACGTGTCGCTGGTGTCACGCGATCTACAACGACTTCGACATTTGAATATCCGTGCGCATCAAGATGCCTGCGCAATATCGCTGCGAGGTCCTGCCAGGGTGTCCCGACCACAAACCGAAAATTACAGAATGCTTTGGCTCGCGGCGGGATGGCATTGACAGGTTTTTGGGCATTTCCGGCCGACAGTGCCAGGATTTCTAGTGTATTCCAACCGAACAGGCGTTCACCAAAGGTAAGACCTGGTTCTCCCCAGTCTTCGTCGAGGGATCGACCAAGCGAGTCCTTTGTTACCTCCAGTTCTTCAATAGCCTCTCTAACTTCCTCCGCGATGGGGGGAGGAGTAAGCTCGCGGCAGGCTAGCCGTCCCTTGCCATCAATAAGGCACGCCAACGCGTTCGACAGGACCACAGCAGGGTTCGTCATCACCCCCCCCCAATTGCCGGAGTGCAAGCCGTGCTCTCGCGCAACGACTTCCAGTGAGAAGAGGGCCGTTCCGCGCGAGCCTAGAAAAATAGTCGGGCGACTGGCGTTCAGGCGCGGGCCATCGGACGCAATGAACAGATCCGCAGACAATAGCTCTTTGTTCTCTTGGCAAAACTGCCGCAAGCCTGGCGATCCACGCTCCTCGGCGGTCTCAAAAATGGCTTTGACGTTGAAACCTAAGCGACCATTTCTCGACTTGATGACTTGTTCGAGCGCAACGAGATTGATGGTGTGCTGCCCCTTATTGTCCGCCGTGCCGCGGCCATACCATCGGTCTCCCTCAATCGTCAAATTCCATGGAGATAGGCCTTCTCGCCACTGCTGGTCGTAACCAGGTACAACGTCGCCGTGACCGTAGGTGAGGACCGTCGGGACGTTTTGCGACTCGTGACGGTGAGCGACAAGAATCGGGCCTGCCCCAGCCGGATTCTCCATAATCCAATGCGTAAAACCGAGCGCCGCCAACTGGGGAACGAGTTCCTCCACCAAGTACCGAGTAAGTTCTCCGCCGTGTTCAGGAGTTTGGCTATCACTCTTTACGGCTACCCGCCGACGGAGTTGGTCTTCAAACTGCCCCTCCGCAAAGTATCTCCGGACGCCTTCAAGCGCTTCATTCTTTTGCATGCCGCCCACCTGCATCATATTGGAGAGCGGACTATAGAAGTTCGGTATGCTTCTGTATATTTCCGTTTTCGGAAGAGATGCATCTAATTTTTAGAATCCCAGCACCTCTCTACAGCATTCGACATTAAGTACCTAAAAAAGCACTTTTCATAGCACATCAATGGACTACAAGTACTTCTTGGCGGTGGTCGATTCTGGCTCACTAGCCGCGGCGAGCGAACGGTTGCACATTGCCCCGAGCGCCATTAGTCGGCAGATTGCCTTGCTCGAGGAGGGGATAGGCGTGCTTCTGTTCGAGCGACGACCTCGTGGAATGGTATTGACTGCGGCTGGGGAAGCGTTGGCGGCACACGCGCTTCGGGTGCGGCTGGAGGAGGAGGCCATAGTGAACAGTCTCCGCACCGCCAGCTATACCAAGGCGCATGTCGTCCAAATTGCTTCGACGGAGGGATTGTCGCGTTACTTCCTTCCTCAAGTCATGGCGGAATTCGAAGTGACGAACCCGGCGGTGCAGTTCGTGTTAAGCGTCAGTACGCCATTTGACTGCGTGAAGATGGTAAGGGCCGGTGAAACAGACATCGGAGTGGTCTTCAGCACTGCCCCTGTGACTGATGTGCGCGTTGACTATGCTTGCCGTTCCCCACTCTGCGCCATTATGCGCCCTGATCATCCTTTGGCTACTTTTGGCGGTCTCTCGCTCGCCGCCTTGCAACCATATCCGATCGCAATGACACGTCCGGGTACGACCCAACGGCAGCTCTTTGACCATGTCTGCCAGATGGAAAAGCTTAACTTCACCGAGGTGCTTACCTGCAATTACTCTGGTGCTCTTCATGAGTTTGTACGTCGTACCACGGCCGTGGCGCTGGGCAGTCTCATCAGCCATGAGAGCGACCGGGACTATGGCCTCATTGCTGTGCCGCTAATCGACAGTCGATTAAACCGAGACATTCAAATATTGTCCATGGCTAAGAGAGCGCTGCCACCGACCATCAGTCTTTTCCGCGACAGCTTGATTCGCCGGCTCGAGGAGGTCAACGTCCCTGAAGCAATGCACTGAGCCGCCAGCCTGTCTGTGTTGGCCGCCGAGGTAACGCAACTCCTGCTAAGTTCTACCCGCAGCCGGATGCCTATTCTCCTGCTCGGACCGAAGCTCTGCAGGACGCGGATGCGGTGTCGAATGCCGCGGTTTCAAAGCGCCGGCGGCCGCTGCCTTGAGCAGCCGTTGAAATGTCGGACATTCTGCGTGGCTAGGAGCGGGGCATGCGGCAGCATGCCGCAATCCCCGGCTCATGGCCTGAAGTTGCTTGATAGTCGCATCAATCTCATCTGCCTTGGCCAAAAGCACGTCTCTGTCAACGAGCGGCTCCCCGCACGGGGAGAGCATGGCGCGTATTTCGTCCAGCGAGAGACCGCCAGCCTTACCGAGCGCGATAAGGGCCAACTGGTCCAGCACGGCAGGCGCAAACTGGCGGCGAGCCCCGCGCGGGCCGACTGACGCGATCAACCCCTTCCTCTCGTAGAAACGCAATGTGTGGGCGGGAACTCCCGTGCGCTTGGCGACCTCGGCAATATTCATTTACAGACCCATTGACTTGAAGTTGACTTCAACTTCTATCATGCGTCTGGAAGGTAAATTGGTCAATGAAGAAGAGGTAAGTATGGCATCGCCGGAAGACATTACTCGAGTTGTTCTGATGGGCATCGGTGCCACCGCCATCATGGACGTGTGGCTGACCCTCATGAAGGCGCTAGGCGTTCCCACGCTCAATTTCGCGCTAGTCGGGCGCTGGGTGGGGCATCTATGTCACGGCAAGTTCGCGCACGCCAGCATTGGACAGGCACATCCCATCCAAAGGGAGTCGGAACTGGGTTGGGTCACGCACTATGCCGTAGGTATTGCATTCGCGCTGCTACTGGCATGCATCCAGGGCGTTGCATGGTTACATGAACCAACCTTGGCGCCTGCTATCGCAGTGGGTGCCGCGACTGTTGCAGTGCCTCTGTTCGTTATACAGCCCGCCATGGGGGCAGGATTTGCAGCCGCCAAGACGCCCACACCAGCCAAGAACTGCCTTCGCAGCGTGATAACTCATACAGTCTTCGGGCTGGGCCTCTATCTGTCCGCCGTATTGATCGCCTGGGCCTGGAAGTGAGCAAATCTGGCCTCCAGGGGGCCAAGATGAGTTCCGACAAACCTTACACCGATCCGGAACTAGCAGGGTGAGCACTATACTCCGTCATCACCAGAAATAATTCCTTTCGGAGGTCTTGCCATCTGATGTGTCCAGTTAGCTGGTCGCAGCTGTCATGGGGCGACTGCAAGATGACCGGACAATCAAAGGACTTCGGATCACCGTGAAACAGAACATCCATGACGACGGATCCTTCTTCAGCGGGTACAAGGCTCTACGACAGAAGGACACGGGTCTAAACGGCGCGCTGGAGATGCCAGCATTGCAGGCACAGCTGCCACACCTTTCCGGCTTGAACGTCCTGGATATCGGTTGCGGCTCTGGGGAATTCGCACGCCTGGCACGTCACCGTGGAGCGGCTGCGGTCACGGGCATCGGCGTCTCCGCCCACATGATCGAAGAGGCTCGGGTGCTGACGGACGACCCATGCATAACGTACCGCCAAGCTGCGATTGAGGACTGCGTTCTAATCGAGGATTCTTTCGATCTGGTGGTATCTTCGATGGCGCTGCACTACGTGGCCGATTACGCGCAGGCTGTCGACCGTATCTATCGTGCCTTGAAGCTTGGTGGCTGGCTGGTGTTCTCCGTTGAGCACCCTATCTGCACGGCTGCCCCAATCGTGTCGATCACAGACGAAACCGGTCATATGCGGCACTGGCCGGTGGACCGCTATAGTGACGAATCAATGCGCTCTACGCGCCGGTTTGCCGGCGGTGTAATCAAGTACCACCGAACAGTGGCAACGTATGTGAACACCCTGCTTCAGTCCGGGTTCCAGCTACTGCATTTGGGCGAGCCAGAACCCAAGTCAGAGTACATTGCCAGCAGACCTGAACTGCAAGGGCACCTGCGTCGACCTCCGGTTCTTCTGCTAGCAGCGGACAAGCCCGCACGGTGACCCTGGGTTGCCCGTGCGTTCAAGTTCAAGTTCAAGTTCAAGTTCAAGTTCAAGTTCGAGGACGTCGACGTGCTCAACAAGCCGTGCACCACTCCAGCGAATCCCGCCAGAAAACTGTGTAGTGACAATATGCATATTCCGACCAGATGGTATGAGAGGTTCGCTGGGGCGCTTATTGAACGACAGGCTATTGGAGAGTCGCGAGCAGACGTTTTTCGCATCCGCTGCGGCAACGGGGAGGATCTGTTCCTGAAGTCGGAGCCCATTGGTGCGCTAAGTGAGCTTCCGGACGAGGTTGAGCGCCTTCGTTGGCTGAAGCAGATCGACCTGCCGCGGCCTACCGTTCTTGATGCTGCGACAGAAAACAATCGCCACTGGCTGCTCATGAGCGCCGTCTCAGGGCATGATCTGGCCGGCGCCAACGACCTGTCTCCGCCCCAGGTCATCAGCATCGTGGCGATGGCACTACGAACCCTGCACCAGGTGCCTATTGCGGAGTGTCCCTTCGACCACCACCTGGCGCAACGTGTAGCAGCCGCCAAGAATCGTGTGAGCGCCGGGCTCGTTGATGAGGCAGATTTCGACGATGAGCGACTGGGACGAACCGCCACGGATGTGTTTGCCGAGCTTTTGTCGACACTCCCGAAGACGCATGACCTTGTGGTGACCCATGGGGATGCCTGTCTGCCAAACTTCATGGCTGAAGGAAATATATTCACCGGCTTCATCGACTGCGGTCGCCTAGGCGTCAGTGACCGCTATCAAGATCTTGCACTGGCGGCGCGAAGCATTGCGCGGAATCTTGGACAGGCGTGGGTGGCGCCTTTCTTTCGCGATTACGGTGTAGAACCAGATGAGCGGCGCATAGCGTTCTACTGTTTACTGGACGAGTTCTTCTGATCCCTGCAATGCGATAAAACAACTATGCCGAGCGCAAGCCCCGATCACCCCACCCAGCCAGCCAAGGCTTGCTTGCGCAGTGTGATGACGCATACCGTCCTTGGGCTGGGCCTCTTTCTGTCCGCCGTATTGATCGTCTGGGTCTGGACGTGGGCAGAAGTTGACCAAGGCAGAGGCCGCTCGCACATAGAGGCCGTCTGTCACGAGGCCGGATAGACACCGGATGAGGTGCTGGCGCCAGCAGCCATCCTGTGCATGCATGGCCGCCCCCACTCTGCCGCGAATTCGCCGCAGGCTGTGGTGGACTCATCTTCACCATGCCGCCACTCCATCCAGCCGCCCAGCGGAGTGCCACTGGGCCGGACAGGACCACAGCACAGGGATATGCCGGTCGCGCTCCCAACCCTGGCGCCGGCACTCCTGACGCTGGACGCCCATTTTCGTTACTGCCTTGCCCGGAAGGGCTTTTTTTATAGGTGCTTTTGCGTACTGAATCCCTACGAATTCACGACACTGGTCGACCGGCCACAGGTTGCGGCTCGCCAGATCGACCGGTGGCCCGTGTCCGCCACCTTGGCGCGCTGCACATAGATCGGATAAGTGCAAGCCTGACGAATCAAGGACAACACAAGATTCCGTGCCTTCGTATTGTCGTCGTCCGTAACGGATTTTCCTGCGCCCTTCGCGGCCAGCCGCGGGACCTCGCCTTCCAGGAACTTGTTGTTTTTGCGGAGCTGCACCACGTCGAACTGCCGGCGCGCAATCTCCTTAGTCGCACCGAGCTACGCGGCTCGAACTCAACTCGACTTGGAGCTTTTCCACCGCAGCAAACGCCGTATTGCGCTCTTCCTCGACCGACTCGATACGCTTGGGCGTTGGATTGCCAATCGTTGAGTTGAGTTGACGCGTACCAGCGGAACCGGACTCAATAGGGGCGGTGCGTCGGCCCAAGAGTAAGGCCCCAGGAGCCAATCCGGGAGATACGACTGTGACGCAAGCCTCGACCGGCCAGTCAGGAAAGGCCAGGTTCAAACACATCCCCCTCCCCGCGTAAACACTAGGTCTCCTGATAAGATTATAACAGTTATGATGTCTTCAATAATCCAATTGACCCGATCCATCGCCGACTATCTCAGGGGTGCATCTTGAGTCCACCACCACGATTTGCCCGCGCGGGAAATGGTAGTCTCGCTTACGAATTCCTGGGATCCGCCGCGGCCCCGCCAGTGCTGCTGATTCACAGACTCGCCCGGCAGCCTACAGGCTAGCCTGGAAACATCCCGGTGTTCAGGACCGGGCGCATTGCGGTCGGATGCCGCTTGCGGAGATGATGCTGCATGTGCCTGGCGTGGGCGCTGTCAAAGCGCGTACCGTGGGTCACTCCGGACCCGTCACGCTGCCAAGCGCGTTCCGATTTATCTGCGAAGGCGTCGACGCGATGGTGCTCCCGCATGGCCTGGTTGGCTTACCGAAGGACTTGCAGGCGCGCGCCGACAAGCGAGGGCAGACTATCGAGCAGGCAGCCACTCTGTTGCGCGGCATCGTGCTCGAGAAGGACCTGTGTTGGCGTTCTTTCGGCGTGTCCACGTTCTTGCTGAAAAGCTCGCTCTGGTCCAGGGACCGCGGCACCGATGAGGCGAATCCCAACGCTGGGCTGCGCTTGCGCCCCATCTGCGGCCTGCTGATTCTCGAGCTACATCAGTTCGACGGAAAAATGTGGAAGGACGGCTGGGTCTATGACCCGGAAGAAGGCAAGACCTTCAAGGCCGCGCTACGCAAACGGGACGGCAAGCTCTTCCTGCGCGGCTTCGTGGGCGCGGAAGTCTTTGGCGAGACCGAGACCTGGAAAACTGCAAGCGGCTCGGAACAAACCTGCAATCCTTGAGGAGTAGCCTTGAGCCATCACATCGCAAATCTGTTGCTCGCGCTTGCCGGTGCAGGAACGGCAGTCCCAGCCTGGTCCCAGTCCAGTGCTGGCCCCACTGAAGGAGACAGCCCCGCGTTCAACTTGAGCTTCAAGCTCGCTGCCGTCACGGACAGCCGCGAGCGCGGTCTCAGCAACAGCGCCAATCGCCCGACCGTCCGTGCGGCAGCCGAGTTGCTGCATTCGTCGGGGGCGTTTGCAGAACTGGAAGTGCTGGGCGTCAGCAAACACCAGTACCCTGGCGGGAATGGCATCAGACTGCAGGCCGTGGGCGGCTACCGCGGGGGCAACCCGGATGGCTGGCACTATGAAGTGGGCGGCCTGTACAGCCGCTTCCCGGGCAGCAGGCTGCCGGGCGCATCAGGCTACAACGTGACGATAGACCCTGAACTGGATGAGATAGTCGATGTCACGGCGATCCCTGGCGACGTCAGCCCGGACACCACCGAACTGTTCGGCCGCATCAGCTATCGTGGTCTTTCGCTGCGCTACTTCCATACCGTTTCCGAGAACTTCTATGGCATCAACTCGAATACGGTATGCGCGGGAATCAATGACCTTGCCAGCTCCCTTGAGTGCTACGAGGGCGGCCTGAAGAATAGCCGCGGCAGTGGCTACTTCGAGCTTGCCTATCTACATCGCTTATCCAAGGTCAGCGCCATCGAAGTACGCATAGGCCATCAGCGTGTGCGGAACTTTCACGACTTCGACGTCAATAGCTTCAGCATCGAGTACCGGCATTCGTGGAAGGGCTTCGAGTTCAGCGCCGCCGCAGTCGGCGCCCGTGCGCGCGACCGGCATGCCTACGACGTGGATGTCGGCAACGGCAAGGCGCGTGATCCAGGAAAGCTCACCTTGCTGCTGGGCGTAAGCCGCAACTTCTGAGTTTCGTTCTCCATGCAAACCAACAGGATCGCCATGCCCCCTGACGATAGATATCCCCATGCAACCGCGAACGCCGAAGACGCGCGTCAGGCGGTTGGCTTTGTGCCGCGGCCTACCTGCGATAAGACAGCAGTTGCGCACCACGGCGACGCCGCGAGCGGCTCGTCCAGGGGGTTGCCCATGAGTGCTGAGCGCGAGGCGATGTTCGCGGAACTGGCAGTGCTTCTGGGTAGACCGATCGCCGGATACGTGTGGGCCTTTCGCAAGATTCATCCCGGACTGCTGCTCACGCTCAGCTTCGTGATCTCCCAAGTGGGCAACGAACTCATTGTCTACGCGCTTTTCGAAGCGTATGGCACACGCAGCGTGGCACGCACGCTCTTCGAAATCGTGTCGCCGCTGACACTGTGGTTCTTCGTCGACACAGCAATCCAGTTTGTACTGACCCTGACGGGCTTTGGCCATCGGATCCTGGTGCAAACCGCGCAGGGGCAACTGCTGGTGCTACACCGGCGCCTCCTCAGTTCCCGTCCCGATCGGCTGGAACGCCAGATTGGTGGCTCGCTCTCGATCGCGCCACATTCCCTCGGCTACGCCATCGATCGCCTCGACACCGAGATCGGTTGCTTCTACATTTGGGCCAGATGGCGCGACATGCGCCTGCATCTGACACTGAGGGAGGCAGCGACCCCTCTCACGGGAGTTGCCACCAGCCTCGATGAGGACCGACGCGTTAGCGGCCCGTTTGATCATTCAAGAATGGGCGACTCTGCATAGCAGCAGCCCGCCCATTGCAATGTTGGCCATGGCCTCGGACACATCAGGGCGCCGCTCGTAGTGCCTGACATGGCAACGCCAACGAATCATCCAGCCAAAGGTGCGCTCCACCACCCAACGTCAGCGAAGCGCCACGAAGCCAATCTGATCCTCGTTACAGCGGACCACCTGCACGACAAGGTCGAGCGTCCCGGACTTACGCATCAACAGTCGATCATTGTATCCACAGCGATATGACGTCTACTGATTGAAGCCGCCACGCCAAGACTGCCAGTGCACGGCTTCGGAAGCACCGCGGAACGCACTGTCATCCGTTCGACTTCGCCTTCGCGCGAGGCAGCACACCATACTGCCGGGCGTATGCGCGCCTTAACTTCTGCTCGTCGCCGAAGCCGCATTCACGAGCGATTTGCTTTAGCGAGACATGGGCCTCGCCGATTCGGCGCGCAGCGGCCTCCAATCGGAATGCCTCCACCGTCTTTGCAGGCGTACGACCGACCTTCTCGACGTAGTGCCGAGCGAAGGTCCGCGGCGACATTCCCAATCGTGCTGCGAGGACCTCCACTGTCATTGCTTCCGACAAATTGCCGACCATCCAGGCGTGCAGCTTGCCAAACTCTCTGTCGCCGGCACCTTGGATTGACAGCGCTTGCGATTGCTGCGGTTGATCGCCGGGACGCTTCAGGAACACAACGAGAAGTCGGGCAACATCGATGGCGGCTGTATAACCCCAATCCTCCTCGAGCAGGGCCAGCGCTAGATCGATACCTGCGCTGAATCCGGCTGAACTCCATAAACGACCGTCGCGCACGAAAACTGGTTCGTGTTCAACCTGGATATCCGGATAGCGTGCCGCCAGGACGTCCGATGCGTTCCAATGCGTTGTGAGCCGCATTCCTTTGGCCAATCCTGCTTCGGCTACCAAGAATGATCCCGTGCAGATCGCGCAGACACGCGGCACTGCTCCGCCATGTACCTTCAGCCATTCCACAACATCGGCCGGCATCGGCGGGTCTTCGGGGGGAGCACCTCCTGGCACCATGAGGACGTCGATGGCCCGAATGTCGAACGATCTGATCGATTCAGTGGCAATCGTAATGCCGCACGACGTGCGGACGGGGCCGCCGCGCATTGAGACGACACTAGTGCGGTATTTGGGTGGCTCCCCGCGCGCCAGATGATCGTTTGCGATCTGAAAGACGTCGCTTGGCCCGGCAATGTCCGACAGAGTGACGCCGTTGAACGAGAGAACCAACACGGATCGGCATGGAGTCTCTGGCAGTAAATGATGCGTTTTTGTCATATCGATTTCCCCAAAGCTAAGGCCACAATAGGTAGCATGAATTCTGCTGCGGAGACACTGATGTTTGCACGGAAAATGGACGACAAGTAGGTGGAGAACAGCCCAGCGTTTACCCCCAATGACCGGTGTTCTTTCTTGGCCATACCGAAGCACCCCCGTCAATCTCTATAGTTCTAGTTGATGAAGGAAGATCAGATGACCTTGCATGATCAGATACAGGATGCCGAGACCGCGCTTGCCGATGCGATTGCGAGCCGGGACAGCGCTGCCGTGGTCGCGCTGTATACGGCTGACGCCCGTTTGTTGCCTGACGGCGGTCCGACAATGGCAGGCTCCCGGGAAATCGCAAGCTTCTTCGACCAAGCCTTCTCACAAGGCATCGTCGGCAGCAACTTCGTCACGCTTGAGGTCGACGGCAGTGCAGAGTACGTCATCGAGATTGGCAAGTATGAGCTCTACGCCCAATCAGGAAACGGACCGAGAACCGTCGCTGGTAGCGGACGGTATCTCGTCGCCTGGAAATGTGTCGAGGGAAAATGGCGCCTTCACCGCGACATCTTCAACCGCGTTGGTGGTGCCGAGTAACGTCAGTTCGTTTGCGGGAGGCCGGCGCCCGCGTTCGCCGGCAGGTTGAGAGATGACATCATGAAAGTTCAAGCGTTGGTATTCCCGGGGTTTACGTTCATCGATCTCGCGGCGCCGATGCAGGCGTTTTCGTTGTTACCAGAGTTTGAGTCGCAGATCGTCTGGCAAGAGAAGGGCGCCGTGGATTCAGACGGCGGCGTTTCCGTCAACGCGACACACGATTTCTCGAACGCGTGGACTAATCCGGACATTCTTTTCGTGCCGGGCAACACGGTTTCATTGTTCGCGCAGCTTGAGGATGAACGCACCATCGATTTCGTCGCAGACCGAGGTGGCCGCGCGAAATGGGTTACAAGTGTGTGCAATGGTTCATTGCTGCTTGGCGCGGCAGGATTGTTGCATGGCTATGCTGCGGCTTCCTACTGGTATACGCGCGAATACCTCTCGCACTTCGGCGCTATACCCACGGCCGACCGCGTTGTGATCGACCGAAATCGCGTCACGGGAGGTGGCATGACCGCCGGCCTGGACTTCGGACTTACAATGCTCGGACATCTCCTCGGCGAGCCGATGGGGCGAGTCTCTGAACTCCTGTTCGAGTATGCGCCGCAGCCACCATACGGCACCGGACGCCCGGAGCTAGCACCGGCAGAAACACTTCAGACGGCACTGGGCATCGTAGGCAAGCTGATGCCGGTAGAGCGTATCCAAAGTCTGAAGGTTCGGCCCGCGCCCGCAGTTGTTTAGTCCCCACATGCTCGAGTTCCGCAAGCAAATGCAGACACATGCATGCACAGGTGCTTTTGGCCTTTACTTTCGAAGACAGTATGCGATGCGATGGCTTTGTCAACTTGACGATATCAAGACAAGGCAGTGCCGGGCGATCCCACTGCTCAGGAGGCGGTTGGCGGATTTTCGGCTGGGCGAACTCGTGCCATGCGGGGAATCTGGCGGCAAGGTGTTTGCGATAGCGCGAAGCACGCACAAGACGCTGCTTCATTGTGCCTGGGGAAGATCGAAGCGTGCGCTGGTGTAGCACAGCAGGTACGCGACGGGCACTCAGGCCGTTTTACCGATTCGAGAGCACCTCGAAATCTTCCTAGCCCGGCAGCCGCGGCAGCCGGAACGTGAACGCTGAACACTTGAGGCGCCACTGCCAAATGCCGCACCAGCAGGCTGCAGCATTTGGCAGAGTCCACTGTAGACGGCGGCACCTCATGCACCAGTGGCCACCATGTGTCGGACAAGCGCGCGACGACGGCAAGCATAGCGGCACCGGCCTGCCTCGTTGTCGGAGGAGATGCGACCCCTCCCTATAGCAGGCCCTGGCTGCGGGCGTGCGCGACGCCGTCGTCGAGCGCGCGTGTCAGGCCGTCCACAAGCTCATCGATCTGTGCTACGGTGATGATCAGCGGCGGGCACAGCGCGATACTGTCGCGAATGGCGCGCACAATCACGCCATATTCCATGGCGCGACCCTGGATCCATGCGCCCAGGCCGGCCGCGGCGGGGAACGCCTTTTTGCCGGGCTTGTCGCTGACCAGTTCCACCGCTCCGAGGAGGCCGACGCCGCGTGCCTCGCCAACCAGCGGATGGTCGGTCAATGCCTGCAGGCGGCCGAGGAAGTGCGGAGCGATCTCGCGCACATGCTCGACCACCTTGCGTTCCTCGTAGATCTTCAAGGTCTCAAGTGCCACCGCCGCGCACACTGGATGCGCGGCATAGGTGACGCCGTGCGCGAAGGTGCCCTGCTTACGGCTCTCGGCCAGCAGCGTATCCTGGATCGCGTCAGTGAGCAGCAGGCCCGAGATGGGCTGGTAGGCGGCGGACAAGGCCTTGGCAACCGTGATCATGTCGGGCTTGAGGCCGTAGGTGTCGCTGCCGAACATATTACCGGTACGCCCGAAGCCGCAGATCACCTCGTCTACGATGAAGAGGATGTCGTATTTCTTCAGAATGGCCTGCACCCGCTCGAAATACCCCGGCGGAGGCACGATGACGCCTCCCGCGCCGATGACGGGTTCGGCAATGAAAGCCGCCACTGTCTCGGGCCCTTCGGCGAGGATCAATTGCTCCAGGTTGTCAGCCAGCCGCGTGGCAAAGTCCGCGGGAGCTTCGCCGGGGCGGCCGAAGTGATAGTGGCTGGGGCAATCGGTATGCAGTACGCGCGCAATCGGCAGGTCGAAGTCGGAGTGCACCGTCGGCAAGCCGGTAAGACTGCCCGACGCCACCGTCACGCCGTGGTAGCCGTACCAGCGGGAGATAATTTTCTTCTTGTCAGGCCGGCCGAGCGCATTGTTGTGGTACCAGACCAGCTTGACCGCGGCGTCGTTGGCCTCTGACCCAGAGCTGGCGAACAACACGTGGTTGAGCCCTTGCGGTGCGATACCAGTCAGGTGCCTGGCCAGTTCGATTCCCGGCGGGTGCGAGCGGTGATTGAACAAGTGGTAGAAAGGCAGCGTCTGCAATTGCTTGGTGGCCGCATCGACAAGGCGTGCCTCCGAAAACCCGAGCGACGCGCACCATAGTCCGGCCATGCCCTCCAGATAGCGCTTGCCCGCCTCGTCGTATACATAGCAGCCTTCGCCGCGTGTGATCACGGTAGGGCCGCGGCCGCGGTGCGCGTCGAGGTTGGTGTACGGGTGAACCACATGGGCAATGTCCTGCTCGTGAGCGGCGCTCTTGGCTTCCATTTCCTGTCTCCTTTTATCTCAGATAATTCTGCGTGGGGGTGAGTTTCGTTTCTGCGGGAAATATTTCTCCCTTTGTATTGAAATTTGGCGAAATGTATTTATTTGTCTTTTATTCTGTCTTAACGAAACCAGTTTTTCCTGGGAAGAATAAATATGGTCTTCCAGACGCAGATGCGGAAAATATATTCTTAAATAGATTCAACATTTCGATGTATTTTTCCATGCAGGACATTCAGGAAAGACGCCACGTAGTAGACGCGCACTGGACCAGCGCTTTGGCCAGCGTGCTGATCCCCTCGTTGTTCCTGGCGGTGCATCGAAACCAACTCAAGCCGCCCAGGCGCAACCTTCTCAGGCGTGGTCACCAAGGAAGCTCAGTAAGCACATTTGGTTCTGCGACGCTTACAGGCGCGCTACCGTGAACTGGAAGAGCCCACCGCCGCGGCGCTACGGGTTCAACGGAGACGGACACGTTGACGTGCCCTGCGAGCTTCGCGTGTTCCACTGATTGCCTGGGCTGCCCTTCCATATCTGATTGACAGGCCGAATGGAGCAGTCGAGGGTAGGGCATCGGCTGCCCTACCCTCGGCACTACGGCTCCTGCCTGCTTTCGGCAGCGAACAGAAGATAGTCATCACACCGGAAGCTCCTGGCTCTGGCCCAGTACTGGGTACTGAAGCCAGGCCAAAGCGTCGTAACCTTGCCGCTGCGCTTGTCCTGATACCAACTTTTGCAACCGGTTACCCATACCGATGTCTTGAGCCGCTGCTGCAATATCCGGTTGTACTCAGCCTGAACCTCGCGCCTGACCTCCACCACAGTGCTCCCCTTCCTCCGAGCCTGTTTGAGTGCTCCGACTATGTGAGCGACATTGGCCTCGATAATGAATACCATCGAGTTGTGGCCGAGGCCCGTATTCGGCCCGGTAATCAGGAACAGGTTGGGAAAGCCACTGACGCTCGCGCCAACGTAGGCTTCTGCACCAAAACGCCACGCCTCGTTCAGTTCCAGTCCCATGCGCCCGTGCACCTTCAGCTTCCCAAGGGCTTCCGTCGCTTGAAACCCTGTGCCGTAGATGATGACATCGGCAGGATGAAGCCTGCCATCAGCCGACAGTACGCCTTCGGGAACGACACGCTCAATCGGGGTCGTTACCAATTCTGTGTTGGCGCGCTGCAAGGCAGGATACCAGGTGTCAGAGATCAGGATTCTCTTGCACCCCATCACATAATCCGGGCTGAGCTTGGCCCGCAGCACTGGATCTGGCACTTGCGCAAGCATGTGTTTGCGTGCGACCTTCTCGCCCCACTCCATGTATTTTGGATTGACCACGGTCCCCAGCGCGGACAACTCGTTCATCCAGTGGATGCGCCAGCGGTTCAGCCTCATGAAGGCGGGCACCCATCTGTTGATGGTCTTGCGCAAGTTCGAGATCGACCGATCGTGTCGCGGCACGATCCAAGGCGGTGTGCGCTGGAACACGCTGAGTTTTCCCGCGCTAGCTGCAATCTCCGGCACGAACTGGATCGCGCTGGCGCCCGTTCCGATCACGGCGATGCGCTTGCCCTGCAAGTTGCAGCCGTGGTCCCAGCGCGCTGAGTGAAAGGACGTTCCTTGGAACTGCTCAATCCCGCGAAGCTTCGGGATAGCCGGCTCGCTGAGCCCACCCGTACCCAAGATCAGGTAGCGCGATCGCAGGCTTCCGTTGTTAGTATGAACGCGCCACGTTTGCGTGCCGGCGTCGAACGCAGCACCGCTAACAAGGGTATTGAAGCGGATACGCTCGATCAGACCATACCGTCTGGCCGTCGCCTGCAGGTATTCGTAGATCTCGGCCTGCCCCGGATAAGTGCGCGACCAGTCCGGATTGAGTGCGAAAGAGAAGGAATACAAATGTGATGGGATATCGCACGCCGCGCCTGGGTAGTGGTTGTCGCGCCAGGTACCACCCACCGTCTCGCCTCGCTCGAGCATCAGAATCGAGTCGAAACCGGCCTCATGAAGCTTGATGGCCATGCATTGCCCTGCGAAGCCAGTGCCAACGATCACCACCTCCGCATCGACGTCCGCTGGCGATTCGTATAAAGACTGATTTATCACAATCCAACTCCAACAGTGCGGGCACGCCGCGCGATTTTAGATCCATATCCGAAGGCCCACACGTGGTGGGCGACCAGCTCGCCGAGCAATGACGCGAGCTCGGAGCGCATCGCCTCGCGATCAGCCGTCATGAGGAAATCCTTCGGCCGGCGGCCCGATGTCGCCACCGGTTGGCACTCAGGCCCCGTGGCCCTCCCTCCGTTGACCCGGCATCCTCGCTCATGTATGCATCAGGCGACTGACCTATGCTTCTCACGGCACTCTTGTATGAGATGAAGGCAGGCCGAACTCAGCATCAGCGACCGAACCCGGCACCAGACTTGTCTCGCCGCTCTCCTGTACCTCGTCGCCCCGGACCACCAAGTCACACACGTCCGGGTCATGAGCATCTGCGCACTACGCCGGCACTCAACTCGAGCCTTGCTATTGCACAAACGCTTCACGAAGTGCGACGACCGGCTGATTCGGATCACGAAGGCGGACAAATGGGCCTAAGTGCCCAAAGAACGCATCGGCCGGTATCGCAGCCTCGGGGGCACTTACCCCCCTTTTGCTGATCTGGTTCCTTGCCAGCATGAGTAACGCAACCGCCGTCGGGATGCAGGTATTTGGCCCCATTCCGCCAGGGATTTCGCCATTCAGCCAAGCGCTGCAGATATGCCGCTTCTCCCCCTTCCTGCCCTCCGCTATGGCAGCCATCTCGGCAGGGATGTAGCGCCTGCCAAACAGAGTCTCCGCGAGTGAGCGTTTCAACAGGTACATCGACTCACCAAACGAGAGCCCGGACAGGTCTTTGCTCACCAAAATCGTATGCAACAGTTCCGCAGCCTCCTTGACCGTCTGCCCGTGCTTGTCCACCCGGGCCTGCAAGACCTTCAGTACACCGGCCAGGCCATGAGAGAGCACCATCGCGTTAACGCTTTCACGGATGGATGGAAAAGTGCCCGGCAGAGTGACAGGTTCGGGGTGACCCACGGTATGGGCCTTGACCGTCCCTACGCCAGGCACGTCAAGGCGGATTTCGGCGAGCGGACTCCCAAATGCGATTTCCCCAGCCCTGAACACTGGAATACGTCCAGTGAGTTGCTCGACCCAGTGCTCCAGTGCTGCGCCCATCTCGGAGTCCGCGTTTTCTTCCTCCTTCGCGCGCGAAGTGCTTCCCCAGGTTGTCACCACACGATGCGGTGCACCCACCTGCCGGATCGCCGTGCTCGCCAGCAAATTAGCAACACCCGGGCTTGCCCCCATACCAATGATCGCAGTGATCCCCGCGGCCTCGGCCTTGGCGTGCAGATCCAGCATGGCCAGAGTCGGCTCGGGATCGTCGCAGATGTCGATGTAGTGGCAACCCGCATCGATTGCGCACTCGAGCACCGCCGTGCCGAAGAGGTAATATGGGCCGATGGTCGATACCACGACGTCGTATTGCCTCAGGACATTCGTCAGGGCCACACGGTCGCGTGCGTCCACCTCCATGGAATCTATGGATGGATGCCTCAGTGCAAGCGCATAGTCTCGGGCCGCACCCACGTTTCTGTCGGCGATGGTAAGCCGGGTAAAGGCCTTGAGCTTGATCGCCGTCTCGACAAAATGCCGGCCCATGAGGCCGCAGCCTCCCAAAGCAATCACGTTCATGCCGGTTCTCCTGCAAGCGGGCCGAGCATGGCCGGAATTGAGTTCAGGCTGACGGTGCCGTGCGCCAGGTCATCCAGGGAGTACGGTGCACTCCCCGTCAACCCCAGTTGCGTCAGCAAATGAAGCGAGGCTAGACGGGGCCTGCCGCTCAGCCGGCTTGACTTGCCAACGTCGCGATTGTCAAACCGGATCACCCGATAGCCCGCCCGCACGGTGCCTTCAACCAGAGCATCCGGCCATCCCGTCAGTTGCTGACAAAGTCCGTGAATCATCACGGCGGACGGGTCCGTGTCCGAGCCCAATGACTCATATGCGAGCCGGACATTGCCAATGCGAGCTAGCCCCAGTGTTGAAACCAAGATGCACTCCTAAGAACGTCATGTTTCGATGATACCTCAATACACATCATAACGGTTATTATGTCTTTTTGCACTGGAGTTCGCTCCAGTGCAAAAAGTTTTCCGATGGACTACCGCCTGCCGTCCGGTACCGGGCGTCGTGCCCTGTCCGGTACGGAGACCGACGGGATCACCGAGCTCTTGGAGCCTTGATTCCGCTCCCGGTTAGCCTGCCGTGTCCGATCTCTGCGCCCCCCGATCCTTCGCTGTCACGGAAGTCACATGGCCAGCCTTGGCGCGGCCCGGTTCCCCAGATCATCCATGCAGGAGAAGCCACCGGCACGGAAACCAGGCTGAGCGGCGTGGAGGCAAGTAGCCCGCCGATGACGGCTTCAACCCGGCCAAACACCCTGGAGCGGAGCCAGTGAGCGCCCAGCATACTCAGCATGTTGGTTGAGTCAGAGTGAGCGCTTTGGCTTTACTGATTCTTCAACGCTTCGGCACAGCAAGCGCCAGTGTTTCAACCTTTCTGATCCAGGCATCTTTGCAATCTCAGTAGGCGTGCGAGTCATTGGGGTGTAGCCGCTGGCATCGCGTCTTCTCTTGATCGTAGGCACGAGAGACGTCAACGTTATTGCGAAGGTAGTCCCGAAACGCAAGGTGCCGGACAATCTCAGGGGAACCTTCAGCGTAGCAATGAAGCTGGACGAGCCTGCTCTTAGAGATTGGATCGGTCTTAGTGCAGTAACGACGGCCTGGCAGGCCGAGTTCGCCCCGCCACTCGTAGCCTAGCCGCTCGATTTCGCCGCTGCAGTGATCCAAATCCGACAAGCTCGAGACTACTGGGATGAGGTCCAGCACCGGTTTCGCGCGGATGCCGGGAATCGCTGTTGATCCCACGTGGTGCACAGCCAACGCGCACGCGCCAATTGCTGCGATCAGTGCTTGGGCCTCCGTGATCGCCTCTGGAACGCGGCGAGGACGCCTGGTCCGGCTCTGCGCAACAGCGCAGGGGGCGGCAAAGCCGCTGCGTCACAGAAGTGAAGCTTGTTGAAGCAACGTCCCGCATTGCCGGTCCAGGAGGGGCCCTGACTAGGACATATTGCGACACCTGGCCAGGCACGACGAGCGGCGTCCCGATGTGTCCGAGGCTATGGTCTAGATCGCAATGGGTGGACCGCGGCTAATGGGCACGGTGTGCGGCAGCCTATCGAATGGCGCCACGATGGGAGCTCGGCGCGCCAACACCGATCGCATCATAATGGATATAATGTCATCGATCGCATGACGTAGAAACGTGATATCCGAGTAATACACCTTGAGACCTCAAAGCTACCAACTACCCAGATCTGCCATGTTCCCTCCCCTGTCGAATCACTGTGTTTTGTCGAGCGCGGGTTCGATTCGACTTCTGACAACGTCCACTATTCGAAGAAAGGAAGACTAGCCGTGCAAGGACCCCTGCCGAACCTGCCCTGGCTCCTCGGGCCGGATACCCGGCGTCTGTTATCCCAGGCCGGCCCTCTGATCTATTGGCGATATCTGTTCACACTGGGCGCCGTCTCGGCGTTCTGCCATCCGGTAGGAGCCAGCCGCTGGTGGATCAAGCGTCTCAAGCTGATCGGCCGTTCCACGTTCCGCCGCATTGCCGTCCAAACTTGGCTTGGGGCGGTGGCATCGTGTGGCCTGCTACGCCGCGTTGTGGCGGCACGCCCGGCCGTGCTCGAGCGCCCGTTTCGACCGCTGGCCCGCTTTGGATTTGATTTCGACGAGCGCATGCGCATCGTGCTGGAGCACTATCGCATCATGCACGCCAAGCTGCCTGCGGCGGTCTGCGAGCGCATCTACCTGTCAGCGGGCCTCGAGTGGCATGTGCCTGGCGCCGGGTATGCGCTGCGGCTTGCCGATTCCGGCCCCAACCCCAAGGAAGGCGAATTGGCCTTCTACTGGATTGACAAAGCCCACGGTGCCTGCTTGGCGCAACTGAGCTTTTACCTGACACAGGGCAAGCACGGCACAGAGGTGTTCATTGGTGGCTTGCAGGGGCCATCGGGCGGATCTAGCCGCGATTGGATCCGTGAGGCAACTCGCGCCTGCGATGGCCTGCGGCCAAAGGATGCGGTGATGGAAGCGCTGCTGGCGCTGGCTGCCACGCTCGGCGTGACACGCGTGGTTGCGGTGTCGCGCATAAACCACGTGGGTCGTCAGCGGCGCACTCCGCGCGCTATCCTGGCCGACTACGAGAGCTTCTGGACCGAGGCAGGCGGTCGGGAACTGCCTTGCGGGAACATGGAGGTGCCGGTAGCGCAGCCACGGCGCGACGTGATGTCGCTGCCGTCAAAGAAGCGCTCGGCCTACCGACGCAAGCTGCAGCGTCAGGAGGCGATCGAAGCGTTGGTCCGCGGTTGGCTGGGCGGGCCCAAAGTCGCCGTCCATGGGGATTCAGAGCAGGCTGTGGCAATAGCGTAGCCGAAAAGACCGTACTCATCAGGGTTCCCGCACACTCGCTGGAACTCATCCGTCAATCCGCCCCCAACGACTACCCGGAAGACGCCTTCGCTCGACAGGGTCTCGTTCACTGGCATGGACTATCAACGATCATTCTCACACTCCATGAATTGAGCCTTCCGAGATGCTGATGCGTGGCGCCGGGTCGCTTTGCCTCTCCCCTGCTGCCAACTGCAACGCCGGCGCGTCACAGAACGAGTGGCAATATCACCTATCGTAGGATTGCCGGCGCTATGCTCCGCGCAAGTACCGCATTCTGCGGAACTTGTTCCGACCTCGGCGGTTCCGCCCCCCGGAAGGGAGAGAGGCGGATATTCGTCAGTTTTCCGCAAGCCATGCTGAACTTTCGCTATGCCTCCACGAACCGAGATCGGTACGATTCTCTTTCTGCACGTCCGACCAGCAATTATCGTTAGGCAAGTCAAGCGCGGCAACCATTCTGGCGACCCTCACGCATACCGAGATGACTGCACAACTAAATTCCGGCTTTCCATCAAGCAAAAAAAAGCAAACAATTCGATAGAGGGAGCGAACGGGGAAATGATTGCATCCACACTCCCAATCTCGTGGGCGAAGGTCAATGCAATGGATGTCTTTGTGGGGTCGCTACTCACCCTGCTGATTGTGCTGGCGTCGATCCGGCTTTCGAAGGCAGCAGCAGGAAGACTCCGACAGAGTCCCTTCTGGAATACGGCAGTTGCATATCTTGCGTTTCCGGTCTGCGTTACTATTGGATTGCTCCTCGTTCAATGGCCTCTGAAGTCAGATAGCTATCTTCTGCATGTTTACATCGAAGTGGCCGTGGTGCTTCTTTTGTCGCACGCAATGGCCTGGGCCATCGCGCTGGTCTTTAGACCGACAGTCCTGCTAGATCGGGCACTTCGATTTGTAGCGCTGGTAACAGGGATTGTAGTAGCAGTACAGTCCCTAAAACCGCCAAAGGAACTGCTGCAGCTAGTCTCCGAGCTTGAGCTCAAGGTCGGAGCATCGAGGATCAGTGCAGAGGGTCTCTTCAATGGTGCGAGTTTTGGAGTGATTTTCTTCATCATTGCCATTTCCGTCTCGAAAGCTGTCGAACGGAAGCTGCTTCAAAGCAGAGCTCTCCCGCACAACCTTTTGCTTGCGCTTGCCAATATCAGCCGAGTAGCGATCTGGTCCGTTTCCGTCGTCCTCACTTTGGTGGCCATTGGAATCGATGCGACAACGATGGCTGCCTTTGGAGGCGCCTTGGGCATCGGGCTTGGTTTGGGGATGAAGCGCCTCGCATCAAGCTATATCAGTGGTTTGATCATTCTCTTTGAACAATCGATTCGCATCGGAGATACCATCTCGACCGGATCCCTAAAAGGGAATGTCACACACCTAACGGCGCGCTACACCATGATCCGATCAAGCGATGGTGTGGAAGCAATCATTCCAAATGATGTTCTGACCTCCACTACAATCGTGAATGAGTCGTGGTCAGATCGCAATATCAGGCTGGAAACATCAGTTCTCATAAAATCCGATAGTGATCTCAGCAGTGCGAGATCCAGCATGCTCAATGCCATTACCGATCAACCAAGAGCATTGTCGGAACCGGCACCGAGCGTCTACGTAGCCGGCATCGAGCGACTAGGTATACGCTTGGAAGCGCATTTCTGGATTGCGGACCCGGACAACGGAAAGCTCAATGTCATCTCTGATGTAAATGCTTCGATCATTCAACGCTTCCGCGAGAAGGGTATCCACTTCCCTGGCTCGCTGGACCTACTCTGCACTGGATTGATGCCTGACCCGGACCGGTAGCCACTAGCGACAAGAGCCTCTTGTGAGCGCGACGACGCCACAACCAATCACTTTCAGCATCGCATCGATTTCCAAACAGTTCAGGGCATTCTCGAGCCCGCCCTGGAAGGACAGGCGGGAAGTAAGCGGCGCCATTCTGAAGATAGGTAAGCGACTGTCCAATACCGTCCTTACGCTGAGTCCCCGCTGAGGAAAATAGATGCCCATCAATGGTTGGATGGGCATCTCTGCTCGCTACGGCGACCCTTATCGGAAGTACCTTCTGCAACGAACCGCGGCGACGCTTCACCAACGAGTACAAGCGGCAAGTCGTGCAAACGCTGCTGGCGTCGCCGATGTGGCTGTCGCGTGTGGCGCGTGAGCATGATCTGAACCACAACCAATTGGCCAGACGGCGTCGCGAGTACGAGCAAGGGAAGTGTGGCACCGCGGCCAATGAGGTAACGGAGTTTGTGCCAGTCTGCAACTCGGCGCAGTTCGGGTGGCAGTGGCTGCCGACGCGCTGTGCGCCAATCGAGCATCAGCACTTTGTCGTGAGGCGTCAGCGACAGGAACCGGCGCATCAGTCTGCGAAACCACCAGTACACCCTTTGCCAGGCCGGGCAATCCTTCGGCAGCACGCGCCAGCCAGATCCCGAGCGCATCAGATATCGAAGGCGTCGATGATTTCCCTCAGATCGGGCTTCCTGCGCCGTCCTCACTGGTCGGGCTTGGGCTGCAAACCATCAGTTGCCGCCCGCTGCACGTCTGTCAGGTCGCTTGACTAGCGTTTCGTCTTGGCTGCCATGCTTGCCCTGCCGCTCTCGGTGTCCTCTTTCCACATCCCAACTCTAGAACACATCCGCAGCGAATTCCCAAACAGGCTTTAAGCCCTGGGGACAAGGAAAGCCTGGATATGGCGCTTCACAAGCATGCGCTGCTGAGCCGGCGCGAATCGATCAGGGTCGATGACACGGCCTACGCCCAGGCCGTCGACCAGTGCCACCATTGCGTCAGCTTCCATGGCCAGGTCTAGGCTGCCGCGGATAAGCTTCTGCTTCTGCAGCGCAACCAGTTCTCCGGCCAGAGAGTCCCGCATGAACGCATAGCGCCGCTTGTGCTCGACGGACAGCATCTCGCTGCCCACCGATGCCTTCAAGAAGGCCAGCCAGATGCGCCACCCCGTTTCGCCCTCCTCGTCCAGCGGCAGCGAAGCGTAGAGAATGGTCTCGAGGCGCGCGATGCCAGTTACGCCATTCAGACGGCTCTCGACCTCCGCGACCAAGCCACTGATCAGGTGATCGAGCGCATAAATCAGCACCTCATCCTTGGTACGGAAGTAGTGCACCACCGCGCCGGTCGTCGCACCCATCTCTGCCGCGATTTCTCGGATGGTGACGTTCTCTAGCCCGACGCGGAGGATAGCACGCCAAGTCGCTTCAAGGACTTCAATACGCTTGCGCTCATAGACGTCCTCCTTGGTGTCCGCGGGCGCAGCCGCTTCGGCCTGCTTACCCGCGACAGCCTTGCGATTGAGGGGACGAGGTGCTCGATATGTAACCATGGGTTTCATTTTGTTTGTGCGGCAGCCTGGCTTGCGCCGGGCCCGCGCCATCATTGATGTGAAATCCCAGCCGTCGGGTGTCCGGCTGGACCGCTCCCTAGCATCATAACAATGATGATTCGCAATTTGCAGAAACCTTCACAGGCGGCCATCCTGAATTCGTCCGGTGCCGCCCAAATTACGAAAATAAGTGAAGCGGATTCGATCTGCTATCTGGCCTACGAACAGCCATTCCTGCGCCGGTCAAGGCTGTAGGGCCTAGTAAGCAGCGATAGCCGCACCTTGTCGCTCGTGTTCGATGCGTCGCCGCCAGATCAATCCGTTTGCCTAGAAAGTAGGTTCGTAGGCGGACACCGCCGGTTGAGTAGTTGCCGGCCGCAGCCGGTTCATCGCCGAGGCGAGCTGCTGGTTCAGCGACGCGGCCGAAAACTGATTTTGACACTACCCTATGGCCTTCATCATGCCGCCGCTGATTGCGGTGAAGTCCTTCGCGTTGCCCCGGTCGGCGCCGCGCACCTCGAACTCAGAGCACTCGCGCTTCTCGCCACTGACGGTGTCGAGGATCTGTAGCATGGTCCCTTCGACCGAACCGCGAATCTTCGACTGACCGGCCGGGCGACAGGATTGTCACCGCAGGAGATATGGCGCAATCGTATCGATTCAACCGACGTGAGCCGGCGCAAGACGTCGTCGCAGTTGAATAGCGCCAACACGCCCGCGAGCGTGGTGCAGGATACAACTCGCCCCGTACACAAGGCTCGCTCTCGCGAGTGACGCCGTAGATTTGCGAAATGACAGAGCCAGCATCGCTGTCTTCCTCGAGTTCATCGAGCATGCCGAAGAAGGCTGATAGCCCTACGCAACCACGCCCGTAATGCCGGCGCCCTACTATCGACTGCCCTGGCTACCGGCGGCCAAGTCATCGCGCTGCGGCAGCTTCTGCGACCAGCCGCCCGCCAAAGCTCGGTACAGGGCGACCGCCGCGGTGGCGCTGCGCGCCCTGCCATCGGCGAACGCTTCCTGAGCTCGGAGCTGGGTTCGCTCCGCATCCAACACCTCGTAGAGACTGATCTCGCCCGCCTGGAACCGTGCGCGGGCCAGGCGCGCGGCATGCGCGCTTTCGGCGGCGGCACGCTCCAAGTGAGCATCCTCGTCGCGTGTTCGCGAGAAGCGTACAAGGGCATTCTCCGTGTCCTCAAGGGCGCGAAGCACAGTTTGCTGGAACTGCGCCAGGAGTCCTTCAGCTTCGGCGTCGCTTGCAGCGATGCGCGCGCGAACTCGCCCTATGTCGAGAAAAGACCAGTCCACACCCAGCACGATCGAGTTGGTCGCGCTACCGCTCTCGAAGACAGCACCCGGTCCGAAGGCAAACGTGCCCACCATCGCACCCAGGCTCAGGCGGGGATACAGGTCGGCCGTTGCCACGCCGATGCGCGCCGTCGCCGCGTGCAGGCGCTCCTCGGCCGCCGCCACATCAGGACGGCGGCGCAGCAGCTCTCCCGGCGTCTCAGGATCGATGGCCTCGGGAATACGAGGCAGCGGTCGCGGCGCGTCGAGATCGGCTATCAATGCCGCCGGAGATTGGCCGGTCAGCACCGCAAGCCGGTGCTGATCGACCGCAATCCGCACCCGCAGCGCCGGTACGCGTGCTTGCGTGCTCTCCAGCTGCGCGCGTGCGCGCGCGACGTCAAAGTTGGATCCGCGCCCTGCATCCAAGCGGTTTCCGACAATTCGCAGGGTTTCGCGCTGGTTCTCAACATTGGCAAGGGCTACGCTTAGTTGTTCCTGTGCGCCGCGAAGATCAACGTAGACGTTCGCGACCTCCCCAACGATGACGATCTGCATCGCCTGGAAGTCGGCGGAGCTAGCGGCCACCTCCGCCCGCTGCGCTTCGATGCTACGCCGAACACGGCCAAACAGGTCAATTTCCCAGCTCGCATTGACACTTGCGTCGAAAGGGCGCGAAGTGCGCGGAAAACCATATGACTGGTAAACGCTGACGCGCTCCCGCCCGGCCTGCGCGCTAGCGGTGACGGTCGGGAAGCGATCCAGTCCCACATCCCTCAGGATGGCGGCGTCCTTGTCGACGCGCGCCAGAGCAACGCGCAAGTCGTGGTTCGCCGCCAGCGACAGGGCGATGAGTTCGCTCAGTTGCGGATCGCCGAAGGCATGCCAGAACTCCGCGTCATTGACAGGCAGCTGTGGAGCGTCATCAGTGCGTGCCTCAGCGCGCGCGAATGCCGGAGAATGCGGCATCGCTGGCTGCCGGTAGTCGGGGCCGACCGCGCAGGCGCCCAACGAGAGGACAAGAATCAGGCCCGGCGCAAGGCGGTGTCTATTCATGTACGATACCTCCTCCAACCGTGATGGCCGGCTCCGACGCCTTTGTCGCCCGACGCGTGGCAAGCTTGCGGAGCACTACGTAAAACACCGGTGTCAGGAACAAGCCGAACAGCGTCACGCCCAGCATGCCGGAAAATACCGTGATGCCCGTCGCCTGACGTACCTCGCTACCCGCCCCGTGGCCAACAAGCAAAGGAACTGACCCCGCGATGAAGGCAACCGAGGTCATCACGATCGGGCGCAGGCGCAGATGGCATGCTTCGAGCGCTGCCGCGACAATTCCCCGGCCGTGCATCTCGAGCTCGCGGGCAAACTCCACGATCAGGATGGCATTCTTGCAGGCCAGCCCCATCAGCACAACCAGGCCGACCTGAACGAAGACGTTGTTGTCGCCACCTGTCAGCCAGACGCCGAACAGGGCTGCGCACACGCATACCGGTACGATCAGGATCACCGCTAAAGGCAAGGTCCAGCTTTCATAGAGCGCGGCCAGCACCAGAAAAGCCAGCATGACCGCGAGCGGGAACACGATCATCGCGGCGTTGCTCTGCGTGACCTGCTGGTAGGTCAGGTCGGTCCACTCCAGCTTGATGCCGGGCGGAAGCACCCTGGCCGCGATCTCGGTCAGCTTCTCGATGACCTGACCGGACGATAGCACTCGCGGATCGGAATCGCCGATCAGGTCCGCCGCCGGGTGGCCGTTATAGCGCACTACCGGATCCGGCCCGAAGCTCGGAGTCACCTCCACCATAGCGCCGATCGGCACCATCTCCCCGCGGGCGTTGCGCACGCGCAAGTTGCCTATGTCTGCCTCCCGTTGCCGGAAATTGCTGTCGGCCTGCGCCGTGACCCTGTAGACCCGCCCGAACAAATTGAAGTCATTGATGTAGACGGAGCCCAGATAGGTTCGCAAGGTCTCGAAAAGGTCCGTCAGGGCAACACCTTGCGCCTTCGCCTTGACCCTGTCCACCTTCACTTCGAGCTGCGGGATATTGACTTGGTAGGAGCTTACGGGGAAGGTCATGCCTGGTGTCTTCGCCACCTCCGCCTGGAAGGCGGTCATCGCATTCTGCAGTGCGCCATAGCCGAGGCCGCCGCGGTCCACCAGGTAGAGCGAGTAGCCGGATCCATTTCCCAGGCCTTGAATGGGCGGCGGCAACAACGCATAGGCAAAGCCGTCCTTGATCGCGGCCAGTTTCTCACTCAACTCGGCATTGATCGCTGCTGCGCTACGGCCGCGCTTGTCGAACGGATCGAGCATGATGTAAGAGGCCGCTACATTTGGTGTGTTCACCGATTGCAACGCATTGAGGCCCACATAGCTGGCCGTCGCCTCCACCCCGTCGACGCCGAGGGCAATCTCGTTGATCGTTTGCATCACTGCCTCGGTCCGCGCAAGCGACGCGCCTTCCGGCAGCTTGGCGCCAGCAAAAAGGTACAGCTTGTCCTGGGTCGGAATAAAGCCGCCCGGTACCCCATGCAAGAGCAGCACAGTCCCACCAAGCAGAATGAAATAGACGACAAAAACCACGCCTCGGCGGCCAAACGTGTAGGCCACCACGCCTTGGTAGCGATTCGAGCTGCGCTCAAAAAATCGGTTGAATGGACGAAACAGCCATCCCAGCGAACGGTCGATCAGTCGCGCTAGTGGGTCCTTCGGCGCATCATGCCGGGTCAGCAATTTGGCAGCGAGCGCAGGCGACAAGGTAAGCGAGTTGATTGCCGAGATTACCGTCGAAATCGCGATCGTCACTGCGAATTGCTTGTAGAACTGCCCCGTCACACCACTGAGGAATGCCATCGGAACGAACACCGCGCACAGTACCAGGGCGATGGCGACAATCGGCCCCGACACCTCCCGCATCGCCTGGTGCGCCGCATCGCGCGGGCTCAGGCCTTGCGCCAGGTTGCGCTCGACGTTCTCCACCACGACGATAGCGTCGTCCACTACAATCCCGATCGCCAGCACCAATCCGAATAGCGTCAGCGTATTGATCGAATACCCCAACAGATGCAATCCTGCGAATGTGCCGACGATTGAAACCGGCACCGCGGCCAGTGGAATGATCGATGCACGCCAGGTCTGCAGGAACAGGATGACCACCAGTACCACCAAAACCACGGCCTCAATCAGCGTATGCTGCACGGCGCGGATCGAATCTCGCACAAAGACAGTCGGGTCCCAAACGGGCTGGTACTCGATGCCCTGGGGAAATGTCCGGGAGAGCTCATCTAGCTTGCCGTAGACGGCATTGGCCACGTCCAATGCGTTGGCGCCAGGCGAAAGGAAAATACCCACCGACACGGCGCTCTGGCCGTTCTCCCGCACCCGCATGGTGTAGTCGCCCGCCCCGAGTTCGATCCTAGCCACGTCCGACAGCTTCACGACCTGCCCGTCTGCTCCATTCTTGAGGACAATGTCGCCAAACTCCTTCTCGCTGCGCAGGCGTCCCTGCACATTGATCGGCAGCAGGAAGTCGGTCGCCGGTGGCGTGGGCTCGGCACCGAGTTGGCCGGCCGAGACCTGCACGTTCTGCTCGCGCACCGCATTGACCACGTCCGACGCCGTGATGCCCCGCGCAGCCAGCCTGTTCGGGTCCAGCCAGAGTCGCATCGCATAGTCCCCGGATCCATACAACTGGACGTCCCCCACACCCTTCAGGCGCGATAGTTCATCTTTGATATGCAGGTTTAGATAGTTGCGCAAGTACAGGGCATCGTATTGGTTCCCCGGAGACAGCAGGCCCAGGTACATCAATGGCGTCGCAGATTGCTTCTGCGTCGTTATTCCGTACCGGCGGACATCCTCAGGTAGCCGTGATTGTGCCTGGCTTACCCGATTCTGCACACGCACAGCTGCGGTATCCGGATCGATCCCGGGCAGGAAGGTGACCACAACCTGCAGGCTACCGTCCGAACCGGCAACCGACTTCATGTACATGATCCCTTCTACGCCGTTGATCGCCTCCTCGAGTGGCGTCGCCACAGACTCGGCAATCTCCTTGGGATTGGCACCGGGATACGTCGCGCGAACTACAACGCTAGGTGGAACCACCTCCGGGTACTCCCCGGCCGGCAGCATGGGAATCGAAATCAGGCCAAGGGAAAAGATGATGATGGATAGCACGATCGCAAAGATCGGGCGATCGATGAAGAACTTTGAAAAATCCATGCTCAATCCACCGCGATGGTCGCGGTCCCACCGATGTCCGCGCGCGTTGGCGCTCGGCCCATCGCGACTTCGTTCGGCTTGACGGAAGCACCAGGGTAGTAGACCCGTTGCAAGCCATTGACGATGACTTTGTCACCCGCCTTCAACCCGGTACGGACCACTCGCAGGCCATCGCTATCGCGTCCCAGCGTGACCTCCTTGCGAATCGCCTTGTTGCCTGCGCCCAATACATAGACGTACATTCTGTCCTGGTCTGTCAGGACAGCCTTGTTGTCGACCAGAATCGCCTGGGACTCGCCGCCCGACAGGCGCACGCGCGCGTACAGCCCCGGCGTGAACACGCGATCCTTGTTCGGGAGGATGGCCCGTACTCGGATGCTGCCGGTGCCTGGATCGACCTGGTTGTCCAGAAAATTCACAGTGCCGGCGTGCGGGAAGCCCTGCTCGCTGGCCAGCCCGACGCGCACCTGGTATGCATGCGCGGCTGTGCCCCCACTGGGCAGGCCCCGATAGCGTAGGTAGCTGTGTTCGTCCGGGTCGAAGTAGACGTAGACTGGATCCTGCGAGACAACCGAAGTCAAGAGCGTCTGGTCGGCCACCACCAGGTTGCCTGGTGTCAGCATGGCGCGGCTAGCACGCCCTCTGATCGGCGAACGCACCTCGGTAAACTGCAAGTTTAGCCGTGCGACAGCCACTGCCGCTTCGGCTGCGCGCAGGTCCGCCTGGCCACGTTCGACGTTCGCGCTGCGCGTTTCCGCCTCCTCGCGCGAGCCGGCCTCGGCCTGTAGCAACCTCTGGGAGCGCTGGTCCTGCAATTGCGCCAATGCCAGCGTGGCTCGCGTCCGCGTCAAAAGCGCGAGCGCACTATCCAGCGCAGCGCGATAAGGACGAGGGTCGATCACGAACAGGATCTCACCCTTATCCACCATATCGCCTTCCTTGTATGCAATGCGTTCAATATAGCCGCTCACCCGCGCGCGCACCTCGACCGAATCGACCGCGCTAATGCGCCCATTAAACTCGTCCCACTCCTTGACAGACTGCAGCTGGACTGTAGCGACGTCTACCTCGGCAGCCGCGCCAGCGCCCTCGGCCGGGTTTCCCTCTGAACACCCGGCCATCAGAGCGGCCACGGCTACCGAAGCGGCAATGGCTGAGCGGTAGCGCGCGCGCCTGGGTCTCGGGCCCGGCGCGGGTTGCCCAGCTTGTTGATTGGCTTTCACGTTGCTTTATCTCCATCGACGCCGAGGCCGTAGGCGGACATCGCCATTCTCGACGCACAACGCCCCTCACTGGCTTTTGGATCGACCTGTGAGCAGACAGTCGTTGGGTTTTTCCAGGCAGGCAGTGCTGCAGGCATGTGGAAGGCCGCCATCAGAAAAGGGCGAGCTCCGGCGGCGACACATCATGCTGGTGTGGCTTGCCCGCGCGCGGCCAGCCCGTCTCGTTTCGTTGCCGGTCTGATTGACTCAGTCCGCTCTATGCAAAGTAGCCAGCGAGTGCGTGTTGCGCCGCGCGCCTGGCTTCAGCTAGTGCATCCGGGCCGAAGGCGGTTCCCTCCACTGTGAAGAAGTGGGTACTACGCAGTCCGATGGTTTCCAGGATTGCCCGCAGGTAGGGAGTTAGAAAGTCCGGCTGCCCAGCCGCTTCACCTGAGAACCGGCCGCCGGACGAAACCGCAACATAGACCGGGCGGTCGCGCAGCACGCCAACCTTGCCCGTCTGCGTGGACCGGAATGTGCGCCTGACGCGAACGATATGATCGATCCAGGCCTTTAGTACCGACGGCACCGTGTAGTTGTGCAAGGGCGTGGCGATGATCAGGCAGTCGGATTCCTCCAGTTCCCTGATCAACGCCTCCGATACCTCCAGCGTCCCTGCGACAACACCTTCGTACTCCTCCGTCGCGGATGCCAGGGCCACCGCATAGCCGGTGTCGATGTGGGCAATGGGCATCCCACCGAGATTGCGCTCGATGAGGCTTGCGTGCGGTTCCCCGCCAAGCAGACCTTCCACAATGGCCTGTGAGAGCCTGAAGCTCTCGGATGCCTGCCCCCGATTGCTGCAGCTGACTCGCAGTATCTTCACGCCTGCTCCAGGGATAGCGGCTTGCTGAAGCGGATGGCGCCGGTCAACAAGCCCTCTCGAAAATAGAAGCGCTGTGCCAGCGCATTCGACAGGCCCGTATCCAGCACCAGCTGTGCGCACTCCGACCGCTTTGCGACAGAACTCAACTCATCCAGCAGTCTCCTGCCCAAACGATCGCCGCGGCTGGCGGCAGTCACAACGAGATCGTCCACATAGAGGAAGCGGCCGAAGATGAGGTTTTGCTGGACGCGATATCCAGCCAGTGCGAGCGGCACTTCGTCTTCCCACGTGGCCAGGAGCCGATATCCCTCGCCCATGAGCCGTCGAACCTGCTCGAGGAAGCCAGCCTCGTCCGCCAGATGCGGCCGTAGTTCCCGCATGACAGGGAAGCAAGCGCGCAGCTCACCGTCGGTTTCCGCGTGTCGTAGCACAAAATCGTTCACACCCTCTCCTTCACTTCGTTCAAATACTGTGGCTGTGCGGACATAGCGCCGCGCACCTCGGCCCCTGACAAGGCGCTATGCTATTGCGATTTGATGCACAATGGACAGAGCCACAAACTGCCATCCGAACTAGGCCATGAATCCGACGAAGATTGATACGCGGTTGCCTCTCAACGAGGACGCCCTAGAGCCGCTCTACAGACAGATCTACGCTCGAGTCAGAAATGCAATTGCCGACGGCTTACTCAAGCCCGGCGACCGCATTCCCGCTGCCCGCGGGCTCGCGAAGGAACTGGGACTTGCGAGGGGCACGGTGGATAACGCCTATGCACTACTGGTGGCTGAAGGCTACGTCCTGTCTCGCGGGCAGGCCGGCACCGTTGTGGCGCCTGGCGTAATGCTCCGCACGGCCGCTCCTCGCCCGGAAAAGCGAGCGAAGCCAGAGCCCTTCCCCTTGGGTGCACTCCCTGAGCACATCAAACCGCTGCAGCTAGGGCTCCCCGCGCTCGATGCGTTTCCGCGAAAGATATGGGCCCGGATCAGTGCACGATGCGTGCGTGCCATGCAACCTGCGGACATGGCCTACCCGCCTGTATTCGGCCAGCGGGCCCTGCGCACATCGATCTCGACGTATTTGAACGTTTCCCGGGGAATCGACTGCAAGCCATCACAGGTTATCCTCACATCGGGTTATCGCGAGACGCTTGGCTTGGTGTCCCGCGCTCTGTTGGACCCGGGGAGTCAGGTTTGGGTCGAGGATCCCGGCTATCCGCCGACGCGCGCGCTGCTACAGCAGGCAGGCTACTCGCTTGCACCCGTCCCCGTGGATCACGAAGGGATCGTCGTAGCGGAGGGCGTCCGATCCGCGCCGCATGCCCGCGCTGCGGTAGTCACGCCGGCACATCAAAGTCCGCTCTGCGTGTCGCTCTCTCTGCCGCGCCGGCTGGCGCTGCTGGACTGGGCTTCCCGCAACCAAGCCTGGATCGTCGAGGACGACTACGATGGCGAGTATCGATATGTCGGCCGGCCGCTGCCCGCCCTCAAAAGCCTGGACCGCGACGGTCGCGTGCTGTATTCCGGCACCTTCAGCAAGGTTCTCTTCCCCGGCATCCGTCTGGCATACCTGGTAGTGCCCGAGGCATTGGTGGAGCGGTTCGAGCAGATCTCCCAAATATTTGGCGGCGGCAGTCCGGCCCTGACGCAAGCCATCGTGAGTGCGTTCATGGCCGAAGGTCACTTCGCCCGGCATATCCAGCGCACGCGCAAACTTTATGGAGAACGGCGCGACGTCGCGGCAGCGTCCTTGAGCGCTGTCCTCGCAAAGATGATGCAGGTCGAACCGCAGCCCGGTGGCATGCACCTCGTGCTCCGCATGCATGGCGCGGCACGATCCGATAGTGCCCTGGCTGCGCGGATGCGCGCATCCGGCCTCTATGCGCAATCGTTGACGGACTGGAGCATCGGGAAGCCGCAGGCACGCGCCGTCTTTGTCAGCTTTACGAATATCGAATCCGAAGCTACCGCGGTGGCCCTCGGCAGCCGCATCCGAAAGCTGCTGTGAACGCATGCGAGGGGCTGGCCGTGTCGGACACGGTAAACGCTTGACTATCGCACGCAAAGACTACAAAGCCATAGCGATTGCACACCGCTATCCGCATCATTGCGGACTACCACTTGCATTGATCGAACGCGTCTCTCTCCGGGGAGAAGGCAACGTGTGCCGAGGAAGTTCCACATGCCGATGGCACAAGCGCCCTGCCCGGCGTGCCTGCAAGTCGTCCTTCGTGTTGAACACCAGACTGGGCGCATTTGCCAAGCTCCTCGCACCCACACCGTCGGCGAAATAGCGTTGTACGAATGCCGGACTGGCCGCAGCCCGATAGCGCATCAAGCCCAGCGTGTGGCTGTTGCAGCCTGCGGCAGGGTGGGCTGTGGCCGTTACGGCCGCGAGGACAGCCCCTGCGCAACCACTCGGTGATGTGATCCTGATCGTCTACCGCTACCTCGATCAGTTCAGGGTTCTTCGCGGCGAAGGCTGCTATGCACATGGCTGCCCACGCGGCGAGGCTGTCAGCATTCACTGCGATTGGGAAGCTATACGCGCAATCCCATGCGGAGCAAGGGCCGGTAGGCGCGCGAACCTACCTTGCTTCCAGCGGTGCTCCTCGGCGTACTCAGCGTCCTGGCGCCTTTCCTCATCATGCAGCCGGGCATGTGCGCAGGTGTCGCTGCTTCCAGGACCCCTCCGCCCAGCACGACGCGCTGGCGGAGCCTGATGGCGCATACATCGTTTGGGATTGGAATGTACGTCGCGGCTGTGATTTTTGCCCGTCTATCCGGTTGGTGAGCGGGTATGCGACAGATGAGCGCTCCCGGCAGTCGTTGCCTCGTCTCTTGAAAAGGAGATGAGGACGTCGAACTCCGCCGCCTTCGATGCTTCTCCTTGCTGTAACAGGACTATGCCGAGATCCGAAGGCTGGAAGTAGGCGAGTTGCGAAGATGTTGTAAGGTCGGCTGCAACTCACACGACCCTCGCCATCCATACGTGATATTTTTTCGGATCTTCCGCACCCAAACAGAGCTGACGTCGTCGCAAAGGGAAGTGGCCAGGTGCACGGACGTGCGGGTGGTCGGTTGCATTCCGTCCTCGGGGTGGATGGCTTTCCAGGCCGCTACCTCTGGGCGGGCCTGGCTATTGCACAAAGGCTTCACGAAGGGCGACGACCGGCTGATTCGGATCACGAAGGCGGACAAATGGGCCTAAGTGCCCAAAGAACGCATCGGCTGGTATCGCAGCCTCGGGGGCACTTACCCCCCTTTTGCTGATCTGGTTCCTTGCCAGCATGATTAGCGCAACCGCCGTCGGGATGCAGGTATTTGGCCCCATTCCGCCAGGGATTTCGCCATTCAGCCAAGCGCTGCAGATATGCCGCTTCTTCCCCTTCCTGCCCTCCGCTATGGCAGCCATCTCGGCGGGGATGTAGCGCCTGCCAAACAGAGTCTCCGCCAGTGAGCGTTTCAACAGGTACATCGACTCACCAAACGAGAGCCCGGACAGGTCTTTGCTGACAAAGATTGCATGCATCAGTTCCGCCGCCTGCTTGATGGTCTGCCCATGCTTGTCGACCCGGGCCTGCAAGACCTTCAGTACACCGACCATGCCATGAGAGAACACCATCGCGTTAACGCTTTCACGGATGGATGGAAAAGTGCCCGGCAGAGTAACAGGTTCGGGGTGACCCACGGTATGGGCCTTGACCGTCCCTACGCCAGGCACGTCAAGGCGGATTTCGGCGAGCGGACTCCCAAATGCGATTTCCCCAGCCCTGAACACTGGAATACGTCCGGTGACTTGCTCGACCCAGTGCTCAAGTACCGCGCCCATCTCGGAGTCCGCGTTTTCTTCCTCCTTCGCCCGCGAAGTGCTTCCCCAGGTTGTCACCACACGATGTGGTGCACCCACCTGCCGGATCGCCGTGCTCGCCAGTAAGTTGGAAACACCCGGGCTTGCCCCCATACCAATGATCGCAGTGATCCCCGCGGCCTCGGCCTTGGCGTCCAGATCCAGCATGGCCAGAGTCGGCTCGGGATCGTCGCAGATGTCGATGTAGTGGCAACCCGCATCGATTGCGCACTCGAGCACCGCCGTGCCGAAGAGGTAATATGGGCCGATGGTCGATACCACGACGTCGTATTGCCTCAGGACATTCGTCAGGGCCACACGGTCGCGTGCGTCCACCTCCATGGAATCTATGGATGGATGCCTCAGTGCAAGCGCATAGTCTCGGGCCGCACCCACGTTTCTGTCGGCGATGGTAAGCCGCGTAAAGGCCTTGAGCTTGATCGCCGTCTCGACAAAATGCCGGCCCATGAGGCCGCAGCCTCCCAAAGCAATCACGTTCATGCCGGTTCTCCTCCAAGCGGCCCGAGCATGGCCGGAATTGAGTTCAGGCTGACGGTGCCGTGCGCCAGGTCATCCAGGGAGTACGGCGCACTCCCGGTCAACCCCAGTTGCGTCAGCAAATGAAGCGAGGCTAGACGGGGCCTGCCGCTCAGCCGGCTTGACTTGCCAACGTCGCGATTGTCAAACCGGATCACCCGATAGCCCGCCCGCACGATGCCTTCAACCAGGCCATCCGGCCATCCCGTCAGTTGCTGACCAAGTCCGTGAATCATCACGGCGGGCGGGTCCGTGTCCGAGCCCAGTGACTCATATGCGAGCCGGACATTGCCAATGCGAGCTAGCCCCAGTATTGAAACCAAGATGCACTCCCAAGAACGCCATGTTTCGATGATACCTCAATACACATCATAACTGTTATTATGTAGATTTGCACTAGAGTTCGCTCCAGAGCAAAATTCTTCCCGATGGGATACCGCTACCGAAGCCACCGATGATGGTGGCCGCAAAGGCCTTCAGAGCGATTGGTTCGCCCATATTCACATCAGCAAACTACATCGGCGCAACGAGCCAACCTGCGAATGAAGCGGTTCGACGGACGTCGAAGCGGCAAAACCATCTCGAAAGCAGCAAGAAGAGAACGAAATGCCTCCGTCTCCTGCCATCTCGGTACCTCGAGACGGGCGAATCGACTGACCATCTGGGGATCCGTTTGGAGCGCCATGACGGCGTCTTGAGTACCAACGAGGACAACAGCGATCTTCAAGTCATTGGCGAGAAACTTCAGCAGATTCAAGGATGCACGCTGTTCCCGATAGTTGCCTGCCAACAAGTGATGAACCTCGTCAACGATCAGCATGCGCGCCGAAACTTTTCGAAGCAGTGCGCGACTCAAGTTCTCAAGTGCAGATAGCCTTGCCGTTCTCAGCTTGCTTACGCATGAGGGGAGCCCTCCCGAGCGGACGTAAGACCCTCGCAATCGCCAGTTCGCGCTTCGTTGCAATCCTCATGGCCGTGTTCAAGACCGTGGTCTTACACACTAGGCGATTTACTGAACGGTCGACTCGGGCTGGCGGAATTAGTGGACGCGGCACCCCAAAACGCGTTGCCTACGAACAACAGTGGTGCACGTCACAACGCAGAAAATTGCTTATGGATCAATCAGTTAGATCGATGATCATTGGCGGATTTAATGGTCACCGTTTGCCGAATTAATGGTCGGCAACACCTGTTGTACGAGCGCTTTCTGGCTGGTCGAGGCCGGCTACCTGGCCGGCAACCCGTTGTCGC
>NZ_JARJLM010000180.1 GCF_029335485.1 Cupriavidus basilensis
CCCCTCAGAAACCGAACCCTTAGAAATAGAACGAATACCGCAAGGGGTTGCTTTTGTCGTAGGAACAGGTTTTAAACCTAACCTTATACGTAGCGTGACCGGCCCTCAAAAGCGCCCCCCTTAGAGAAGACAGACAACCCAGAAGGGGGTAGCTGTTTTCTGCGGGACAGGTTTTAAAACGCGAATCCTTATACGTAGCCGGGAGAGCGTGATAGGCTTGAAACCTCAATCACAACAGCTAGCACCGGGGTGTAGCACACCGCGCGGATTCGCTCCCTGTTGACGAAACAGCACCCTTCAAAATCAAGCACATACCTATCCCGGCTCTGGTTTTAAGGTGTATCCCTGATTCGCCACCAGTATTAAGAAGGGCCTAGCGCAAGCTAGGCCCTTTTTCTTTTGGCAACTGTCAACGGACAGTCAACCGCCACGGCGCCAAGCCCGTGCGCGCCCGCGACGCCGCGCAGGCAATCGGCCGCCTCCTCAATCCCCCTTGAACCCCGAAGCCTTGATCACCGGCGTCCAGCGCGCGGCAAGGGCGTTCGCATACCGCGCAACCTCATCCGGCGCACCGCCGGAAAGCAGGTCATAGCCGGTGCGCCCCAGCTTCTCGCGAACGTCCGGCATGGCGAGGATCTTGCGCACGGCGTCTCCCCACTGCGCGGCCACGTCGGGCGCGGTGCCCGCGCGCGCGTACAGCAGGTAGCGCGACGCGGTCACCAGGTCTGGGAATCCGGATTCCGCAAACGTGGGCACGTTGGGCAGCGCGTCGGCGCGCTTGTCGCCGGCCACCGCCAGCACGCGGAGCTTGCCGGCGCGATGGTATTCCACGAAGGTGGTGGTGGCGTCCATGCCGGCAGCAATCTGGTTGCCCATCAGGTCCGTGACCAGGGGGCCACCCCCGCGATAGGGCACCAGGGTGCTGCCGGCGTGGGACTGGGCGACGAATTCCACCGCCAGGAAGTGGAGCAGCGTGCCGACCGTGCTGATGCCGATCGAATGCTCGGCGGGCCGGGCCTTGGCCGCCTGGACAAAATCGGCGAGCGTCTTGATCGGCGAGCTTGCATTGACCGCCAGGCCGAACTGCACGCCGGCCACGTCGGTGATCGCCTTGAAATCGGTGACGGGATTGAAGCGCATGTTGTTGTAGATCAGCGGGCCGATGAACATCGGATCCACTGGCGCCAGCAGCACGGTATTGCCGTCGGCGGGCGCGTTCTTCAGGACTTCCGCCGCCACGCGGGTGCCCGCGCCCGGACGGTTGTCGACGATGACGGTGCGGCCCATCGCGTCCTTGAGCTTCTCCGCCAGCAGGCGTCCCATGAAATCGGCCGGCCCGCCCGCGGGGAACGGCACGATGATGCGGGACACGGTCTGGCCCCAGGCCGCGCGCGAGAGCACGCTGCCGGTACACAGGACGGCGGCGGCGCCGGCCAGCAAGGACCGGCGCGAGAGGCGCACGGCATCGAGAGGGTGGTGGTCGTTCATGCGTTGCTCCTGGTTTGTCTGCGGGGGATTACAGGGCGGTGAATGGGGTGAAGCGCGCTGCGTCTTCGATGACCTGGCCGGCTTGCAGCAGCAGGTCTTCCCTGAAGCGCCACGCCATCAGTTGCACGCCGACGGGGATGCCACCGGCCATGCCTGTGGGTACCGAGAGGCCCGGCATGCCGAGCATGGCCGTGGCGAGCAGCGGGCTCTGGGCGTCGAGCAGCGCATGCATCTGTTCCAGCGAGCCGAGGTCGGCGTCTTGCGCGCACGGGCGCTGCCACGACACCGGCATCAGCACCAGCGGGTAGCCGTGCAGGAAGACCGACCAGTTGCGCGCCAGTGCCTGGCGCCGCGCCAGCGCATCGAGGAAATCGTCGCGGCTGGTTTGCGCCATGCCGTCGATCATGTTGCGCTGGCTGCGGCGCATGGCTTCGTCGCCGTGGTGTTCCACGCCCGCGATGATGTTGCGGCGGCTGTCGTCCGTGATCAGCGTGCGCCAGAGCGCCGCGGCTTCGAGGAAGTCGGGCAAGGCGGCTTCTTCCACGGCGTAGCCGGCCTGCTGCAGCCATTGCGCCGCGCTGTCCAGCGCCTGGCCGACCGCCGGGTCGATGGGGATGCCCGGGCAATGCTTGAACAGCGCCACGCGGATCGGGCCCGCCGGCGGCGGCAGTTCCAATGGCGCCGGGACCCAGGCGGGATCGCGCGGGTCGGGGCGCGCCATGGCGTGATAGCCGAGCCGCAGGTCGGCCATGCTGCGCGCCATGGCGCCCTGCACCGACATCAGTTGCGGCGTGATGCCGCGCTCGGCGCTGGCGCTGGGGTTGTACGCGGGCACGCGGCCTATCGTCGGCCGCAAGCCGGGTACGCCGCAGGCATAGGCCGGATAGCGGATGGAGCCGCCGATGTCGTTGCCGTGCGCCAGCGCGCCCATGCCGCAAGCCACCGCGGCAGCAGCGCCGCCGCTGGAGCCGCCGGGCGTGATATCCGCATCCCAGGGGTTGAGCGTGCGGCCGTGCAGGCCGTTGTCCGTGAACCAGCGCGACGAGTAGGTGGCGGTGTTGCTGCGGCCGACGATGATGGCGCCGGCATTGCGCCAGTGCGCCACCACGGGCGCATCTTCGCGCGCGATGTTGTCCTTCAGCGGGATCACGCCGTTGGTGGTGGCGTGCCCTGCCTGGTCCACGTTGATCTTGATGGTGACCGGCACGCCGTGCAGCGGGCCGAGTGGCGCGCCGCTCATAACCTGCTGGTCAGCCGCATCGGCGCTGGCCAGCGCCTGCTCGGCCAGCACCTCGGCCAGCGCGTTGATGCGCGGGTTGAGCTGCGCGATGCGTGCAAGCACGCTGGCGGTAGCCTCGCGGCAAGAGATGTCGCGGCTGCGCACGGCGGCGGCGATGTCGACGGCGCTCCAGCGCCACAGCGTTTCGGGGGTGTTCACGTGGGACTCCAGGATGTCGGGCAAAAGGGATCCCGCCCCCCATGCATGGTGGGAGTTCGGAGAGGCGGACGGTGGGTGCCGGCGGGCCGTGCCCGCGCGGCGGCGGGTTAGTCGCTCGGGTTCATCAGCAGGCTTCCCCGGTCGACGCGTGATTCGGCCTCGAGGGCGAGGGCTTCGGCGTGCTCCATATGCGCGTGCATGAGCGCGCGGGCGCGATCGGCATCGCGGGCGCGGAATGCGTCCATCAGGTCCGAGTGGCTGTGGAGGATTTCATCGTCGAAGCGGTCGAAGCTTTGCTGCGCATTGCGCACCACGATCACGCGCCGGATGATGTCGTTGAGCAGGCGGCAGAACAGCGCCAGCATGGGACTGCTGCACGCATCGGTCAGCCGGTCGTGAAACAGCAGGTCCGCTTCGCGCCGCTCGTTCCAGTCCGCGCTGCCGCCGTGCGCCGGATGGCTCAGGCCGATCAGGGCATCGAGCTCAGCCAGGTCGGCGTCGGTCAGGCGCGGCGTGACGTTGGCCGCCAGTTCCGGCTCCACCGCGCGGCGCAGGGCGTACAGCGTGGCGATATCGACCGGCTGGAAGTACAGGAAGTTGGAGACGGCCTCCAGGCAGCGGTCGTACGAGGGCTGCGCCAGCGTGGCGCCGCCGTTGGGCCCGGTGCTGACGGTCACCAGGCCTTGCACCTGCAAGGCGGCCAGCGCCTCGCGCACGGTCCCCCGCGCCACGCCCATCTGCTCGATGAGGGCCGCCTCCTGTGGCAGCTTGTCCCCCACCTTCTGCTGCGTCTGGACGATCCAGCGCTTGATGTCGGCGACCACCTGGTCGGAGCGCTTGACGCGCCGCGTGCCCGAGATCCTGGGCTTGGCTTCCTTGGACATCGCTGACAGCCTATTTATGATCATAATTATCAGAATTATGATCGGCTGGATGGTTCTTCCAATACGGGTATTCCCTGCGCTGGCATTCCCCGCAGCGTGGCCCGGCGCCGGCAGGGCGCCCTCGCCGCAGATTGCGGCGGCGAGTTCTACAATCAGGGGCACGGCTATCATCTGCTTGATAGGCAATTGACGGCGAGCAAGCACCGTGAGATCACCGGCGCGGCAACGGTGCGGTACGCGCTATCGGCGCTGGGAGCGGATGACATCGACCACTATGGCCGGCCCCTGTCCACGCAACTGGCCGGGGCGTTTCACAGCACTGCGCCAGCGCTTGGCAGCGGGTTGCCATCGGCGCCTGGAAGGGCATCCGCTGGCCGGAAGCCGATCGCTGCGTGATGCTGCCCGGCAGTTGGATGCAGCGCCGCGCGCGGTTGGCTCAACGAATCTCACTGTTGAGCACCGATTCCAGCCGCTGACACAGATTCTCTATGCTCCAGCGTCGCCGGTATAGCCAGGCGACAGCGGCCTCGGTTGGAATTCTTCAGGACCAAGCGCCGCACGTGCTTTCAGCGGGAGCATCAAGGTCATGGGATGCATTGGCGATGCTCGAAAACCGTAATGCTCATAGAACTGCTTTGCGCGCGCATTCAACGCATGGACGAGCAACGCTCGAACACCGACATTCTCGGCAACAGATTGCACACGGGTTACCGCATCCTGGAGCAAGGCTGCGCCGAGCTTGTTGCCTCGGGCGCGAGCATCGACAGCGAGCCTTGCAAGCACCATCACCGGCACCGGATCGGGCATGTTGCGCCGGACTGTGCTGGGGGCCTCCCGGTGCGTGACGGCGCCCGCTGCCAAAGCGTAATACCCAAACACGCACTGGTCGGGATCGACCACGACGAAGGTGCGGCTGGCCCCGTTTAGATGGTTGGTCAATGCACGCCGCTTTAGCCAATCGTCCAGCGATGGTTCGCCGCAATGGAACCCATCGAGTCGATGCGTCGCGGCACGCGACCGTGATGCTGACAGCTGCATGCTCACACCTTGCCCGTGCTCCACGGAGCCTTAATGGCCATCAGGCGTTCAAGGCCAGGATTGGCGTCTTGTGGCGAGTCGAGCAACGCAGTGAACTGCCGGAACCGGCTCTCGTCCAGGCTGAAAAAGACCTGACCCAGCAGAATAGCCCTTGCGCGCTCGCACGCAGCTTCCAGCATGAAATCCGAGCGATTCTTTCCCAGCAGACTAGCGGCGTGGTCGATCAGGTCGCGCTGCTCGGGCAGCGCACGTAAGTTGATGGCGGCGTCACGCATGGGCTTCCCCTTTGATGTGATGACAATAGATACACATGGCAGGATGACGTATAGCGATTGTCAACACACGATGATGGCGAGCGATTCTGGCCATGGCAGAATTGCGACGGAATACTCACCCCGCGGAGGACCTTGCCAGTGCACGTGCGGTGCTTGCCGCGATCGACGGCGGCAACTACAGCTTCGTCATCCATACCCAGGGCGCCGCGGCTGCGAGCGCCGCGGAAATTGCGGCAAGAAACAGAGGATCCACGCTTCGGAACGGCGAAGTGTCTCGACCGTACCCGGAAGCGTAAAAGCGCCGTGCAAAGAATGGACGGCGGCCCTGCTTCCATCAATAGAAATAGCGCGTGTCGGCCGCTTCCGGGCTCTTGGCGTACAGCTTGTGCAGCAAGGTGAAGGCGCTGCGCGAGGTGGGCGTATGGCGCTCGCCATAGCGCGACTGCCTCACCAGGCGCGCCAGCACCGTGGCGCCTTCCGGCAGCCGCGGGTTGGCGCTGATGTAGGGCAGGATCTGCCGGCCCATCCATTCGGTCGTGCTCAGGTCCTGGTAGCGCTTGAGCTGCGCGGCGGCGTCGCGCGCCGCGGCCGCATCGTGGAAGGCCGGTGGCACTTGGGACAGCGGCTTGAAGCCGGCCTTGCCATCGGTGAACATCGCCTGCGAATAGTAGCTGCGCTGCATCCACTCGGCGCGGCCAAGTCCGGGCACTTCCTTGAGCAGCATCATGCGCGCCAGCAAGTAGCGCTGCTCGGCGGGGTCGGCTGCCTGCACGGCAGCCTGCAGGTTCCTGCTGTCGCTCTCGGCCTGCCAGGCGCGCAGGGCCTCGGCGGCCACGGCGGCCTGGCCGGTCATGGCGGCGCGCTGCCAGGCTTCGCTGAGCAGCCGCACCTTGAGGCCGCGCGCCAGCGGCGGCGATGCTGCCACCGAGGCCGCAGGCGTGGGCGGGACAGCCGCCGTCGCCCCCGCCTCCCCTCCCGTCCCCAGCCGCAGCAGTTCCACGGCAGTGAACTGGCTGTACAGCCAATCCTGCGTGTCCTGGTCGAGGAGCCCCTTGTCGCTGCCCTTGGGCAGATCTTCGGTGAAACCTCGGCTGCCATAGTAGGCGTCGAATCCAAGCGGCGTGCGCGGGAAATTCTGCGCCACGCCGTCCAGCGATAATGCCGCGCGCATCGCCAGCGAGCCGAACAGCTGGCGCGTGCCAAGCCCCTCTTCCGGCAGCAGTGGCGCGGCGCGGGTCAGTTCGGCGCGCGCCTCGTCATAACGTAGCGCCATCAGCGCCAGGCGCGCGCGATGCCAGGCAAAGTGCAGGTAGAGCGGGCTCGATTGCGGCAGCGCGCGGCTGTCCTTGACCAACTGCGCGGTGTGCGGCTGGCCAGGCTGTGCGACCATCACGGCGCTGGCCAGCCACGGCAAGGCGCGGGTACGCTGCCAGCGCTCGAATACCAGCTGCTGGCTGCGCGCGATGCGCTCGGGTTCGGCGAAGATGCTGTCGGTGCTAAGGGTGCCGGTGAGATAAAGCCAGTCGTCGGCGTAGCCGGCGGCCGGCATCAGCGCCCACAGCCAGCGGATATCCGACGACCATTGCTGCAGCGAAGCCGGTGGCTGGCGGCCGTCCATGGCCTGCCAGCGGCGCTGCCAGACCTCGCCGGGGACCACGCGCGACTCGATCATGTCGATCATGTCGGCCGCTGCCGCACGCACCGCCGGGTCGCGCGCCTTGGACGCCAGCGTGTGCAGGCGCACCGCCATCGGATGCCCGGACCAGTCCCCGCCGAGCGTGTCGCGTGCCCGCGCGGTGTCGACCAACAGCTGGCGCCGCCAGTTGCGCGCCACCAGGTAGCTGGCCCACTCATGCCAGGGCGAACCGGCATCGGCAGCGATCTCGGTGAAGGACTTGCCGGCGGCGTCGTAGTCGCCACCATAGAATTGCATCGACGCCAGCTGATAGCGGCGATCGCGCTCCAGCCACTGTGGCGCGCCTGATGCCAGTGCGGGCAAGGCCGGCTGCGCCGCGCCTTTGCCGGCGGAGCAGGTGGCGAATACCGCGTCCTGCCCGGCGATCCACGTGCTGACCCATTGCTGCGCGTCGGCATGGTCGGCGCTGCGCCTGGCCAGCGTGGCGGCCGCGGTTTCGAAGGCCGCGGCGCCACAGTTCGGTGCGTAGGTAAAGTCCATGGTATTGCGCTCGCCGGGCCTAACCTCCACCGATTGCACGACACCGGCTTTCGCGCGCGCCTGCATCCAGGCCTTGATCGCGGCTTGGGTGCGGGTGTAGTCGTCGGCCTGCACCAGCTTGCCGGCCAGCAGGCTGCTGCGGTCCTCGTCGGACAGCGGCGGCAGCCCCAGCATCTGGCGGTAAGCCAGCATCAGGTACGGCGCGGCATAGCCGGGCCACAGCACGCCCAGGTGGCCGTCCATGTATTTCGGCAAGGCGGCCTTCTCCGGCTGGATGCGCGAGGTGGCGACCAGCGTGGACATCTCGCCGCCGCCAGAGGCGCGGGCGCCGCCGCACAACAATGCGGCGGCCAGCGGCAGCAGCGCCAGCAGGCGCAAAGAGTGCGGCCGGCGCTTGGGCCGGGCGGAATGCAGAGGGGAAAAGATGGGCAAGAAAACGGGCATATCGACAAGCTCCAGCATCATTCGGGGCCGCTGTGTCCATCACGGCAGCCAGGCATCGGTCAAGCGGATGGTCCATGGCCGGAACCTCATGGCGGCAACCATTGTCCCAGAACCTCCACATGCTCGCGCCGCCACGATGCCGGCACGAACACATACCAGCGCCGGCGGTCTCCGGCAGCCGGGCGGCCAAGCGCCTGCAGCTCATCCAGCGCAACCCCGGCAGCCGCGCGGCAGGGCGCGGGCAGCGTAGCCGGACCGGCCAGCCTGGCGCGCCAGTGGGCGCGCTCGCCGGCGCCCATGCGGAAAAACATCGGCACCACCTCATCCACCGGCAGGCTGGCCAGCCAGGCCGGATCGCTGCACCACCAGGCCAGCGCCGTTACGGACAGGCGTACGCGCCCTTGCAACTGCTGTTGCAGGCGAGCCAGCAAAGCCCGGTAGAAATCCTTCTGCGAGGCGCGGGCTTCGAAATCGATCTGCACAGCCGGCGTGCCCAGCCGTGCGATGGCCTGCGCCAGCGCGCGGGTCCAGTTGGCGAGCGCCACGTCGTTGAACAGCGCCGCGTGACGGGCCGAGAACGCCTCGATATGCAGCACCGGCAGCAGCGGCGTGCCCGTGGCGACGCGCAGCGGCGCACGCCGCCAGGTGGCACGCAGATTGTCGCCATCGGCATCGAACTGCACGGCGAAGTAGGCGACACCATAGCGCCTGGCATCGCGTGGGGTGCCATCCTGCAGCCAGCGCAGGTCTTCGGCACGGTCCCAGGCCCACAGGTAGACCGGCGCGGCACCAGCCGCCGCACCGCCGTGCGAAGGCATCAGCAGACACGCCGCCAGCCACAAGGCCAGCCAGCGCGGAGGGTCAGCGCGAGCGGCCATCGCCCGCGTCGATATCAGCCAATGGCGTTGACATCCGAATGGGGCGGCATTCAGTCCCACTCGATCCGCAGATCCGCGATGAAGCGCTCGCGACGTTCGAGCGCCTGCAGCGAACTTTTGCCCAGATGGGTGGCCACCAGGTTCAGCAGTCCTTCGCAGAACACCATATACGCGCCCATGCTGTTGCTGAAGAAGCTGCTGTCATGCGGAATAAAGAAGGCGTGGCGCGCCGGGGCGACCAGCGGCGAAGCCCGGGTGTCGGTAATCGCGATCACGGTGAGTCCTGCTTCGGCCGCGGCGATTGCCGCTTCGGCGACACCACGGGTGTAGGGCGAAACGCTGGTAACCACAACCACGTCGCCACGCTGCAGTTGGGCAAGGCCTTCGGCAACCCCCAGGCCCTGTGCATCCAGCAGCCCGACATCGGTGCGGATCATGCCCAGCCCGTAGCTGAGAAAACTGGCCAGGGCACCAAACTGCCGCAGCCCGTGGATCCTCACGCGCCGGGCGCTGGCCAGCAACTTGGCGGCGGCACGCAGGTCCGCTGCCGATAGCTGGGCCAGAAAGGCCTCGACGTTGTCGATCGACTCGCGCGCCAACTGCACCACGGTGTCGATTTCCGGTGCCGCCCCGGGCGCGCGAAGGCCCTGCGCCCGCTCCACCAGCCGCCCCGCCTGCTGGCTATAGAAATGGCGATGCTGCTGGGCCAGGCTGTCGCGGAAGACGCGCTGGAAGTCGACGAAGCCGCCATAGCCCAGCTTCGTCGCGAGCCGCGTTAGCGTCGATGCGTTGACCCCAAGCGACTCCGCGAGGTCGGTGATCTTGCGGACGGCGACTTCCTCCGGCCGCTCGACCAGCTTTGCCAGGACTGCATGGGCTTTCGCGCCCAGGGTGACGCCACCCTCATCGCGGCCAATGCTGACCGCCAGATTGCGCAGCCCTTCGACCGTGCGCGGCGGCGAGCCGTGGGCATCCTCCTCGGCCGCGGATCGATCTGCAGTACGTTTGCGCGTGTCCATGGGTCATCCGAAGCCAGGCGGCGTCATGTGGGATCAATTGAGCCCGCCATTGTAAACACCTTGCCTGGACCTGGGCATCGGGAGTGCACAGTGCGCGAATGCTGCAAGGCTCGGCACCCGCCCCGGCGGGAGGCCGCCTGCGCCGCTCCGGTCGCATCCAGACGTATGACGCATGCCTGCGACAGCGCCACGCCAGGCTGGTGCGCGACGAGCCCGCGACTCAAGGTCAAGGATGCGATTGCACGCGTCCGTTGGAGATCCGGAACCGTGCGGGTTCCTGGCGATCTTCGTAGACCTGCCAATCGATATGGGTGGCGTGAATCAGGATATCGGCCGTCGCCATCGTGTTCTCGTCATCGCTGTCCGCCGGGTCGTTCCGGTAGATCGGAAACTCGGCATCCATGGCATCCGCAAGGATCGCCAGCGGATCCACGGCTCGCCCCTGCGTCCGGGCTTGCGCGAGCATGGCGTCGCCCCGGCTCTGCCGGTGCCGGGAAGACCCGGTGATGATTTGCGGCAGGTCGCGCATGGCAGGGTGAATCGCGTGATTCGCGTGCATCGAGGGCGTTTCGATGTCAAGCACCGAACAGGCTTCGGAACTGAATTCCACGCTGAGAATCCGCTGGCTTTGACAGTGTCCCAGCGTCAGGTGGAAGCCGCCCGCGCGCGGCGCATCCCGCAGCACGGCAAGGGCGTCATTCAGCGTGGGGGCGTCGAGCATCGCGCGTGTCAACACCATGCGGGGAACGCCCGGGGTCACCTGGAGCGCACGCAGGTTGTTGACGGTCATGGCGAGGCCCGCGTCCGTCGCGGCGAAGGCATGGCCGGGCAACGAACCGGGATACACGAACGAAGCGAAGGATGGGCGCCCGGCGATAGCGCATTCCGCGATCGCGCAATGGCCCGCGAATCCGGGGTCGCCATCCTCGTTGTGGCTGATCCGCTGGCACAGATCCCCCGGAAGCTGCACGGTCGTGCAGCCGTCCGGGGCCATCGCCCATAGATCGCCCCGGCAGTTCCAGAGGAACACCTCATCGAGCGGCAGGCGCAGTCCCGCCGCGAGCCCTTCCAGTTCCGACCAGATGCCCGGGAAGCGGTCGCGCACCAGTGCGGCCATCGTGGCGGCCGCCGCGCTGCCCCGCCATTGCATGACGCTGCGCCAGGCCCTGGTGTGCAGCAGGTGGCCATGAACGGCCGCCGCGCCGAAGCGGCCGAGCGCCTGGCCCGCCTCGAAAGGAGAATCGCCAATCTTCAGGTAGGAAAGTGCCGGCATGTTATTCAACGTGTTGAAGGAAGTCACGCAGACGCTGGTTGGGCGGGTTGTCCAGCAACTCGGCCGGGCGCCCGTCTACCGTGATACAGCCGTGTTCCATGAAAATCAGCCGCGTCCCGACCTTGCGCGCGAAAGCCATCTCGTGCGTGACAACCACCATCGTCATGCCCTCCTCCGCCAGCGACTGCATGACGCGCAGCACTTCCTGGCGCAATTCCGGATCGAGCGCGGACGTCGGCTCGTCGAACAACATCAGCCTGGGCCTGACCGCCAGTGCGCGGGCAATCGCCACGCGTTGCTGCTGGCCGCCGGACAGCTCGCCGGGATAATGGCTTGCCCGCTCGGCCAGGCCAACCTTGGCGAGCAGCTCGCGTGCGAGCGCCTGCGCCTCATTCTTCGCCGTGCGACGCACCTGGCGCGGCCCGAAGGCGACGTTATCCAGCGCCGTCATTTGCGGAAAGAGGTTGAATTGCTGGAAGACCATCCCAGCCTCCTGGCGGATCTCGCGAACCTTTCGCGGCCCGCCGAGCACGCTGATGCCGTCGACGCGCAGGTCGCCACCGTCAATCTGCTCCAGTGCATTGATACACCGCAACAGTGTCGACTTCCCGGAGCCCGACGGCCCGATCAAGACAACCACCTCTCCCTGCCGGATGTTCAGATTGACGCCATCCAGGACCACTGTGTTGCCGAACCGCTTGGTAACGCCGGCGAATTCCACCATGCTCATAGTATGCGCATCCTCTTTTCCATCGTACGCAGCGCGAAGGTGATTGTGCCGATCAGGCACAGGTAGATGAACGCCACCGCTGACCAGATCTCGACGGCCCGGAAGTTGGAGGCCATGATCTCCTGGCCCTGGCGCGTGAGTTCGCCCACCCCGATGACGATGAACAGGGACGTGTCCTTCACGCTGACGATGAACTGGTTGCCCAACGCCGGTGTCATTCTCCGGATGGCCACCGGGCCGACAACGAAGGCCAGTACCCGCCACCTGGGCATGCCCAGCGCCAGCCCGGCTTCGCGCAGGCCGCGGGGCACGGACAGCAACGCGCCGCGTACGATCTCCGCGATATAGGCGCCGGCATTGACGATGATGGAAGCCACCGCCGCCGTCATCGCGTCAACCCGCACGCCAAGCAGGACAGGCAGGGCGAAGTAGATGAACATCACCTGCACGACGATTGGCGTGCCGCGCACCAGCTCCACGTAGGCGAAGCCGATCTTTTGCGCAAGGCTGTTGCCGTAGGTCCGCATCAGGCCGAAGCACAGGCCGACCAGCACCCCGCCGGCAAGGCCGGCCACCGCGATGAGCACCGTCAGCCTGGCTCCCTGCAACAGCGCCGGCAGCGCCTCCAGGACGACCGATGGATCGAATTGCATATTCAGGCTCCGGAGTCCGTCATGCTCAGGGCTTCGGCGGCTCGCTGCCGAACCACTTCTTATAGATCACCGCGTAACGGCCATCCGCCTTTATATTCGCCAGCGCCGCGTTCACCCTCGGCACCAGGGGGCTACCCTTGGGAAAGGCCATACCGTACTGATGCGCCATCATGCGCGCGCCGACCGCCCTGGCCTTCCCCTTGCCCGCTGTCGAGATGTAATAGAGGATGTTGGGCGTGTCATGCATCGCAGCGTCCACGCGCCCGGCTTCCAGCTCCAGGTAAGCGTTATCGATGTTCGGAAACAAACGCAGCTCCGTGCCGGGGAAGTTGGCTTTGGCGTAGTCGGCGGCCGAGGTGCCTGTCTTGAGGGCGAGCGATTTGCCTTTCAGTTCCTCGGCCCCCTTGATAGGGCTGGATGCCGAAACCATCAGCGTGAAGCCGCTGTCGTAATAGCCATCCGAAAAGTCGATGACCTTCTTGCGCTCCTCCTTGATGGTGATCCCCGCGAGCGCAACGTCCACGTTCCTGGTTTGCAAGGCCGGCAGGATGCCGATGAAGTCCATCGGTTGCAGCTTGTAATCGAGCTTCAGCTCCTTTGCCACGGCGTCCCACAGATCGATGTCGAAGCCAACGTATTTTCCGCCTTGCTTGAACTCGAACGGGACGAACGCCGTATCCACCGCGACCAGCAACGATTCCGCGCGCGCAGCATGGCCCGCCAGGGAGGCCGCGGCGAGCACGGCCGCTATCAGCTTTGCCAAAAATTTCATAGGGGTGCCTTTGTTTGAGAAGACCCGGAATTCCCGCAACAAAATTTGCACAAAAACCGTCAATGCAAATCTATTTGCTTATTGTGCGATGTCGCAAAGGAGGTTGCAACCTCGGGTTTCCCCGATGCCCGGGGGCCAGGGGCCGGCAGGCGGGTGGCTATCCTACGGCTGCCGGATCCGCCGCCGATCGAATACGGCGAGCCGCCTTGCCGATAAAATTGTATGCAATAATGGGGTGCAATAAAAACTCAAACCCCGCAGCGCAGAGACACTGCCCTGCGGATTCCTTGATCTGGAGACGACATGACACTCAGCCATTCCGGCCTGACATCGCAACATACGGCGGCACTCGAGCCGATCGAGAATTACCTGAGAGCGCATATCACCGGCGATGCCGCCTACATGCGCAAGGCCTTTCATCCGGATGCCCGAATCGTCTCGTTTCGCGACGGCGCGCTGCATGCCTTGAGCGTCGATGCGTTTTCCGCGCGTTTCCAGGGTCAGCCCGCGGCCGATGAGGCGCAGCGCAAGCGCTTCATCACCCATTTCGACGTTACCGGCAACGCCGGCACCGCCAAGGTCGTACTGGAGTATCCGGAAGTGACCTTCACCGATTACATGACGCTGCTGGAAATCGACGGCGTTTGGAAAATCGTCAACAAGACCTTCAGCGCGGCGCCGCCGAAGAAATAGCCGGCTGCGCGGTCCTGCGTTGCACCAGGCGCCGCCACCCGGCGCCTGGCCTGCCTCTCGCGCGCTTGTCGCTGCGCACCGGATCACTTGCGGACTCGTCGCCGCGACGCCCTTCCCCCGGGCTTCAGAATTCCTGCTCGGAGATGGGCACTGTCTTCGTATTGCCGCCCTGCACCGTGTACAGGGTCAGCCGCACGTCACCATAGCTGATCCCGTCGGGCTGCCGGATTTCCTGCAGGACGAACCGCTCCGATCTTGAAATCGCGCCCGTGTCCAGGCTGCGGTACCGAACGTCGTAGGTGCCCGGGGCAATGTTTTCCATCTTGAAAGACGTCCCCCTCCTGATCAGGCTGAAGCGGACCGGAAGTGCGCCGCCGGCGCCGAGCGAGACCAGTTTCAGGAACACGTCGGAGGCGTTCCCGGTGTTATTGACGGTCAGCGAGGACAACCCGTTGGCACGCAGCACGGGATAGCCGGACAGGTAGCCCGAGCGGTCCGGCCATGGGTGCCCGAGCGGGGTCGCGGATGGGCGCACATAGCCCTGTTCGCGCGCTGCCGGCACCGGCATGGGGACCGGCACGAGAGCTTGCCCGGGCGCGGTGGCGATGGGGGCAGCGGACATCGGCGGATTCAGAACCTCGCCGGGAAGCGGGGGCGCCGTCGCCGTGGGCTGGCCTTGATTGCGTGCCGTGCCGGCGCATTCGCTCAAGGACGATACCAGGGCGATGCCCACGAGCAGGTACAGCAGGTAGACGAACTTCCTTGAGGCTCCCTTTGCCGTACCGGTCTGACTCGCGTTGGCCGCGTCACGGTCACCGGCCTGCCGCCCCGCGTCTTCGGCCCGGCGGACCTGTTCCGCGCGGGCTTGCGCTGCCTTCCTTCGCGCCTCGGCAGCGGAGGCGGCCGCTGCGCTTGCCCCTGCCTGGGAACGCCCCTGCGGCCGCGCTGCCGGATTCGCATGCGGATCCTGGGCCGCCGCCCTGCGCCCTTGCGCCTGCCTTGTGGCCTGCGCCGCCTCCTTGCGCTCCTGCGCGGCAATCCATGCGTCATGCTCGGCGCGCCTGGCAGGGTCGCTCAATACCTCGTAGGCAGCGTTCAGCAGGCTCATGACGCGGTGCGCCGTCTGCTGGTCGGGATTGCGGTCGGGGTGGTATTTCAGGCTCAGCGTTCGATAGGCGGCGCGAATGACCTCCGGCGGGGCATCTCGCGAGACCTTGAGGTTGTCGTAGTGAGTGTGCATTGGCACCGGGCAAGTTCGGACAGTGGCGGCAATCCGGTTAACGACACGGCATCCGGCTTCTGAACCCCGGGCCTCCCCGGTGCATAGGATAACCGCCCTCGCGCGGGGCGACTGCGGGCATCCTTGTCCTCGCCATCCGTCCAACGCGATCCCGCTCCGAAGCGGCCGCGCTGGGCAGCGCAGCGGGAAGGGAATCCGCCGTCCCTTGCGCTGGCTTGACCGCCATCAGGAACGCGCCTGTTTGGGCTTGCGGCTGCAACCGTACTGGCTAGACTGGCAGGTAGTTGGTGCGGCACGCATGCGGGCCGGCTGCTGCCCTGGCTATCCTGTCTCTCGCCCCAGGAGGTTTCTCCATGACCACGAAACAGATCGTCTTTCCCAAAGGCAGCCCGTCCTATTGCACGGCCGATCTCTCGCTCGAATGCGCAGTGACCGTGAACGGCACACCGGCCAGTTACGCGATCACCGCCGAGGCGCTGGAAGACCACTTCGGCGCCCGCTCGCACCGGGCGGAAGACCTGCTTCAGGCCTTCGAGGGGCATCGCGAGGATATCGAAGGCGTGGCCCGGCAATTGTTCGAGATCACGGCGTCGCACAATATCGTGCTGCATAGCGGGCACTTCCGCTTCGCGCTGTGAGCGCTGCCGGGCGCGTGCCGGGTGCCTGACCCGCTACGCCGTGCCGCCACGCTGCCGGCGCAGCGGACGCGCGGGCTTGGGATGCCCGGCCGCCGCATCGCCGGCCAGGCAGGCCACCACCTCGCTATCGTCGACCTGCGCAAACGCCTGGTAGTGTTCGCCGACCGCGCGAAAACTGGCGGGCGCGTACAGGCAGACCACCTCGTCCGCATGGCCCCGCACCAAGGCAAGGGAGTCCGGTGCCGCCACCGGCACCGCGCATATCAGCCGGGCGGGCTGCTGCTGCCGCGCGGCGTGCAGCGCGGCAATCATGGTGGCGCCGGTGGCAAGGCCGTCGTCCAGCACGATGACCGTACGGCCGCCGAGCGGATACGCGCTGCGCCGGGGCGTATAGAGCGCCCGGCGCTGGCGCAGCAGCGCCAGTTGCCCATTGCGCTCTTCCTCGATATACGCCGGACTGGCGCCGACCGCCTCGGCAAACGGCGTGACATAGATCCAGCCGCTCTCGTCGACCGCGCCCACCGCCAGTTCGGCGTGCCATGGCGCGCCCAGCTTCCTGACCAGCACGACGTCGAGTTCACCGCCGAGCCGGTCGGCCACGATCCTGCCCATCGGTACGGCCCCGCGCGGAATGGCCAGCACCATGGGATGCGAGCCGTGGTACGTCGAAAGCGCATCGGCCAGCCGCGCGGCGGCGTCCGCCCTGTCCTGGAACATCATGATGTCTCCTGTGCGCCGGTTGGCGCATCCTGCCGCGGCCCGGCCAGCCGCGTGGCGAACCATCCGGCCGCCAGCCGCGCCACCACTTCCAGCGCGCCCGGCTCCTCGAACAGGTGCGTGGCACCGGCAACGACCTCGAAGTGCTTCTCGCAGGACATCCATCCATACGCGCGCTGGTTCAGGTGCAGCACCTCGGTGTCCGCACCGCCGACGATCAGCAAGGTCGGCGCGGACAACGCCGTGAGGGCGTCATGGCCGGCCAGATCCGGGCGGCCGCCGCGCGACACCACGGCATCGATGCGATACCTGGCGCCGCCCATGGTCGCCGCCCGGATGGCGGCCGCGGCGCCCGTGCTCGCGCCGAAGTACCCCAGGCGCAGCTGACCAGGCTGCGCCATGCCGCAAACAGCGTCGGTAATGGCCTGCAAGCGCTGGGCCAGCAGGCCGATGTTGAAACGCTGCGCCAGCCCGACGTCCTCCTCCGGCAGCAGCAGATCGATCAGCAGCGTTGCGATGCCGGCATGATTGAGATGTCCGGCCACGTAGCGGTTGCGCGGGCTGAGCCGCGAACTGCCGCTGCCGTGCGCGAACAGCACCAGCCCGGTGGCGCGCGGCGGACAAACCAGATCGCCAGGCAACACCACCCCGCCAAGTTCGATGCCGATTTCCTGTCGCATGGATAGGTTCATCATGTCCTCGCCATTCAGTGAAGCCGTGACGCGCTCATGGATGCCCGCTGGCCATCATGCGCGGTGATCCGGACCCTGGTCCGCGGCGGCAAAGCCCACGCTTTGCGCCAGCACCACGCGCTGGTCCGGATCGAGCCGCAATGCGGCGGCCATGGCCCGCCTGTCCAGCAGGCCGCGCGCCACCGTAGCCAGGCCGGCGGAAGCACAGAACAGATAGACGTTCTGGCTGATGTAGCCGGTGTCCAGCGCCATGTAGAACTGGCGCACCAGGCTGGCCTGCTCATCCATCCTCGACAGGCGCGCCACGAATACCAGGTCCAGAGGCGCCTGCGCCACGTAGTCCTGCAGCCCGGTGGCCGCGCGCACGTCCTCGCCGCTCACCAGGCGCAGGCGCCACGCGGCCGGCTCCAGCGCATAGAGGCCGTCGGCGAGCGCCAGGTACAAATCGACCTCCTGCCAGTTGCGCGCCGATGGCGCGGTACGGTGGCTGGCTTTGGCATCGCTGATGCCGTACCCCGCCCACAACAGGTCGGAGAGCATCGCCGGCGCCAGCGGCGTCGCGGCAAAGCCGCGGGTGGATCGCCGCAGGCGCAGGGCCTGCATCAGCGGCATGCCGCCTTCCATCTGCGGCGCAGGCAGCGCGACGTACTCCGGAACCGCATCGGGTGTCACGATGGAATGTGTCATGCTGGTCTCCAGGCATTGCCGCGCTCCGGCCCTGTGCCGATGCACGCGCAGCATATCCTCCGCGCTCGGCCAGCCGATCTCCAGCTTGCCGCGATGGCGTGCATGCGGCACACCCCGGGCAGCGAAAAGACAGCTGGCCGCGCCATGTTCAGCGCCGGCCGTCCGGCCCGGCATGCATGTGTTCGTGCCGGCGCTGGCACGGCGTACAGCGCTTGGCCGCCGGATAGGCCTGCAGGCGCGGATACGGAATCGGCTCCCCGCAGTCCAGGCAGACGCCGTAGGTTTGCCTGGCCAGCCGGATCCGCGCGGCGGCGATATCGCCCAGTTCCGCGCGGTAGTGATCCACCACGGCGTCGTCCATGCGCTCCTCGGCACCCTGCTCGGCGAGATCCGCCATGTCGCTCGCTTCGGGCCCCGCGGATACGGTGCGGGCAACGTTCGCCGCGTCCATCTGGGCGCGGATCCGTTCCTCCCGGCTATCCAGCAGAATGGCCAGGCTGTTGCGTTGCGCTTGGGTCAATTCCGGCATCGTGGTCTCCTGCGCGCATCGATGCGCGTCCATTCCATTCTGCGATGACGCCGGGCGATCGGTTTGCGCTGGATCAAGCGTTGCCGCGTCGCCTGGTTAATACTCAGACCAACGCCAGGCCGCGCGGGTTGCGCGCCTGCCGCCGCTGCGCGGCGAGTGAGCCCGGAAACACCCGAGCGCCGCGATGCGGCAGGGACGGCATACCCGCCGCCGTCCATGACGCGACGCCAGGCGCACTGCCCAAGCATGATCTGGCGCAAGCCCGGGCCTGAACCAGCGCGTATGCTGAGGCCTGCCCGGCAACCGCCCCGACCACGATGAGCATCCACAACCTAGAGCATCTGTTTCATCCGCGTTCGGTCGCGGTGATCGGCGCGTCCGAACGCCCGCACAGCGTCGGCGCGACCGTGTTCGCCAACCTGCACGCCGGCGGCTTTGGCGGCCCGGTGTATGCGGTGAACCCGAAATACCGCGCGCTGGATGGCCGGCCCTGCTACCGCTGCGTCGCCGCGCTGCCCGAGGTGCCCGAACTGGCCGTGATCTGTACCCCGCCCGCTACCGTGCCGGGCCTGATCGCCGAACTCGGCGAGCGCGGCACGCGGGCGGCGGTGGTCCTCACCGCCGGACTGGCGCACGCGTCCGGCGCCCGCCGGCAAACGCGGCAGGAGGCGATGCTCGGCGCGGCCAGGCCGTATCGGCTGCGCATCCTCGGCCCCAACTGCGTGGGGCTGATGGTGCCGGGGCTGGGGCTGAATGCCAGCTTTGCGCATGCGTCCGCCCTGCCCGGCAAGCTCGCCTTCGTCTCGCAGTCCGGCGCGCTGACCACGGCGGTGCTTGACTGGGCGAGATCGCGCCAGATTGGTTTCTCGCACTTCATCTCGCTGGGAGACAGCGCCGACATCGACCTGGCGGACGTGCTCGACTACCTCGGCAGCGACCCGGGCACGCAATCCATCCTGCTCTATGTGGAAGCGGTCAGGTCCGGCCGCAAGTTCATGTCCGCCGCGCGCGCGGCGGCGCGCAACAAGCCGGTGCTGATCATCAAGGCCGGCCGCGTTCCGGAAGGCGCCAAGGCCGCCACCTCGCATACCGGCGCGCTGGCCGGTGCCGACGATATCTACGACGCCGCGATACGCCGCGCCGGCATGCTGCGCGTGCACTCGACCGAGGAAATGTTCGACGCGGCGGAAACGCTGGCGCGCGCGCGGCCGCTTGCCGGCGAGCGCCTGGCGATCATGAGCAACGGTGGCGGCGCGGGTGTGATGGCCACCGACGCCCTGATCCTGGGCGGCGGCCGGCTAGCCGCGCCCGGCGCCGGCACCGTGGCGCAGCTGGACGCGGCGCTGCCGCCCACGCGGTCGCACGGCAACCCCGTCGATATCGTCGGCGACGCGCCCGTCGAGCGCTACCTCGACACCCTGAAGATACTCGGGGCCGACCCGGGCAGCGACGCCATCCTGCTTATCCATGCGCCCACGGCGATGGTGCCCGGCAGCGAGATCGCCATGGCGCTCACCGGCGCGCCGGCGGCGGCGTCCCGGCCCGTCTTCACGTGCTGGATGGGCGGAGACGCCGTGTCGCGCGCCCGCCAGATCTGCCGCAATGCCGGCCTGCCTACCTATGACACGCCGGAACAGGCGGTGCGCGGCTTTCTCCAGGCGGTGGCCTACGGCCGCAACCAGGAACTCCTGATGGAAACGCCGCCCTCGGTCGCGGCCGGCCCCGAGCCGGACAGCGAACGGGCACGCCAGTGCGTCCGCGCGGCGCTGGCCGCCGGCCGCGCCATGTTGACCGAGCCCGAGGCCAGGACGGTGCTGGGAGCCTATGGCATCCCGGTGGTGGAAACCCGCGCCGCCGGCGATATCGATGCCGCCGTCGCCGCCGCCGAGGCCATCGGCTTTCCGGTGGCCGCGAAGATCATGTCGCGGGACATCACGCACAAGTCGGATGTCGGCGGCGTTGCGCTGGACCTGCAGTCGGCCGCCCAGTTGCGGCAGGCCCTGGAACGCATGCAGGCCCGCATCCGCGCCGAGCGGCCGGATGCCCGGCTGGACGGGTTCACGGTGCAGCGCATGATCATCCGGCCGGGTGCGTTCGAACTGATCCTCGGCGCCACCACCGACCCGGTATTCGGGCCGGTGGTGCTGTTCGGCCAGGGCGGTACGGCCGCCGAGCGCATCGGCGACCGCGCCATCGCCCTGCCGCCGCTGAACGTCAACCTGGCGAAGGAGCTGGTCGGCCGCACCCGCATTGCCGGACTGCTGGCCGGCTACCGCGACCGGCCCGCGATCGACCATGACGCGCTGTACCAGACGCTGATGCAGCTGTCGCAACTGCTGTGCGACCTGCCGGAGATCGTCGAACTGGACATCAATCCGCTGCTGGCCGACAGCGCCGGCGTGCTCGCGCTCGACGCACGCATCGGCGTGGCCCCGGCCGCGCAGCCAGGCGCCGCCCGCCTGGCGATACGTCCCTATCCCAAGGAGCTGGAGGAGACGGTGACATGGCGCGGCGCACCGCTGCTGCTGCGCCCGGTGCATCCGGAAGACGAGCCGGCATACGAGGCATTCTTTGCCGCCATGACGCCGGAGGATATCCATATGCGCTTCTTCTGCATGATCCGCCAGCCGGCCCACAGCCAGCTCGCGCGCATGACGCAGATCGACTACGCGCGCGAAATGGCATTCGTCGCAATCGGCGCGGCGGATGGCGGCCAGCCGGCCATCCTGGGAGAAGCACGGGCCGTAACCGACCCCGACAACCTGCGCGCCGAGTTCGCCGTGGCCGTGCGCTCCGACTGCAAGCACCGCGGCATCGGCGGCCTCCTGATGAACAAGCTGGTGGCCTACTGCCGCGCGCGCGGCACGCGGGAACTGGTGGGCACCACGCTGGCAACCAATACGGCGATGCTCAGGCTGGCCAGCACCAGCGGCATCCATGTGGTACGCAACGGGCAGCCCGCCAGCGATGGCGTTGAACTGAGCCTGGTGCTGGCGCAGCCGGATGCCGGCGACGCGACTCCGCGTAACGGCTCGCGGCCCGTGGCAATATGAATCATGTCCGCGAGCAGCCAGGCGCGGGGTACCCCACGAACGGGGGTCTCCCGATCGGAGCGGCGAAACCGTAGAGTTGGAATCAGGAAAATTCGCGTCGTTGCCACGCATTCAATTCAATTCGATTCGATCGCACGGAAAGGAAACATGGCCAAAGTGAAAGTCGAGAAATTCGTCGACGGCAAGCACGAGACATCGTTCAGCGTTCCCACCTCGGTCCTGCGCGTGGCCAACACGCTCCTGCCGGAATCCGCGCTGGGTTCGCTCGCAGGCATCGGCCTCGATGTGCGGGAAATCCTGGCGGCGACGGACAAGGGCATGGCCTACGAGACATCCATCGATGTCCGCGAGCACGGCATCAGCAAGACGGTCGTGGTGTCACTGGCCTAGTCCGGCCGGCGAAATGAAGCCGACGCAGACCGCAGGCTACTCGCCATAGAGGGCGCGATACTGCGACGGCGTGAGCGCCGGCATCGATTTCGCATTGCAGGTCGTCGCGCTGATACGCGGCGCGGCGCAGGCCAGGGAGATCGAACTGCTGCTGGAGTACGCGCCGGAGCCGCCTTTCCGGTGCGGGCGCCCGGAGCTGGTGGGCGCCGGGACAACCGCTCGCGTCAGGCAGCGCCTGGCCGATGCCGCAGCTCGGGGCCGCGGGCTCAGGACAGCGCGAGCTTGTCGATGACCTTGGTCACGCCCGGAGCCGAATACGCGGCGCCGATGGCCGCTTGCCGTTCCTGCGGCGAATCCACCCGTCCTTCCAGCGTCACGACGCTGCCCAGTATCTCGACGCGGATATGGCGCGCCTCGCGTTCCGCATGCCGCTGCAACGCCGCTTCGATCCGCCTGGCCACGTCCGGCGGTGCGATGCGCGGCTTGATCGTGATCTCGTTGAGCACGCCGGCCACGCCGCGCAGATGGCTGACGGAACGCTCGGCCAGTTCGCGCTGGTAGGGCCATTCCACCTCGCCTGCCAGCGAAATCCAGCCTTTCTCGACCCGCACCCTGATACCCGTCGAAGGCAGGCTCGCATGCCATTGCAGCGCTGCGCGGGCGGCTTCGGCGATGGCTTCGTCGTCATGCACGCCGGGCAGCCGCACATCGAGCTCCACCACCACCGCCTTGACGCCCGCCACGCGTTCGGCGGCACGTTCCGCCGCCAGTTTTTCGGTGTAGGAGCGCAGGTGGCCGCTCAGGGTCACCACCCCGTGACTGACTTCCACGCCGACCGAGGCGGCGTCTATCGCAGGATCCCAGTCGAGTTCGTCGCTTACGTCCTGCCTGATCTGCAGATCGGTCTTCATCTGTCCTCTCCTTGCCTTGACGATACCGGCGCCAGACACACCCCGGCGCAGCCGCTCTCTCAGCTTAGGCGCCACGGGTACCGCCCGTTGACACGCGTCAAGCGCGGTGGCCGGCACCGTCAATGCGAGAACAGCACAGGAACGGTCATGCAGTCCAGCAGCGTTCTGGTCACGCCGCCCAGCACCAGTTCGCGGAAGCGGCTGTGTCCGTAGGCGCCGGCCACGATGAGATCGGCTTGCACATCCGCCGCCGCCGACAGCAGCCGCTCGCCGATATCGGCCCGCGCGGCGGGCGCAAGGTGCTGCACATCGGCGCTCACGCCATGCGCCACCAGCCAGCTCACGGCGTACTCGGGCGGTGCGCTCCATTCGTCGTCGGAGTTGCCCGCCGCGGCGCAGCAAGCCAGGGTCACTGCCCGCGCCTTGCGCAGCAACGGCAGCGCATCGAGGATCGCGCGCGCGGCCTCGCGGCCGCCGTCCCAGCACACCAGCACGCGGCTGCCTATGGCCGCAAACCGTCCGACACGGGGAATCGCCAGCACAGGCCGGCCGCTGCCCAGCACGATCGACTCGACAAAGTCCTGCGCCACGAAGGCGGCCGGGTCCGCCGGATCGTCCTGCCCGACTACCAGCAAGTCCGCCAGGCGTGCCTCGCGCTGGCCGATAGCCAGGGGATGCCCGTCGAAAGCATGCCATTTCGCCGCGATCGGCAACGCTTCGGTCGCGCGGTCGAAGGCGCGGCGCACCACCTCGCAGTCTTGCTGGTGCCTGGCGCGAATGTCAGCCAGATAGCGCACGCCGTCGGGCAGCCGGTAAACCCAGGCCGGATCCGGGCGCTGGCTGGCAATCATGCCGATCAGCGCGGCATGGTGCGTGGCTGCCAGTTGCGCGGCGACCTCCAGCCGATGATGGGACCTGCGGCTGGGATCGAGCAGTACCATGATGGTGGCGTAGGACATGATGAAACTCCACAAACCGGGCGGGCAGGTAGTTGGTGGCGGCAAGGGCAAGGGCAAGGGCCATGCCGGAGCACTCGGGTCCACCTCAGTATCGGCCGGATGGAGGCGGGCGGCTTGATCCAGCGCAAGCCCTGTGTCGCGTGGCGGGCGAAGGCCGGCCCGGTTGCGCTTGCACCGTGGCTTGCGCCGGCCGGGCGCCGGAACGGTAACGACGGCGGATCGTGCGCGCCGGCTATGCGGCGCCAGGCTCGGCGCCGGCTATCGATTGCAACAGCCAGCCATTGGCCAGCGCAACCAGATCCTCTATCGCGGCGGGCTCCTCGAAGACCCGGCCCGCCCCCGCCACCAGCCGCAGTTGCCTGGGGCAATGCAATGCCGCGAATGCCAGGTCGTTCACCCGGATCCCCTCGGGATCGCCTGCGCCGATCACAAGCAGGGTGGGTATGGCCACATTGCGCAGGCTTTCCGCGCCGGCCAGATCCGGCCGTCCCGCCGCGAGCACGAGCGAGCGCAGTCGATTGCCCGCCTCCCCGGCCACCCGTAGTGCGGCGGCGGCGGCAGTGCCGGTGCCGAAGCAGGCCAGCGGCACGGCAGGCAGGCGCAGCCGCGCCAGCACGAGGCCGGGCACCGCCTGCATCACTTTGCGCAGCCGCCCCGTCAGCAGCGCGACATCCTGGCGCTTGTCCTTGCGCATCGGCTCGCGTGGCGCGATCAGGTCCACCAGCAGCGTAGCGAGCCGGCTGGCATTCAGCTTCCTCGCCACATATTGGTTGCGCACCGTGTGCTCGCCGTGGCCGTTGGCCTGCACCATCAGCACCAGGCCAGCCGGGTTGGCCGGTGCATCGAGTACGCCGTGCAACACCGCCCCGCCGCAGTCGATGTCCACCGGCATGGCATCCGCCAGCGCCCTGCCGCCCTCGGCGCCGGCGGTTGCCGCATCGTGCCGCAGGAGCATGCGGACCTCGGCATCCCCCACCTCGGGAAAGCAATGGTAGAGATGGCTGATATCGGGGCCCAGCCCGGCCACCCGCAAACACACGATTTCGTCCGCGTAGGGCCTGACAGCCGCCAGGCCGTCCGCCAGGCCTGCCGGAACGGCACACACCACGCGCGCCGGATGCTGCCTGCGCACCATGTGGATCGCTGCCATCATGGTGGCGCCGGTCGCGAGGCCATCGTCGGCCAGGATCACGATGCGGCCGCGCGGATCGGGGCGCGGGCGATGCGATGTGTAGATCGCGCATTGCTGCCGCAGCCGGTCCAGCTTTGCCACCTGTTCCTTCGCCACGTCGGCGGGATCGGGCTGGCCGCCCGCCGGGCCATCGAGGAGATAGGTCCAGCCATGCTCGGTGATGGCGCCGATCGTTGCCGCGGCATTGCCGGGGAGGGCAAGCCGGCTGACCAGCGCCACATCCAGGTCGCCCGCCAGCGCATCCGCGAGTTCGCGCCCGAGCGGGACGCCGCCGTTCGGAATGGCAAGCACCAGCGGGCTTTGCCCGCGGTAGGCATGCAGCGCCCCGGCGAGTTGTGCCGCGGCATCCTCCCGGCTCTCGAAGCGGGCAAGTGGTGTGTTCATCGGCTTGCTCCCATCCCTGGCGCGGCGGCGCGCCTCGCCGCAACGCGCCGCGGCCGGCTTCCGGGCAGCACCGGCCCGGCTTGCGCCCAGCTTATGCCGTTGTCGGCGCCATTGCTTGCGCTATGTCAAGGACGTTCGCCGGGACGTTCACCGGCCACGAGGCCGGCAGCGCGCGCCGGCTTCCATCGATGGAAATGTGCCGCAGCGGACAGCCGCGCAACACGAGAACCCGCACGCAAGCGCCGCCCATGACCGGCCCCGGCAGCCGGCGGGTGGTGCCGATGGCGGGCCGCGAGGCCTTTGCCAGGCTGTTCAAGCATCGGCGCACGGGCGCCAGCCTCGGCAATGTGCTCCCCGCGCCATCATGGCGCCTGCGCCTGCCCGTCTCCTGCATCCCGTCCACCACCCGGCGAATGCCGGGGACCATGACGCTTTGCCTGGTTCCTGCCCGCGGCTGGCCCGCCAGCGGCGATATGTACGGCTTGCGCCATCCGGCCCGGCCTTGATACGGGTCAACCGGCATGCGCGCACCCTGTCTATAGTGGGTGGTGGGAGACGATCCGCCAACCGCACCACGCGTCACGCACCACCCCGCCATGCCGCACCGGACAGCCTCCGTCCCGCCGCATCGGCTTCGCATGCAACCGCCAGGAGAACCCCATGAACGACGTCCGCGATTTTTCCGTCCACCGCGCCGCCCTGACGCACGATATCAACGTCTTGCTGGCCGATGTGCAGGCCTTCCTGCGCGATGCAGCCGCCGAGGCCGGCGATCAGACCGCCCAGACACGCGAGCAGTTCAAGGCACGGCTGGGCACACTGCAATCGCGCCTGCAGGAATTGCAGGCGCAAGGCCGCGCGCAGTTCCGGGATCTGGCCCAGGCCGGCGACGAGTACGCCCATGCGCACCCATGGCGCGTGCTTGGCGCGGGCGTTGCCATCGGTGCTGCCTGCGGCGCGCTGTCCATGCTGGCGCTCGGGCGCCGCGGCTAGCCGTGGCGGCAGTCCCGGAGTCCTTGTCAGGCCGCAACCTCGACCTGGGGCTTCTGGCGGTTTCCGCGCTCACGCTGATCGCGGGCTCGCTGCTGTACTGGTCCGGATCCGCCGCGCTCGCCCGACTCGCATGGCTGGCCGGCGTATTGCCGATCCTGCTGACGCTGACCGCCAGCAGCCTCCTGGCGGTCTGGCGCCGCCAGGCCGGGGTCGATGTGCTGGCGCTGCTCGCCATCGGCTTCGCCTGGCTGCTGGGCGAGCACTTTGCCTCGGCGGTCATCGCCTTGATGCTGGCCAGCGGGCGGGCGCTGGAGAGTTACGCGCAAGCGCGCGCCTCGAACGAGATGCGCGCGCTGCTGCGGCACGCCCCGCGCGAAGCCAGCCGGCATGAGGACGGCGAGTGGCGGACCGTGCCGCTGGACCGTGTGCTTGCCGGCGACCGGCTGCTGGTGCGTACGGGCGAGGTGGTCCCTGTCGATGGCTCGCTGATACAGGCCGCCGAACTCGACGAATCCACGCTGACCGGCGAAGCCATGCCGCAGCACCGCGAGCCAGGCGAGCCACTGCGCAGCGGCACGGTGAACGCGGGAGCGCCGTTCGAGATGCTCGCCGGCGCCACGGCGGCGGACAGCACCTACTCGGGCATCGTCCGCCTCGTGGCGGCAGCGCAACAAAGCCGCAGCCCGTGGACCCGCATGGCAGACCGTTACGCCTTGCTGCTGGTGCCGCTGGCGCTGGCCGTGGCGGGCGCTGCCTGGCTGATGACCGGCGACGCACACCGCGCGCTGGCGGTACTGGTGGTCGCCACGCCCTGCCCGCTGATCCTGGCGGTGCCGGTGGCGATCGTCTGCGGCATGTCGCGCAGCGCCCGCCGGGGCATCCTGGTCAAGAGCGGGGCCGCGCTCGAGAAGCTGGCGCAAAGCCGCATCCTGTTCTTCGACAAGACGGGCACCCTGACCGCCGGCCAGGCGCGCCTGGCCGCTATCGAAGCGGCCCCGGGATACGCCCCCGACACCGTGCTCCGCCTGGCTGCCTCGCTGGCCCAGGCGTCGGTGCATGTGAGCTCGCGCGCGCTGGTGGCCGCCGCGCGCGAGCGCGGTCTGGCACTGGCATTGCCGCGCGAAGTCCACGAAACACCCGGCGCCGGCCTGGGCGGAATGGTCGATGGGCGCGCGGTCAGGATAGGCTCGCTTGCCCACGCCTCGCCAGCGAGCGCCGCCGCGCCGTGGATCGCGGCGTTGCTGCGGCGGCTGAGCCACGAGGGTGCCTCCGCCGTGTTCCTCGGCGTCGATGGTGTCACGCTGGGGGCGGTACAGCTGGCAGACCGGATCCGGCTTGAAACGCCACGGGCCATCAGGATGCTGAGGCAGGCCGGGATCCAGCGCATGGCGATGCTCACCGGCGACCGCGACGACGTAGCGCAGATGACCGGTGCCATGCTCGGCGTCACGGAAGTGCTGGCCCGGCAAACGCCCGCGCAGAAGCTCGCAGCCATCCGCGAGGCGCAGCGCCATGGCACCGTCGTGATGGTCGGGGATGGCGTCAACGACGCGCCCGCGCTGGCCGCCGCCGACGTTGGCGTGGCGATGGGCGCGGCGGGCGCCGCCGCGTCGGCCGAAGCCGCGGACGTGGTCCTGCTGGTCGATCGCCTGGACCGGCTGGCCGAGGCCATCGGGATCGCCCGGCGCACGCACCGCATCGCGCTGCAGAGTGTGGTGGCAGGCATGGCGCTGTCGCTGATCGCCATGATGGCAGCGGCCTTTGGCTATCTGCCGCCGCTCGCCGGCGCCGTGCTGCAGGAACTGATCGACGTGGCAGTCATCCTGAACGCACTGCGGGCGCTCAGGGCGGGGCCGGAGGGGCGGCCTGCCAGCATCCCGCAGGCCCAGGCACGCAGGCTGCAGTCCGAGCACGACGACCTGGAGCAGGTGCTCGACCAGGTGAGATGGCTGGCGGACAGCGTAGCAAGCCTGCCCAGGGAGATCGCTTGCGCCAGACTCGCGCAGCTGAACCAGGCGCTGCGCGAGCAATTGCTCGCGCATGAGCTTCGCGACGACGCCAGCCTGTATCCGGAGCTGGCCCGGTTGCTGGGCGGCAGCGATCCGATGGCCGCGCTGTCCGGCGGGCACCGCGAGATATTCCGCCTGATATGCATGCTGGAACGCATCGCCGCCGACCAGCCGGCCGAGGGGCTGGACCAGGAAAGCACACCGGAGGTGCGCCGCTTGCTGTACGAACTCAACGCGATCCTGCGCTTGCATTTCGCACAGGAAGACGAGCTCTATCATGCGCTGGGAGACGCCTGACGGCGGCGGCAAAGCGGGGGGGCGGCCGGCGTCAATCTCAGCGCGGCGGCATTGCCTGCGAAGCAAGTGCTGTACCGGTGCAGGCAATGCGGCCGCGCCTCACGCCTTCAGGAGTCAGACCATGTACCGTCATCGCCCTTTGCGAGCCCGATGGGCCGGGATGCTGGCCTGCCTGTGCACCTCCACGCTGCTGGCGGCGCCCTATGGGGCCAACCCGCCCCAGGTCCGGGATCACGACGGCATCGCCTATATCTCCGGCGGCATCGGCAGCGACGAGGCCGGACAACTGCGCGCCATGGCCTCCCGTTTCAACGTGCATATGCGCTTTGTCGACGCCCGCACGGGCGAGTCGATGTCCGATGTGGCCGTGGTGGTGGTGGACACCCAGGGCAAGAAACGGCTCTCCCTCGTCACCGAGGGCCCGCTGCTCTACCTGAAGCTGCATCCCGGCACCTACCGCGCCTATGTCACTTACCAGGGCAGCACGCAGGCCAGGCCATTCACCGCGGGAAGCAAGCCCGTGGCCCTGGCCTTCCGCCTCGCGGTGAATGAGGCCGAGCGCTCCTGGCTCTACTGCGCCAGCCAGTGCACGCGCTCGCAGCGGTAGCCCCGCCATTGGCGCGCGCGATGCCTTTGCCATGGATCAAGGCTGCGGACAACCATCGGGCTATAGTCGAACCGCGAGATCGATCGTTCGGTTACCCGGCGCGAACGGGCCAGCGACGCGACGCGCAGCCACCTTATCGATGAAAAAAGGGAGTACGCCGTGCGAGCCAATATCGGAACCATTGACCGGACCCTCAGGATTGTCGTCGGCCTGACCCTGATCGGACTTGCCATCACCGGCACCATCGGCGTGTGGGGATGGATCGGCGTGATTCCCATCCTGACCGGGCTTGTCCGCATCTGCCCTCTCTACAGCGTGCTCGGCATCAGGACATGCCCGGCCTCGGGCGGCAAGGCCGGCTAGCGCAGTCCTGAGCCTGGCACGGCGCTGCCATCAGCGCCAGGCAAGGAGCGCCAGGGCGGCGCTCCAGGTCGCGGCGGCGGCCAGTAACAGCCCGCTGCCGACGCGCCAGGCAAAAGTACGCCCGCCTGCCGCTGCCACCACGATCTTGGTCAGGGTGTTGGCGGAGAATGCCGCCAGCACGGGCCAGACCGCGGCCTCGGCGGACAGGCGTCCCGCCGCCACCTGAGCGGCGACCGATACCGTCGCGGCGTGCGCATCGGCAAACCCGCCGGCCACCGCCACGCCAAGCAGCAGCCCGGGCCCGAACCATGCGCGGCTTGCGGCGTTGGCGAGCAGCAGCAGCGCCATCAGCAGCACGAAACCCGCGGCCACCCGCCAGTCAATGGACGGGCCGGCCAGCTGCGCGCGGTCTTGCGCGGCCGGCTGGCGGGCCGCCCGCCAGAGCCAGACGCCCGCGTAAAGCAGCATTGCGGCCAGTCCGGCCGCGAGCGGCAGCGCCAGCACCCGGAATGCGGCCGCGCTGGTTGCGGCAAGCAACAGCAGCATCTGCGCAAAGGTGGCCACGCTGGAGAGCAAGGCGGCCGCCACCGCCGCATCATGGGTGCCAGGCGCCTTGCGCACCATCGCCGCCATCGAGCCGATGGTCGCCACGCTGGAGACAAAGCCGCCGAACAAGCCGGTCAGCGGCAGCCCCGCCTTTTCCCCGAACAGGCGCGTGGCGACATGCCCGGCCGCGCCCATCAGCATCACCAGCACCGCCACCAGCCAGAGCGTGCGCGGGTTCCATGCATCGAGCGGCCCCATGTACCGGTCCGGCAGCAAGGGCCAGATCACCAGGGTGGCGGCAGCGAGCATCAGGGCATCGCTCACTTCCTGCCGCGTCAGCGCATCGCGCACCAGCCGGTGCAGGGTTGCCTTGCCATGCAGCAGGATCACCAGCACCGTGGCGATGCCCGCGGCAAGCGCGGGCTGCGAGACGGCGAGCGCGCCGAGCAGCACCGCGCACAGCAGCGCGATTTCGGTGGTCAGCCCCGGATCCCTGTCCGCGGTGTGGCGGTACCCGACGGCGGCGAGTACGGCCACCGCCAGCAGTACCGCCGGCAGCAATCCGGCTTCAGGCAGGAACGCGCCCAGCGCGCCGCTCACGCTGGCAATGGCAAACGTGCGCAGGCCGGCGGAGGCCTCGCCGCCCTCCGCTGCCTGGCTGCGCTCCCGCTCCAGCCCGAACCCCAGGCCGATCCCCAAAGCGACGCAAAAGACAACCACCGTTTGATTCATGCCGGCTTCCCGAAGCAACAGCGAACAAGAAAACAAGAAAACAAGAAAACAAGAAAACAAGAAAGACAGGACAGGCAAGCACGAACAGAGTGAAAAGGGGCAGGCGCAATGCCGGCGTGCTTGCCTACAGTCTGGACCATGCATGCGCGACATGCTTGATGCGTCGCAAGCTTGATGCTCGCCGCCACTGGCCGTTGGCACCCCAGCGATGCCACGCCAGGCGCCCGTGCGCGCGCCAGCCCCTAAGCTTGATGCGGATCAACAAGCGCGAGCGCCACCGCCCTAGAATCATCTGACGGGCCAAACGCGTGCATGGCATCGCATGCATGGCGCCCACCCTGTTCCACGGCGGCAAACCCAGGACGGCTCCGGTGCCGCTACGCGCACCGCCGGCCCTTGCCCCGCCCTCCCGCGCAGCGTTGCAGCAGACATCACGATGCGCGCGCAAACCAAGGAGACTCACCATGGCAGACCAGACCAACGTCCCGCTCGACTTCCTGACCTTCAATTACGAGGTGGGCCTGCGGGCACTGACCCTCCTGCAGGAGAGCCGGCAGCGCTTTCTTGAAGTCCAGCTCGACGCGATACGCAAGGACATCAAGACGTCGCACGAAGCGAGCGCGCAACTCGCCAAGGCGAGCGACTTCGCCGCGCTGGCCACGCTGCCCGCCGCCTTCCTGCGCAACGCGGCCGAGCAATGCGCCGAGACCATGCAAGCCTGGATGAGTCTCGCCATCCACAACCAGAGCGCCATGGTCGAGCAGATGCGGGAAACCGGCGAATCCTGGCAGCGGTGCCAGGCCGCGACCCTGCAACAGGCGGGGAATGCGTCGCCCCTGTCGGCGCCCATGCAGGATATCTTCGAGAAATTCAGGCAGGCCGCGGCGTGGACGCCGGCGGGCAGCGGCGCCGACGACAGCACGGCGGCGACGACGCGCAAGAGGGCAGTCCATGCCAGCTAAGCGAACCGCGCTGGTGACCGGCGGCATGGGCGGCCTGGGCGAGGCCATCGCAATCCGCCTGCATGACGCCGGCCATCGGGTGGCCGTCACCCACTCGATCGGCAATGACCATGTGCAGGCCTGGCTCCAGCGCCAGCTGGCAGATGGCCGGGAGTTCCACGCGTTCGCGGTGGACGTGGCCGATTTCGACGCCTGCCAGCAATGCGCCGCGCAGGTGCTGGCCGCCATGGGTCAGATCGATATCCTGGTCAACAACGCCGGCATCACGCACGACGTGACCTTCAGGCGGATGACCAAGGCCGACTGGGACGTGGTGCTCAGGACGGACCTGGACTCCGTCTTCAACATGACCAGGCCGCTGTGCGAGGGCATGGTCAGCCGCGGCTGGGGGCGCATCATCAATATTTCCTCGGTCAACGGCTCCAAGGGCGCCTTCGGGCAGGCCAACTACTCGGCCGCCAAGGCGGGCATCCACGGCTTCAGCAAGGCGCTTGCGCTGGAGCTGGCCACCAAGGGAATCACGGTGAACACCGTGTCGCCCGGGTATCTCGCCACGCACATGGTCACCGACATCCCCGCCGACATCCTCCAGACCAGGATCCTGCCGCAGATCCCGGTCGGCAGGCTGGGGCGGCCGGACGAAGTCGCCGCGCTGATCACCTTCCTGTGCTCCGATGACGCGGCCTTCGTCACCGGCGCCAATATCGCCATCAATGGCGGGCAGCACATGCAATGAACGCTCCGACACCAGGCAAGGAACTCGCCGCCGCGCCCGAGGCGGAATATGGCTGCGGCCCCGCCGGGGCCGCACCGGACCAGCTGGACGAGCAGGTCCGCTCCACGCTGGCCGGCGTCACCCAGGGCATGTCGATCGCCTCGCTCTGGCTGGCCGGGCTGGACTGGGCATTGCACCTGGCCGTCTCCCCCGGCAAGGTGGACACCGCCCTCGGGCAATGGGTAAGCGGTGCGATTGCGGCGACCGCCGGCATGTGGCCCGGTCCGGCGGCGGCGCAGCCGACGCCCGGCGTACCGGCGCCGCCAGCCGACCTGCGCTTCGCCGACCCCGCCTGGCTGCAGTGGCCCTACCGCTGCTGGCGCGACGCCTTCCACAACAACGAAGCGTTATGGGAAGCGCTCACGCGCGGCCTGCCCGGCGTATCCCCGCACCATGAGCGGCTGGTCTCTTTCTGCGCGCGGCAGGTGCTTGATACCTTTTCGCCAGGCAATGCCTGGTGGCTCAATCCCGTGGTGCTGCAGGCCACCACCGCTAGCGGCGGCGCCAATCTGCTCGATGGCGCCTGCCACTGGCAACACGATATGCAGAACGTGGTGGCCGACCTGACGCGCGAGCCGAAGCTGCGCCGGCCGCCCGCCTTCAAGGTCGGACAGGACGTTGCGGCCACGCCGGGCAAGGTGGTGTTCCGCAATGCGCTGATCGAACTGATCCAGTACGCGCCGGCCGGCGCCGAGGTGTGGCGGGAGCCGGTGCTGATCGTGCCATCCTGGATCATGAAGTACTACATCCTGGACCTGCAGCCGCACGACTCGATGGTGCGCTACCTGGTCGAACAGGGCCACACGGTCTTCATGATCTCGTGGAAGAACCCGGGCGCCGAAGCCCGCGACCTGGGACTCGCCGATTACCTGCGCCTCGGTGTGCTGGCCGCGTTGCACGCGGTGCAGGAGCGCTGCCCCGATACGCGCATCCACGCCGCCGGGTATTGCCTGGGCGGCACGCTGCTGTCGATCTGCGCGGCAGCGCTCAGCCGCGACGGCAGCGGTGCGCCATTGCAAAGCCTGACCGTATTCGCCAGCGAGACCGACTTCTCCGAGCCGGGAGAACTCGGCCTGTTCATCGACAGCAGCGCGTTGTCGGCGCTGGACGCCATGATGCGCCGGCAGGGCTACCTGGATGGCCCGCAGATGGCCGCCGCCTTCCAGATGCTGCACTCGCGCGACCTGGTCTGGTCCCGCATGATGAGCGAGTACCTGCTCGGCAAGCGGCTGCGCCCCAACGACCTGGAGTCATGGAACCGCGACCTCACCCGCCTGCCCTTCCGCATGCACTCGGAGTGCCTGCACAAGCTGTTCCTCGACAACGACCTGGCGGAGGGGCGCTATTGCGTGGATGGCCGCCCCGTCGCCCTGTCGGACATCGGCATGCCGATCTTCGCGGTAGGCACGGAGCATGACCACGTCTCGCCCTGGCGCTCGGTCTACAAGCTGCACCTGCTGACGCCGGCGCCGCTGACGTTCCTGCTGACCTCCGGCGGACACAATGCCGGCATCGTCTCCGAGCCGTCGCGCCCGGGCCGGCGCTACCGGGTGGCGACGCGTGCGGCGCAGGCAACCTATGTCAGCCCGGAGCGCTACCTCGCGAACGCGCAGCGGCACGACGGATCCTGGTGGCCCTGCTGGCACGACTGGCTGGCATCGCACTCCACGGGCCGGGTCCCCGCACGCGACGCGGCGCCCGGCGCGCTCGCCGACGCGCCGGGCAGCTATGTGCTGGAGCGCTAGTGCCCCGCGGGTGGTCACCGGGGTACGCAGGCGGTGACCGCCGGCGCACCGGATGTGCGCCTGGCCTTGCTAGTCCAGCGGATACGCTAGTCCAGCGGATACGAACGAAGGTACTCCGGCATCGTGACCGGCCAGTGCAGTTCGCGCCCGATGCGCTGGCGCAGGGCATCGCTTGCCGCGGGCTCGCCGTGCACCACGAAGGTCTGCCGCGGCGGCGCGCCGAAGCCGCCCAGCCAGGTCATCACTTCGTTGGCATCGGCATGCGCGGACAGGCTCCCGATCTGCGCCACCGCGGCCTGGATGACCACCTGCCGGCCATGGATGCGCAGCTCGCGCATGCCCGCCGCCAGCGCCGCGCCGCGCGTGCCGGCGGCCTGGAAGCCGCAGAGGAGGATGGTATTGCGCGCGTCCTGCCCATAGCTCTCCAGGTGATGCACCACGCGCCCGCCGGTGGCCATGCCGCTGCCGGCCAGAATGATCTTGGGCGTGCGGTCGCGGTTCAGCCAGATGGACTGCTGCATGCTCTGCACCACGATGGCCAGATTGCAGGCCGCCGTGCAGTCGGCGCGGTCGATCCGCAGTTCGTCCGGGTGCAGCGCGAAAACCGTGGTGGCATCGATGGCCATCGGGCTATTGAGATAGACCGGCACATGGGGAATGCGGTTCTGCTGGCGCAGCTTGTGGAGGCAGTACAGCAGCGACTGGGTGCGCCCGACCGCGAAAGCCGGAATCACCACGCTGCCGCCGCGGCCGATGGTGCGGCTGACGACTTCGCCCAGCGTGTCGAGCGGATCGTCCGCGGGGTGGGCGCGGTCGCCATAGGTGGACTCCACCAGCAGGTGATCGGCCTCGCGGATGATTTCCGGCGCGCGCATGACGATGTCCTGCTGCCGCCCCAGATCGCCGGAGAACACGATGCGCTTGCCCTGCACGTGCAGCGTGACGATGGCCGAGCCGATGATATGCCCCGCGCGATGAAACTCCGCCTCCACGTCCGGGGTCACCGCCACGCGGGTATCGTAGTGAAACGGGTCGAGCCGGCGCAGTGCGCGCACGGCATCCGCGCCGTCGTAGAGCGGCAGCGCCGGCTGGTGGCGCGAGAAGCCCTTGCGGTTGGCATAGTGCGCGTCCTCCTCCGCCAGGTGCGCGCTGTCCGGCAACAGGATATTGCACAGCTGTGCGGTGCCCATGGTGCAGAACACCCGCCCGCGAAATCCATTGCGCACCAGCAGCGGCAGGTAGCCGCTGTGATCGATATGCGCATGCGTCAGCACTACCGCGTCCAGCCCGGCTGGATCGATCGGCAGGCGATCCCAGTTGCGCAGGCGCATCGTCTTGTAGCCCTGGAACAGCCCGCAATCCACCATCACGCGGCTGCGGCCGGTATCCAGCACATACCTGGAACCCGTGACGGTATCCGTGGCGCCGAGAAATTGCAGTTCCATGGCCGCGCTCCGTCAGTGGGACAACAGCAGCGGAACCTCGGCATGCCGCATCAGCGTGCGGGTGGTGCCGCCCATGACCAGCTCCCGCAAGCGCGAGTGCCCGTAGCCGCCGGCCACCAGCATGTCGCCCCCCACTGCGCTCACCGCTTCGAGGATATTGCTGCCGACGGGCCCCGCCTTTTGCACATTGCGGACCCCGGCAACGATGCCATGGCGCTGCAGATACTGCCGCAGGCCCGCCACCGGCTCCGTGTCCGCCTGCGGTTCCTCGCGCACGTCCCATACGGCCACGATGGTGACATGGCTGGCGCGCAACAGCAGCGGCATGGCGTCGGCCACCGCGCGCGCCGCCTCGCGCTGGCCGTCCCATGCGATCACCGCATGCCCGCCGTGCAGCGGCTGGAACGCCGGCGGCACCAGCAGCACCGGACGTCCGGCATTGAGCAGCACGTACTCGGCCGGATCGGCCGCCAGCGAGCTCACTTCCTGCGTGGCCACCGGGCGCGCCATCACCACCAGGTCAGCGACCCGCGCCTCCTGCGCCAGCACCCAGCCGGCTTCTTCCTCCACCACGCGGTGCGAAAACGGTACGCCCGGCGCGTGCGCGCCCATGGTCTCGCTCAATATCCCGCGCTGCAGCTCGGCCTGCGACAGCAACCTGCGTCTGGACGCATCCAGATGCCGGGCGGCGTTGTCGCCGAAATCCCGGATCGGGTCCAGGCGCAGGCCAGTGGCGCTGACACCGACCACATGCGCGCCGAAACTGCCCGCCAGGTCGGCGGCCATCCTGATGCGGGACGCGCAGGCGGCATCCGCCCCGAGCGCGACCAGCACGGTCCGGTAATCCATGATGTACTCCGTATAGCGGTTTCGCCGGATCCCGCGATTCGTGACCTCGGCGCTGGCGGGTCCGGCGCTCCCTTGTCAGCGGATCGTCACGCGCTGCTGCGGCGACGCTTCTTTCTTCGGCAGTACCACGCGCAGCACGCCGTTCTCGTAGCTGGCATCCACCTTGCTCTCGTCCACGGTGCTGTCCAGCGTAAAGACGCGCTGCATCGAGCCGCTGTAGCGCTCGCGGCGAATCACGCGTTCGCCTTCCTTCTGCTCGGAGGATTTTTCGACCTTGGCGGAAATCATCACCGTGCCGCGATCGACGGAGACTTCGATGTCTTCCTTCTTCGCGCCCGGGATCTCCGCGACCAGGTTGTAGGCCTTGTCGGACTCCGTCACGTCCACCTTGAAAGCGAAGCCGCCTTCATTGGCGCCACGAAACGCCCGCAGCATCCCCTGCAACATGTCGCCAACGGGTTCGATCGATAGCGGATCGTAAATCCTGAGATTGCTCATGGTTGCCTCCTTGAGATGAAAGGCCGCGACCGGGCCTCCACTTCATGGTGGCACAGAGGGTGTATGGCATCTTGTTCCAGATCAAGAGGGGGCAATGGAGGCGATCCGGGGTCCGCTGTTGCCGCGCGCCTTCTAGATCTCTCCCTCGTCGAACAGGCGATGCCGGATCGCATACCGCACCAGCGCCGCCTCGCTGGGCAGCTGCAGCTTGTCCATCAGCCGCATCTTGTAGGTGCTGACGGTCTTGGCGCTGACGCAGAGCCCGGCGGCGATCTCGGTCAGCGGCTCTCCCAGCACCAGGCGCCGGTAGACTTCCATCTCGCGGTCCGACAAGCGCAGATGCGGCTCGTCCCGGTGCTCGTCCTGCAGGCTGTTGGCCAGTACTTCGGCCATGGCCGGGCTCACGTAGGTGCCGCCCGCCGCCACCTTGCCGATGGCGCTGACCAGTTCGGTGGCCGCGCTTTCCTTGGTCAGGTAGCCCGCCGCCCCCGCGCGGAACGCGCGCACCACATACTGCTCCTCCGCATGCATGGTCAGCACCAGGATGCGCAGCGCCGGCTGCTCCAGGCGCAACTGCTTGATCAGCTCCAGCCCGCTGCGCCCCGGCATGGAAAGGTCCAGCAGGATCACGCGCGGCTTGCAGTCGCGCGCCATCTGCAGCACCTCGGTACCGTTGACGGCCTCCCCCACCACGTCGAAGCCGCCGGAGCGGCCCAGGATATGGCGCAGCCCGTCGCGCACCACGGCATGGTCATCGGCAATCATCACGGGAATCATGGACTCGCCTCCGGGATCGTCGTCATGTCCTGCTGGAGAGGGAAGCACACGGTCAGGCAAAAGCCCTGACCCGGTGCCTGCGTCGTCGCCACCGTGCCGCCAAGCAGGCGCGCACGCTCCCGGATGCCGACCAGGCCCAGCGACACGCGCTCGCCACCGGCGGCATGGCTGCCATCGGCGCCGCGGCCATTGTCGCGCACGGTCAGCTCGTAGTGGTCGTCATAGCGGACCAGTTCGATATCGACCCGGTCGGCATCGGCGTGCTGCACGACATTGCTGAGCGCCTCCTGCACGATGCGGAATACCGCGGTGGCCGCGCGCTCGCCAACGTTCTCCTCCTCGGCGGCATGGGTCGCGACGACGATGCCATAGCGCACCGAGAACTCCTTGGCCAGCCAGTCTATCGCCGGGATCAAGCCAAGCTCGTCAAGCAGCGCCGGCCGCAGGTCGGCCGCGATGCGCCGCACCGAGGCCACGGTTTCATCGATCACCAGATGCATGGCGGCGGCCTGGTCCAGCAGGGCGGGAGCCGTTCCGCCATCCTTCAGGTCGCTCGCCAGGATGGCCAGGTCCATTTTCAGTGCGCTCAGGCGCTGCCCCAGGTCGTCGTGCAGTTCGCGGGCAATGCGGCGGCGCTCCTCCTCCCGCGAGGCCTGCACGCGATCGGATAGCTGCTGCAACTCCTCCCGCGAGTGACGCAAGGCCGCCTCTGCCCGCACCCGCTCCGTGGTATCGCGCAGGATCACGGTAAACAGCTTGCCGCCGCCATCCTGCGTCTGCGAGATGGAGGCCTCGATCGGAAACTCGGTACCATCCTGATGCAACGCATGCAGCACGCGCTGCTGCCCCATCTTCCGCTCCGTGACGCCGGTCACGCCAAAGCGGCGCACGTGTTCCTCATGCGCCCCGCGAAAGCGCGCCGGGATAAAATCGCCCAGGGAGCGGCCGATCGCCCCGGCGGCGCTGCAACCGAACAGACGTTCCGCCATGGGGTTGAACAGCACGATGCGCTGCGCTTCGTCCACGGTGATGATGGCCTCCATCGACGAACGGATGATCCCGGCCAGGCGGGCTTCGCTTGCCTGGGTCCGCGCCAGGTGCGCTTCCGCCGCCCGCCGCAGCCGCCGCAGGCGCGCCAGCAACAGCGACAGCACGATGGCAACCGCCAGTCCCCAGGCGCCAAGCATCGGCGCGGCCAGGCCACCCGGCCGCGGCGCGAGCGCAGTGACAAACCAGAGCGCCAGCAGCATGAGCAGCAACAGCACGGCGCCGCCGGCAGCCAACTCCCCCAGCGTGGCGTGCAGCGACGCTTTGGGCGGCGGGGGCGGCGAAGACGAAGGGGGCGGATTCGGTGGCTGGTTGGCGGCCATGAGTGGATTGAAAGTGCTCCCGGATCAACAGCGAGCCACACGGTGATTGCCGAGGGCTCTTGCTACAAAGGTAGCCGATTTGCACGGAATGCACACGCCTCATTGTGATGCGCGCGTAATTTTTCCGCACGCGGGCAGGCTGCCGCCATCCATCGGAAGGCGGGTTGCGTTTCGATAGCCCGTTGTCAGGATTCCCTGACAAAGACCTTCCCTTTTCCGACGGCACTCTCAGCCAGCGCTGCTTTCGGGCCGCCGCGCCGTCTCGCATACTCAATCGCATGAACCCGCCGCCCCATTCCGAACCGTTAACGATCCTGGTGCTCGAGGATTCTCCGCTGATCGGCTCGCGGCTGGCCAGGATGCTGCGTCCGATGAAAGAAGTGGAACTGCTTGCCTCGGCGCGGGAGCCGCGTGCGGCGCTGCTCGCGGCGCTGATCCTGCTGCCCGACGTCGTCATCCTGGGGCTCCATGCGCACGGCGAATCCGGACCAAGCACCTTGCGGGAGCTGGCGCGGATGCGCCGCCGCGCCGTCGTGGTGGTGCTGAGCAACTGCGCGGTGCCGCCGATGCGCGAGGCCTATATGCAGGCCGGCGCGACGTACTTTTTCGACAAGACCATGGAGTTCGACGCGTTGCGGGCCACACTGCTGCGCCTTGCCGCGGAGAAAAAGGCTTTGCAGCAAGCGGGACTGGAGAATGCCGTGGCGTAGACGGCGAAACATGCGAGACACGCGCCACCCGCGCAGCCGGTCATGGGCCGGCTGCGCGGGTGCGTCCGAACAGCGGCAGGCCGCACCGGCATGCCCAGGGGATAAAGGAATCCACCATGTCAGACTACCTGCATCAGGAAGCCCCGCCGGCAACGTCGACCGCTCTTCACGGCGAGCAAGTCCTGCAGTTCCTGCAAGTGGACACCGTGCCGCGCGCCAGCACCGCCCGCAAGGCGAGTTGCTCGAATTGCGCGATGCGGGCCATCTGCATGGGTGGCAACCTCAACGACGCGGAACGCAACAGGCTGGATACCGTCATCCATAACTGGCGCATGATCCGCCGCGGCGAAGCGCTCTACCGCGCGGGCGATGCATTCCAGAGCATCTACGCGCTGCGCTCCGGATCGTTCAAGACGGTGGTGGCGCACCAGAACGGTTGCGAGCAGGTCAGCGGTTTCTTCCTGACCGGCGAGACGCTGGGGCTCGACGGCATCTGCACCGAGCGGCATGCCTGCGACGCCATCGCACTGGAAGACAGCGCGGTATGCGTCATCCCCTTCCACCTGCTCGAAGCGCTGTGCCGGGAGATGCGCTCGCTGCAGCAGCACGTGCACCGCATGCTCAGCAGCGAGATCGTGCGCGAATCCGGGGTCATGCTGCTGCTGGCCAGCCTGAACGCCGACCAGCGCGTGGCCGCTTTCCTGCTCAATATCTCCGCGCGGCAGAAGGCCCGTGGCTACTCGCACCGCGAACTCACGCTGCGCATGACCCGCGAGGAAATCGGCAGCTATCTCGGCATGAAACTCGAAACCGTCAGCCGCACCTTGTCGCGTTTCCAGCGCGACGGGCTCATCTGCGTCAAGGGCAAGCGCGTGATCCTGCAGGACCTCGACGCGCTGGACCGCATCTAGCGTCCGCTTCCTGTCCATCATCCCGCCGCAACGCCGGCAAGCCGCGCAGCCGGCGCAGAGCACGGCGGCCAGACCAGCCGCAATGCAGCGCACCCGCGCCGGGCGCTTCGGGAACCCGTCCCCTCTCGTTGTCACGGTCAACGCCATTTCCCCTTCGTGCGCGGGCGCACCGCTCTTTTCCACGATAGGAGAGGCGGTCACGCTTCTGCTTGACCCCGGTCAAGCCAGTTCCCGGCCACATGCATAGCATGGAAGCATGCCCTGCCCGAGAGCGCGGGCAGACACCCGGGAGAACCCAGCATGGAATCGGCGGTACTCGCGCAGGCTTTGATGCGTCCCGAGGCTTACCCTCACCCGGTGAGCCAGGTCAGTCTCATCGAGACGCATATCTCGCAGGTGTTCCTTGCCGGTGCCTTCGCCTACAAGACGCGCAAGCCCGTGCGTCTCGACTTCGTCGATTTTTCATCGCTGGCCGCGCGCAAAGCCGATTGCGAGACCGAACTGAGACTGAACCGCAGGCTGGCGCCATCGCTCTACCTGGATGTGGTGCCGGTCACCGCCGGTCCCGGGCCGCTCGATGCCAGGATCGGCGGCGACGGCGCGCCGCTGGAATATGCGGTGAAGATGCGCCGCTTCCGCCAGCGCGACCTGTTCTCCACCATGGCCGAGCGGGATCAGCTGAGCGGCGCCCATGTGGAAGCGCTGGGCCGCACGCTGGCGGCGTTCCACCAGGCCGCACCGGTCGCCCGTGGCGATACGGACCACGGCACGCCGGCGCGGATCGGCGCGGTGATGGCGCTGGCGCTGGGCGGCATCGCCGCGCTCGACCCGGGCCAAGGCATGACCGCGCGCGTGGCCGCGCTGCTGCGCACCCGCGCCGCGTCGCTGCATGCCGCCTTTGGCAAACGGCGGGCAAGCGGCCATGTGCGCGAATGCCATGGCGACCTGCACCTGGGCAATGTGGCCCTGATCGACGGCGAGCCAACGCCCTTCGACTGCCTGGAGTTCGATGCCGGGCTGCGCTGGATCGACACCATCAGCGACACCGCCTTCCCCTTCATGGACCTGCTGCATCGCGGCAGGCAGGATCTCGCCTATCGCCTGCTCAATGCGTACCTGGAGCACAGCGGCGATTACGCCGGCCTGGCCCTGCTGCCCTACTACACCGCCATGCGCGCCGTGGTGCGTGTGCGCGTGCTGCTCGAGCGCGCGCACCAGCGCGAGGTGGCCGGCACCATCACCGCCGCGGAAATGGCGACGGCAAGGATGCGCTGCACGGACTTGCTGGAGCTGGCGTGCTCAGCCCTGACACGGCGCCCGGGCGCGATCACCATCATGCACGGGCTCTCCGGCAGCGGCAAGAGCACGGTTGCCCAGCGGCTGGCGCTCGCCGGCGCGATGGTGCGCGTGCGCTCCGACGCGGAACGCAAGCGGGCGCCGGCCGGCAGCGATCTCTATACCGGCAGGCAGACCGCACGGGTGTACCGGCGATTGCTGGCCATCTGCCGCCTGGGCAGCGCGGCCGGATTCCCGATGATTG
>NZ_JARJLM010000181.1 GCF_029335485.1 Cupriavidus basilensis
CCCGCATGGTTAATCCCATGCGGGTTTTTCTTTTATGGATCCGGCATTCGCCAGGATCCTCCCCGATAATTCCGGTCCATTCGGCGCGCCAGCACTACCGGTGAGGATGCGGCCATTTTGCAAACTCCGGCTTTCGGTCCGGCGCGGCCACTATCGCTGCCGCCCGAGTCGGCCGCGTATCTGCCCGGCGTGCCGCCGGTCCTGCCCAATATAATTCGTGCGCCACTTGCCATGGCGCCGCCGCATCAGCTCGCCTGGCGGCGGCTGATGCCGACGAAGTAGCGCACCAGCAGCGAGCCGGCGAGCGCCAGGCTGACACTATTGGCGAGCCAGAAGCCGCCGGCGCCCCGTGTGAAAGCGGGCAGGGAGCCGATCAGGCCGAATCCGAGTACGTAGCCGCCCCCCAGCCCCACGCCCCACAGCGACAGCGCGTAGATCAAGGTCGGCACCAGGGCGATCTTGTAGGCGCGCAAGATAAAGGCCGTCATCACCTGGACCGCGTCGAAGGCCTGGTAGAAGGCAATGAACACGATCAGGGGCAGTGCCGCCGCAACCACATCTGGATCTTTGGCATAGGCATGCAGCAGCGGGCCCCGCAGCAGCCAGAGCAGGACACCGGCCAGCACCGCAAGCATTGCCGCCAGGCAGATGCCCCGCCACGCAATGCGCCGCGCCGCGGCCGGGTCGCGCGCGCCGATGGATTGGGCCACCAGGGTCGAGGTGGCGATCGCCAGCGACAGCGGCAGCATATAGGCGACCGCGCTCAGGTTGGCGATGATCTGGTGGCCCGCCAGCACCACGGTGCCCATGCGCGTGATGAAAATCGACATCAGCGTGAACGAGGTGATCTCGATCAGGTAGGTCAGCCCCATTGGCACGCCAAGGCGCAACAGTGCGCGGATGGGCTGTGCCCGCGGCCAGGCCCAGCGGGAGAATATCCGTAGGGGATAGTAGGCCGCGTTGTAGCGCAGGATCAGGATGCCCGAGAGGCACCAGATCCAGCTGATCAGCGTCGAGGCCAGCGCGCAGCCCGGACCGCCCATCGGCGCCAGACCAAAGCCGCCGCCGATGAACCAGGCGTTGAGTGGAATCTTGACGCCCAGCCCGACCAGTTGCAGCACGGTCACCATCACCGGGCGCGACAGGGCATTGTTCAGCGCCGAATAGATGCGGAAGCCCAGCGCCGCAGGCAGGCCGAAGGCCTGGATATGCAGGTAGTACGATGCCTTTTCCACCAGTTCGGGCGGTGCATGCGCGAACGCCAGCAGCGGCCCGGGGAACGCAAGCAACAGCATGCCGGGCACGGCCAGTGCCAGCCCCAGCCAGGCGGCCTGCCGCACTTCGTCGCCGATCTCGGCGCTACGGCCGGCGCCATGCAGCTGCCCGGCGATCGGGGCGAGCGCCTGCAGCACGCCCATCAGGCTGATGTAGACGGTGATATAGATCGAGCCGCCCAGTCCGACCGCGGCGAGGTCGATGGCGGAGGCGCGCCCCGCCATGATGGTGTCGATGGTCCCGAAGGCGATCACGGCAAGCTGGCCGACCAGCACCGGGGCGGCCAGCGTGGCGATGCGGCGGATATCCTGTAGCGCGTTCATGCAAGGAGCGGAAGTGCCGACGCAAGCGGTCCGGACTGGCCGGGCAGCGCGTGCCAGCATGTGGCTCGCGGCGGGTCCGGTCAGCCGGCCCGGGCAGAGCCGTCAGTGGCGCGGCAGCCGGCGGATGGGCAGGCTGGGCTTGGGTGGTGCAACCCGCGACATATCGACCAGGCGATACATGCGGAAGCGTTCGTCACGGTCCGAGGGGCGGCGGCCTTCCCAGATCAGGCGCCACTCGAAGTGCGAAATGCTGGTGGGTTCGCCGTAGTCGACGGGGTCATGGCGCAGCAGGATGTCGCACCCGTCCGCCGGGCCGCCGAAGCGGAGATGGCCGAAATAGGCGAACGAAGCCAGCTGTGCATCGCCCATGCGGATCGGCTGCACGCAGTTGTAAGTGGCCGGCAGTGCCATCGAAGCGGCCTGCGCCACGTCGCGATAGGTCTTGCCGTAGTTGATCGATGGCATCCAGAGCGTCATCGCCAGCACCCACATCAGCGTGGTGCCCGCCGCCGAGATCACCACCGGACGCCAGATCTGCTTGGGCGCGCGCGACAGGCGCCAGCGCACGATCAGCACCCAGGCCGCCGTCACCAGCAGCGCATAGACGATCGCGCTGATGGTGAAATCCTGCTGGAAGCCCGGCAGCAGGCGATAGATATTGGCAGCGATGCGCGGCGGCTGGCCCGTCGTCCTGGCGATCCACATAAACCAGACGAAGCCGCCGAAGATGGTGAAGAAGAGCAGGGCGAACCAGTCGATCGCATTGATGGCGGCGCGCGTGAGCGTGGGCAGGCCGAAGGCTGCCAGCACTGCCATCGGCGGCAGCAGCAGGATGAACTGCACGTCGCCGGGCTGGCGCAGCAGGAAGAGCAGTAGCAGCGGCGGCATCAGCATCGCCAGCGGCAGCGCCACATGCGGCGCGCGGCGCATGCCGGACCAGCTCAGCCAGGCCCAGCAGGCGATCGGCCATACCGGCCAGGTAAACAGCAGCAGGTTGCGCGCGATGAAGTTAAGCGCGATGGCATTCGGCGCGCCATAGGTACGGCGGTCGTAGCGCGACCATTCGCGGATGAAGGTGACGGCATCGTTGGGATCGGTCGCGCCGAAATAGGCAGCCGCCATCCAGGCTGCCACCAGTGCGAGCGCCAGCGGTACGCTGACCACCAGCAGGCGCGGCAAGGGCAGGGGCTTGCAGGCGAAGCCGCAGACTACGACCGATGCCAGCAGCACCAGTGGTATGACGGGGCCGCTGGACAGTGTCAGCGCGCCCAGCCCGAGGCCGAGCCAGAGACCGCCCTGAATCGGCTTGTCCAGGCTGCGCACCATGCCATACAGGCTCATGGCGATGAAGGAAACCTGGCCGACCTGCGGCGTGGTTTCGTGGCCGCGCATGGCCAGGCCCACGCAGGCGAGGAAGATCAGCAGCGCCCCGTCAGCAAGCGTGCGGCCGTAGTCGCGGGCATTGGGCTGGCCCCCGAACACATAGGCAAAAGGCTGTACCTCGGCGCGCCGGCCCAGCAGATAGGTGGCGTACCAGATCAGGGCGCAGGTGCCGAAATAGAAAAGGGCGGTGGCCAGGCGCGATGCGTCCGGCGCGCCGAGCCAGCCGCCGAACAGGCGGATCATGGTGGCGCCCACCCAGAACACCAGCGGGCCGTCGTCTCCATAGGGGCGGCCCACGATGTTCGGCATCAGCCAGTCCTGCGGGCCTCCGGTAGCCAGTTGCCACATCACGCCGAAGCCGGCTGCGTCCTCGTTCTTCCACGGATCGCGGCCGAACAGGCCGGCCAGGCCGTAGATGATGCAGATGGCCAGCAGCAGCGCGCGGGGGAGCGTGCCGGTGGCGGCTGCGGTCAGGTGAACTCGGGAGGTCTTGGCTGCGCTCATTGATCGGTGGGCTGGGGGGCGGCCGGGTCGGGCGCCTCCGGTTGACTACGTCCGTTGCATCTGCTGCGTCCGCCATCCCCGCGCGGCGTGCCGGCGATAGGGGCAGGGTACGCGAAGAGGCCGGACAAAGTGCGCCTGGCGCGTGCCATGCGATGGCATCGCATGCGCGAAGACTGCAAAAGCAAAGAGGCAGCCGATGCTGCCTCTTTGCTTGGGTGCGCGGCGTCGGAGCATCGTCCGAGGCCGTGCAGCGAGCGGGCTCGCGGCGCGAATTACTTCGCGGCGGCCTTGCCCAGCTTGCTGCCGAACTTCTGGCGGAACTTCTCGACGCGGCCGGCCGTGTCCATGATCTTCTGGGTGCCGGTGTAGAACGGGTGCGATTCCGACGAGACTTCGATCTTGGCCAGGGGATATTCCTTGCCGTCGCGGGTGATGGTGTCGCGCGTCTGGATGGTCGAGCGGGTCACAAAGCTGAAGTCGTTCGATACGTCGAGGAACACGACTTCGCGATAATTCGGGTGAATGCCTTCTTTCATGGTCTTTCCTTTCAGGTTGGGTAGCCAGTCCGCTGCTTGCCGCGCTGCCGCTGCCAGGATGGCACAAAGCGCAACAGAAAGCGCAAAAAACGGGATGCGCTGCTTGCGCCGAATGCGCCGGCAGTGTTGCGGCGAACGAACCACTTGCCGATAACGGACAATCCGGGATTATCGCAGAAAAACAAAAAGCTGGGCAAGATTTGCGTGTGGCGGTCACGAGACGCTGCGGCGCGGCGAAATATCGATCTTCGGTCACATCGACGCGGGATCCTGCCGGTAAAACGTGACCAGGGCGGCATAAAGCACGGGCCAATATTTGCGCAAGCCCACCGGTTCGACGAAGAACGTCTCCGAGGCCACTGCAAAGAATTCGCTCGGGGCCTCGCTGCCGTAAGGATCGATCACCCGCAGCGCCGGCGGCAGCCGTTCGGGATGATCCCAGGCATGGTCCGATTGCGCATCGCAGGCTTCGGCAAAGCGGTCGTATTCGCTCAGCAGGGTTTCCGCCCACTGTTCGCGATCGACGCCCGGGTGGAGCACGCGGGAGAAGGGCGGTACGCCATCAGGCTCGCCGTCGAGCATGTCCAGCTTGTGGGCGAACTCATGGATGACCACGTTGTAGGCGTCGTCGGGGTGGGCGTGGCGCGCATTGAGTCCGCCGCCCGGGGTCTGCGCATCGGGCCAGGAAAGGATGACCGGACCATGCTCCCAGGCTTCGCCGCTGGCTTCCTCGACCACGCCATGCACCAGTCCGATGTCGTCCTCGACCGTGCGGCGGATCACGAATTCACCGGGATAGAGGACAATGCCGCGCCAGCCCCGGTACCACTCGATGCCGAGCTTGAGGATGGGCACGCAGGCCTGCACCGCCACGATGGTGACCATGTCGTCGGTGAGCGGCAGATCGTGCGCCGTGGAGTATTCCTTCTCGGCGATAAACAGCGTGGCGAGCTCGCGCAGCGCGGCGAGATCGGCCTGGCTGTATCGCTGCACGAACGGCAGGGCCGCCATCGTGTGTTCCCACAGCGCGTCGGGAATCGCGTAGTGCTCGAGTTTGCGCACGCGCGATCGCGCGCGCAGGAAGTGGCTCAGTCGGCCGAACATGAGGCTCCTGCAGGTATGGCATCGAGACGGCGCGCGTGCCAGGCCAGGAATGCGGCGTACCGGCAAGCCGGCCGCGCAAAGCAAAAAGGGCGCGCCGAGGCACGCCCTTCTTTTGCCATACCCGCGCTCAAAACCCGCGCGCGGTACCGCGAAGGATCAGCCGCCTCTGCGCATCATATCGAAAAACTCGGCGTTGTTCTTGGTCGCCTTCATCTTGTCGAGAATGAATTCCATGGCCTGTACTTCGTCCATGTCCGAGATGAACTTGCGCAGCACCCAGACCTTCTGCAGGATTTCCGGCTTGATCAGCAATTCCTCGCGGCGCGTGCCGGACTTGTTCAGGTTGATCGACGGATAGACGCGCTTTTCCGCCAGGCGGCGTTCCAGGTGCACTTCCATATTGCCGGTGCCCTTGAACTCTTCGTAGATCACGTCGTCCATGCGGCTGCCGGTTTCGATCAGTGCAGTGGCGATGATGGTCAGCGAGCCGCCTTCTTCCAGGTTGCGCGCGGCGCCGAAGAAACGCTTCGGGCGTTGCAGCGCGTTGGCGTCCACGCCACCGGTCAGCACCTTGCCCGAGGCCGGCACCACCGTGTTGTAGGCGCGTGCCAGGCGGGTGATCGAGTCCAGCAGGATCACCACGTCACGCTTGAGTTCGACCAGGCGCTTGGCCTTTTCGATCACCATTTCGGCGACCTGCACGTGGCGGATGGCAGGTTCGTCGAAGGTCGACGCCACCACCTCGCCGCGCACCGAGCGCAGCATTTCGGTCACTTCTTCCGGGCGCTCGTCGATCAGCAGCACGAACAGGTCGGCTTCCGGATGGTTGTTGGCAATCGCGTGCGCGATATGCTGCAGCATCACGGTCTTGCCGGACTTGGGCGATGCCACCAGCAGGGCGCGCTGGCCGCGGCCAATCGGCGCGATCATGTCGATGATGCGGCCGGTGATGTTTTCCTCGGCGCGGATTTCGCGTTCGAGCGTGAGCGGCCGGTTCGGGTGCAGCGGCGTCAGGTTCTCGAACATGATGCGGTTCTTCACCGCTTCGGGCGCCTGGCCGTTGACCTTGTCCACCTTCACCAGTGCGAAATAACGCTCGCCGTCCTTGGGGGTCCGTACCTCGCCTTCGATGGTGTCGCCGGTATGCAGGTTGAAGCGGCGGATTTGCGAAGGGCTGATGTAGATGTCGTCCGTGCTTGCCAGGTAGGAGGTTTCCGGCGAACGCAGGAAGCCGAAGCCGTCCGGCAGGACTTCCAGGGTGCCGTCTCCAAAGATGGTTTCGCCCAGCTTGGCGCGCTTCTTCAGGATCGCAAACATCAGCTCCTGTTTGCGCATCCGTTGTGCGTTGTCGATCTCGAGGGTCGCGGCCATTTCGAGAAGCGCAGACACGTGAAGCGATTTGAGTTCTGTCAGGTGCATAGACGAGGGGTACAGAGGCGCCCGGACGGGCTGGACCTAAAGGAAGGGGGAAGAAATGAGCGAACGCTCGGGGAAGTTGTTGGTGCCATCTTAGCACAATCCGGCCGGTGCGCCAGCGCAGGCGCACGCACGTCGGATTGTGGCTACACCGGGGCTGGCGCCTGATGGCGCGGCGCCCCGGTCAATCGACTTACAGATTGCCGTCGAGGAAAGCGGTCAGTTGCGACTTGGACAGCGCACCGACTTTTTGCGCCGCAACCGCGCCGTTCTTGAACAGGATCAGCGTGGGGATGCCGCGGATGCCGAACTTGGCCGGCACTTGCTGGTTCTCGTCGACGTTGATCTTGGCGATCTGCAGCTTGTCGCCGTAGTCCTTGGCCACTTCGTCAAGGATCGGGGCGATCATCTTGCAAGGACCGCACCATTCGGCCCAGAAGTCCAGCAGGACGGGCTTGTCTGATTGGAGCACGTCAGCGTCAAAGGAGGCGTCGCTCACATACTTGATTTGTTCACTCATGGCGGAAAACCTCTGGTTTCGCTCTGTTAAATTTGAAGGCGGGATTTGCCGAACCGCTACATTACACGAGTTTGCGCATACCCGTAGGCGGGCGCCCTGCCCGGCGCGGGCGAGCCCGCAAAGGGACAGCCGCAAAAGGCGGATACTGCCGATATGTTACCAGTTGACGGGAATTCAATACCTTGCGCGTCAACCGCACGTTGCGTCCGCCGCATGCGTTGGTGGAATCCAGCCAGGCCCGCTGTGCATTGGTGCATTTTGCCCGGGAAAACCGGCCCGGTGGAATCATTGTATTAATCGGGGCAAGAGCTTTTTTCAATCGCCGGCGCCCGAGAAAAGTGCCGCAAGGCCGATACGTATGATTTACGCCGCACTTGGCGGCGCAAAGTCACCCCCACGATGGGGGGCACCACCCTGGCGCTGCCCCACGCTATGGGATGGAGGCGGCCAGGCCATCCCGCTCCCCCGCGGCCCACCCCTGGCGGCAATGCCGTCCGGATTGGGCGGGGGCGCGCAGCCCTGCCGCGGCGGGTCGCGTGCCCGGAAGCCGCTGGCCGCACCGGTGCGGCGCAGCCGTCGCTGCGCGCGCCGGGACGCGTAGAATAGAAGCCTGCGCCAGACCTCGGTCCGGCGCCTTTCCGCGCAACATACAAGGCTATCGACCATGACGTCCGACACCCCTTCCAAGCCCGATCCGCAACAGCCGCCCGAGGTGGAGCACCTGAGCGACGCGCTGGCCCACATCAATAGCGCGGTCGAGCAGAACAGCATTGCCGGCGGCGCGGCCCGGGGGCTGCTCTACAGCATCATCGAAACGCTGGGCGCGCTGATCGGCGATCCCGACCTGCCCGAGCATGCCCGTTCGGGGTACCAGGGCTTGCTGGAGACCGCGCGCGAGATTCGCTCCCGCCTCGAGGGCGGCGGCCACTGAGGGCAACCCCGCGGGTTTTCCCGCGCTTTTTCCGTTTTGCCTGCGCGGCGCCAGGCGTTCCGGTGCCCTGGCACCCGGCGCCCAGGCGCCGGCCAGCGCCGCGCGCTACCGGCCGGGGCGCTCCACGTGCCATGACATCCGATCCGGCCGCCACTCTCGTTTCATGACCACGCTGCATTTTCGTCCCGGCCCCGACTTCCTGCCGCAGGCCGCCGCCGCGGCCTGGTATTTCCTCGATCGTTGCGGGGACCAGCAAGCCGCCGCGCACGTGGTCGTGCCCACCGCGGCGCAGATTCCCGGCGTGCGCCAGGCGCTCGATGCCGCCGCGCGCGCGGCCGGCGCGCCGCGCTTGCTGCCGCGCGTCCTCACGCTCGGCCACTGGCTGCTCGACCTGCCGCCCGATGCGGTGCCGGTGCGCAGCCATGCCGCGCGTCTGCTGGCGGTGCAGCAGGCCATCCGCGCGCAGGACTGGCTGCGGCGCGCGTTCGGCGCGCAGACCGAAGCCGCGGCCTGGGGGCTGGCGCAGACGCTGCTGACCATCAGCGACGAACTGAGCGCGCGCTGGCTCGACGACGACGCCATTCGCGACGAAGACGTCGATGGCGACGACCGCGCGGCGCTGCTGCAGGGCGCGCTGGAACGGACCTACGCGCATCTGTCGTCGCGTTTTCTCGGTGAGGAAGCGCGCATCGTGATGGCCTTCTGGCAGGCCCTGTCGGGCCCCGACGATCCGCTGCCGGCGCGCCGCCGCGCCCTGCACCGGCTGGCGCAGCACCTGGACGGCCCGGTCATCTGGCTCGGGCCCACGCCGCCCGCGCCGATCGAGGACGCCTTCCTGAAACAGGCCGCCGAACTCGTGCCGGTGATCCGCATTGGCTATGACTGGTCGGCGCAGCCGGCGCAAGGCGAAGGCAGCGGGCTCGAAGCCGGCGCCGATGATGCAGGGGCAGGGGAGAACGACTGGTACGACACCCTGCTGGCCC